>CAVILU010000240.1:0-3510 GCA_963643535.1 bacterium | reverse complement strand
TCGTCATGGGTCTCGAGAAGATCAACTTCATTTGGTATCTCAAGAACTTCACGCTTCTCGCCCTCTCGGGTTACGCTGCTGGCGTGATTTGGTACTGGTTCGAGAAGACCATACTTGTTGGTCTCTTCGCTTAAGGAAGCTTATTCCTTCTGATAAATAACGGCTTAGCGCCGAGGTTCATATACTGAGCCTCGGCGCTTTTTCTTGTATTATCTCTTGTATTAAGACTAGGGGAAATCAAACATCACGTCCAGTTCTGCCATTTTGGCAAAAAAATCGATAGTCGCCAAGCCCAACCCGACAAAAAGTCACACACTATAAAACACCCGTTCACAAGCAAATAAAACCGCCTGCAAATCGCTATCACATTAAAACACAACCGAGTAGCACAAGTCGCAAATGCGAGAGCCATCAGAGAGCGAGCATATTTGCCAAACCTTGGCACTCCCTTTGCGATATAGACGGTCAGAAAACAAAAAAATAACGAATTATGGATTTCAACAACTTCACGGTCAAAAGCCAAGAGACAATAAACAAGGCGGCGCAGACAGCCTCCTCGCACGGTCAGCAGGCGTTGGAACCACTGCATATCTTGCGGGCCATAATGGACACCGCGCCCGACGTGACCAACTTCGTATTCAACAAATGCGGAGTATCTACCAACATATCATCGGCAGTAGATACCGCCATAAACTCCCTGCCACGAGTAAGCGGAGGCGACGGGCAGGCATACTTCAGTGGCGACTCCAACACGCTTCTGCTTAAGGCGCAAGAGCTCAGCAAGGCCGAAGGCGACCAGTTCGTCTCCGTCGAGTTCCTGCTACTCGCCACACTGCTCGGCAAGGGCACGGCCGCCCAAATTCTCAAAGACGCTGGAGCCACCGAGAAAGACTTCCGAGCCGCCATCCGCGAGCTTCGCAAGGGCAGCAAAGTGAACGACCAGAATGCCGACAACAACTACAACGCGCTGAGCAAATACGCCATCAACCTCAACGACCGAGCCCGCACGGGCAAACTCGACCCAGTCATCGGCCGCGACGAGGAGATACGCCGAGTGCTCCAGATCCTCAGCCGCCGCACAAAGAACAACCCTATCCTCATTGGTGAACCAGGCGTAGGCAAGACAGCCATTGCCGAGGGATTGGCGCACAGGATTATCTCGGGCGACGTGCCTGAGAACCTGAAAGACAAAGAGATATTCTCGCTCGACATGGGCGCACTCATTGCGGGAGCCAAGTATCAAGGCGAGTTTGAAGAGAGGCTCAAGAGCGTGGTCAAAGAGGTTGTAGCCGCCAATGGTCGCATAATCCTCTTCATAGACGAGATACACACCCTCGTGGGCGCCGGCCAAAACAATGGCGCAATGGACGCCGCCAACATCCTTAAGCCGGCCCTCGCACGTGGCGAACTGAGGGCGATAGGCGCAACAACGCTCGACGAGTATCAGAAATATTTCGAGAAAGACAAGGCACTCGAGCGCAGGTTCCAGACCGTAATGGTGGACGAGCCGAGCGAAGAGGACGCCATATCAATCCTCCGCGGCATCAAGGAGAAATATGAGAGCCACCACAAGGTAAGGATTAAGGACGAGGCTATAATCTCGGCCGTCACCCTCAGCCGACGCTACATCAGTCAGCGATTCCTGCCGGACAAGGCCATAGACCTCGTAGACGAGGCGGCCGCGCACCTGAGGATGGAGATGAACTCCGTGCCCGAGGAGATAGACAACCTCGAACGCAAACTCAAGCAGCTTGAGATTGAGCGCGCGGCAATCCTCCGCGAGGGCGACACAGACAAGATTGCCGAACTCGACAAGGACATTGCCGAGATGAAGCAGCAGTGCACCGAGCACCGCGCCCAGTGGAAGGCACAAAAAGACGTAATAGAGGAGATTCAGCAGCAGAAAGCCGAGATTGAGAACATCAAGTTCGAGGCCAACCGCGCCGAGCGCGAAGGCGACTACGGCCGAGTAGCGGAACTCCGATATGGCAAGATGTCAGCCGCCGAGAAACGCATCGAGGAGCTCAATGACAAACTCGCCCACATGCAGGCGGGTGGCGCACTAATAAAAGAGGAGGTCGACTCGGACGACATTGCCGAAGTCGTATCGCGCTGGACAGGCATCCCCGTAACCAAGATGCTTGAGAGCGAGCGTTCTAAGCTGCTCCATCTTGAGGACGAGCTACATAAGCGCGTCGTGGGTCAGGACGAGGCCATACGCGCAGTATCCGATGCCGTACGTCGTTCACGTGCCGGATTGCAAGACGCCCGTCGCCCTATCGGCTCATTTATCTTCATTGGCACCACCGGTGTAGGCAAGACCGAGCTCGCCAAGGCACTCGCCGAATTCCTCTTCGACGACGAGCAGCAGATGACGCGTATCGACATGAGTGAGTATCAGGAGAAGCACAGCGTGTCGCGACTCATTGGCGCGCCTCCAGGATACGTAGGTTACGACGAGGGCGGTCAGCTCACCGAAGCCGTAAGGCGTAAACCATACTCGGTCGTCCTGCTCGACGAGATTGAGAAGGCGCACCCCGACGTGTTCAACATCCTGCTGCAGGTGCTTGACGACGGCCGTCTGACCGACAACAAGGGCCGCACGGTGGACTTCAAGAACACCATCATCATCATGACCTCGAACCTCGGATCTAACCTCATCCAAGAGGAGTTTGAGAAGAGCGGCAACACCATAACGCCCGAGCTTATCGAGAACAGCAAGCGCGAGGTTATGACCCTGCTCCGTCAGACCATCCGTCCCGAGCTGCTGAACCGTATTGATGAGATTGTGACCTTCACTCCGCTCAGCCAGGACAGGATCCGCGAGATTGTGGGTTTGCAGTTCACGGCCGTACAGAAGATTCTCGCACAGAATGGCGTGACGATCAACATGACGCCGGCCGCCATTGACTGGCTCGCCCACATTGGTTTCGACCCGATGTTTGGCGCACGTCCCGTAAAGCGAGCCCTCCAGGCTTACGTCCTCAACGACCTCTCGAAGCGCATCTTGGCAGGAGACGTGGACAAGGAACGTCCGATGACGGTGGACGTGGACGGCGACAGCCTCGTCTTCCGTAACTAATTTGCTTTCATTCTTGTGTGTAATATGTGGCGCCCCGCCGCGGAGGTTATTCTCCTGCGGCGGGGCGCCATTTTGTTTTGCTTTTCCAAGGTTTCCTATGGGGGTGAGCTATGAGTGGGGGCTTTTCCAATGGAATTCCATTGGAATTTTGGAATTTCCATTGGAAAGTTGGAAAATCTTTGGAAATTCCAATTTTTGGGGGTGGGATAAGGGGTTGGGGATTTCCTGTGGGGCTGGAGTTTGCGGTGGGGATGCCCGGGGCTTGCGCCGGCGGGCTGACTTACAACGCCCCTTTGGGGCTCTAGGTGATGGTGTTTGTGTCGATTATTGGGGTTTATGGGATGGTCTAGAAACTTGGAAAAGGTTGGAATGTAGTGTTTTAGGTGGGGAAATTTCAAAATATCATCCGTTCAGCCCCTTAATAAGCT
>CAVILU010000239.1:1406-3522 GCA_963643535.1 bacterium | reverse complement strand
AATCGGATTGCTTGTCGGAGAGAGGGATTTGGGGTGTTGGGAATTTATTGTCCTGCATAGTTTATCTTGCTTTTTATGAAGTCTGTCGGATAGGAATATACACTTATCGATGCGCAATAATAACAAAGGGGGATGTTTGTCAGTACAAAAGTACCTTTTAAATTGTCAATTGGCATCTCTTTTATTAGTTTTGCGTTGAGTTTTATAAAGCAAAGAGACAAAAATCTTGAGCGGGAAAGAGATAGAAAAATTGATATTGCTTGACGGGGTTGACCTTGCCGAGTTTTGCGGGGTGGCAAACGCCAAGCTTGATATGATAAGGCGGGGATTTCCGCACATTAACGTCGTTGTCCGCGGCTCGTGGCTGAAGGTGACTGGCGATGCGGAGTCTGTGGCCGAGTTTGATGAGAAGATAGCCAATTTACTTGCCTATTACCGAGAGCATAACGTATTACCTGAGGAGATTATAAAGGCGGCTATTGATGGAGAGCGTGTCGTGGTTCGCTCAACGGATTCACTGGTCATAGTTCACACTGTGGACGGAAAGCCTGTCAAGCCTCGTGGAGTCAATCAGCAAAAAATGATTGAAGAGGCGAGGCATTGTGACATGGTATTTGCGGTAGGTCCGGCGGGTAGCGGAAAAACTTATTTGGCTATCGCTTTGGCGGTGCAAGCACTTAAGGCAAAACAAGTTCGCAAAATAATACTTAGTCGTCCGGCCGTTGAAGCAGGTGAGAAACTTGGATTTCTGCCTGGCGACATGAAAGAAAAGATTGACCCTTATCTTCAGCCACTCTATGATGCATTGGAGGATATGATTCCTGGCGCAAAATTGAAGGAGATGATAGAGACGGGCATTATAGAGATTGCGCCTCTTGCCTTCATGCGCGGACGAACTCTGTCGCATGCATTCGTGATATTGGACGAGGCACAGAACACTACCCTACCCCAGATTAAGATGTTCCTCACTCGAATGGGTTCGGGATCTAAATTCATCATAACTGGCGATCCGTCTCAGGTTGATTTACCTGACGGACAAAAGAATGGGCTTCTGAGGGCTTGTGACATATTGGCGGATGTAGACGGAGTAGGAGTCGTAAGGTTCGACCAAGGCGACATAGTGAGGCACAAACTTGTACAAAAAATAGTCTCAGCGTTCGAGAATAGCCAAAAACATGGCAAGGACTGAGCGAAGAGACATTCGGCACAACAATATAGTTAACTGGTTAAAATAATAACCTAACAACAAAATGAGTACAGCTATAACGACGACAGAGTTCAAGCTTCCTGGTCAGAAGAGCGTCTTCCACGGCAAGGTACGCGACGTGTATGACATCAACGACAGGTTGCTGGCAATGGTAGTGACGGACCGCATCTCGGCCTTCGACGTAATCCTGCCGAAGGGTATACCCTACAAGGGTCAGGTCCTGAACCAGATTGCAGCCAAGTTCCTCGACGCGACCACGGACATCGTTCCTAACTGGAAGGTTGCAACCCCCGACCCCATGGTAACAGTGGGCGTCAAGTGTGAGCCCCTCAAGGTTGAGGTCATCATCCGCGGTTACCTTACGGGTTCTGCATGGCGCGAGTATAAGGCAGGTTGCCGCGAGCTCTGCGGTGTGAAGCTTCCTGAGGGTATGAAGGAGAACGAGAAGTTCCCCGAGCCCATCATTACGCCGACGACTAAGGCCGACGAGGGACACGACATGAACATCAGCCGTGAGGAGATTATTGCCAAAGGAATTGTAGCAAAGGAGGACTGGGAGCAGATTGAGGATTACACACGTAAGCTTTTTGCCCGCGGTACTGAGATTGCAGCGAAACATGGCCTCATCCTTGTCGACACCAAGTATGAGTTTGGCAAGAAGGATGGTAAGGTCATCCTCATTGACGAGATCCACACCCCCGACTCATCGCGTTACTTCTACGCAGAGGGCTACGAGGAGCGTTTCGCTAAGGGCGAGGCACAGCGTCAGCTCAGCAAGGAGTTTGTGCGTGAGTGGCTCATTGCCAACAACTTCATGGGTCAGAAGGGTCAGACAGTTCCCGAGATGACTGATGAGAAAGTCAAGGAGATTTCCGATCGCTACATTGAGCTCTATGAGCACATTACTGG
>CAVILU010000239.1:0-1396 GCA_963643535.1 bacterium | reverse complement strand
AGATTGAGACGAACATCAAGAGATTCCTTGAGCAAGGATAAGACACTTGGGCGGTTTTTCGTCTGACTAAGTATAATATAATCCCCGCCAATTTCGTTTTGAGCGAATATTGGCGGGGATTTTTATATTTGTTTTTTCCGAAGTCTTGATAGATTATCGCATATATCTACCAATTCCAAGAGTCAAGATTGAGATTGGCCTCAACAGTAGCCTCTATGCTATCATCGAGGTTGCAGAAGAAATCTAGACCCGTTTGCTCCTCAAGGTTGTCGATTGAGACGGCGTATGGTTTAATGTCTGCCACAGTGAAATTGTCGCCACCGGCAATCGGTGTGATGGTCTGAGAATGAGGGAGGATGAAGCCTATGGCGTTGAAAGTATCACCTTTGCGAGCGAGGACAGCCATAAAATAGTAGGCGGGGCAAGGGAGACCTTTGACCGTGTAGCCGTCGGCATCCGTAGTGGGTATTACATTATCCTGACCTTTGATGGTGCCAGTGAAATTTTTAAGGAGGTTGTTGAGCGTGCCGCCTTTGGCAACGTAGACAGTATCGTATTTGCCTGTGGTCGTTAATGCGCCCCAAGATTGGACTTCGCTTTCAAGTGCCTGCCAAATGCCGGAATTGAATTCGTGGAGTTGGGGGCTCATATTGCTGAAATAGAAGGTTTGGGCGTTGGACTCTACTGTCTGATTGCGATCGTAAGAAGCACAAAGGTGTCCGCGGTCAAAACCATCGTTCGTATGATATGAATTGTCGATTTGCATTGCGACAGGGAGGTCTGGATCTACAATGAAATTATCACTACGCTGGACATTCTTGCCACAATTATTCTTATGAAAGACAAATGCTGCCCATTGAGCGTGCTTCATTGAGTTGTTCCACTCGATGGAGTAGTTTATCTCATTTGTAGAGAGATAGTGAGCAACGAAATAGTTGTCGTGATTGAGGGCTGGCATTTCGAGGCGACCGGCCTCGGCTTTATTGGAATCCGCATTACCGTTGTTGTTTTGAGTAGGGTCTGCAGCGGCTTGAGTAAAAGTCAGTGCATCTGTAGCACTACCGCTCTTGAGGGTAACAGTAGCAGAGCGTAAGTTTGTTGATTTGTTAGCCTTGATTGAAGCTGTTACAACCGCATTTTCATCGGTACCATACTCAGCAGAAAGCGTAAGCCAAGAAGATGAAGAGGTGATAGTCCAAGAGCCATTGGTATTTATAGATATAGAGACATCCCCACCTTCATTTGAAATTTCGGTTGTTGAGGCATAAAGAGTTGCCGAGTCAGAGGCATCATCGCTACAAGAGGCGAAAGATGCCGAGACGGCTAAAATCAAGAACAGATTCTTAAGAAATTTCATATTTGAAAAAGTAAAAGGGTGACTGGCGAAGGCCAGCCA
>CAVILU010000238.1:0-3528 GCA_963643535.1 bacterium | reverse complement strand
GCCTGTGCTTATGTAATCCTTCAAGCCGGCTTTGCGACTTACAACAATAAGAGCACCAGTTTTAGACCTTGACATATTCTCGCAGGCATTGGCAATCGAGGTTATAAAAGCAGAGTCTGGATCCTGCGACTCGCCCTCCATTACCTTGTCAAGTCCTATTCGGCGAAAAAATGTATGTCGTGTGCTCAACATCACGAGGAATGTTCTTATCTCTTGTTGGAATATAACAATGAGAGCCAATAGTCCAATATTGACAAAGCTGCCCATTACTGCCGACAACATACTCATATTTAGGGCTCTGACAACAACCCAAAACACAAGAAATGCTAATATGCTGATTACGATATTAGCGGCAAGAGTACCCTTTATCAGTTTGTATATAGCAAACATCAAATAGGCACTCAGCACTATATCGACTATGTCAACAAGTCGTACATCCAAAAAGGAGAATAACATCTCGTCTGTCTTTACTTAGCTATTTTGCCGTAACATCTCGACGATCTTCACTGTCTCGACGCATTCTTTTACGTCGTGAACACGCAAAATGTCTGCTCCGCCCAATAAGGCGACTGCATTAAGAATGGTTGTTCCGTTCAAACTATCAGCGGGCCCGCCTCCCAATACTTTGTATATCATAGATTTCCTTGATATGCCCACAAGTATCGGACGCTCAAATATAGCGAATTGTTTCAAGTCCGCCATAATCTCGTAGTTGTCTGCTACCGTTTTTCCAAATCCGAAGCCCGGGTCTATTATCACGTCAGACACTCCACGGCTGCTTAGCTCACCAAGCTTTTGACTTAAAAAAGTAATAACTTCTTGAGTCGCACGAGTGGAGTATTGTGGATTGTCCTGCATTGTCTGCGGAACTCCCTTTATGTGCATCAATATATATGGCACATTAAGCTCCACGATGGCCTCAAGCATCTCGGGGTCCATTGTGTATGCCGAGATGTCGTTTATTATATGCGCACCACCTTCATTTACACACTTGCGCGCCACGTCGCCCCTAAATGTGTCTACGGATATTATGGCATCGGGGAAATCTTTCTTTACAGTATTAAGAGCCAAGGCAAGTCGCCTCCATTCCTCATCTGCGCTGACGTCGGCGGCACCAGGGCGTGTGGAGTATGCACCGATATCGATAATGTCGGCACCTTCGGATATAATTTGTTCCGCCCTGGCCTTAATGCAGTCTGTTGAGTTGAAGTATTTGCCTCCATCGAAAAACGAATCTGGCGTGACATTCAATATGCCCATCACCAAAGGCTTCTCGGTGCTCAATAGCTGTCCTCCACAGTTTATCGAGTAAATCTTTTTCATCTTTCAATGCTTGAGTATATATTGTCAAGTAGAAGTGACCTTAGATTTGTCAATAGTGCTTATAGCTCTAAGCCTCTTTCTTTTTAAAGAAAGTGAAATTAACTTTCCCGTATGCTCTTGTCTGCCAGAACTTGGAGTGAGAATTAAATCTTCCCGCGCCTGAATGTTCGAGGATAAAAAATCCATCAGGCGTAAGCATGTCTCTTCCCATTATAACGTCGGGCAAGTTGTCAACTTCAGGCATGTCGTATGGAGGATCGGCAAATACGATATCAAAAGTCCCACTGACTGTTGCGGCAAACTTAAGGGCATCTCCATGTACGACCTTTATTTTGTCGCTTATGCCGAATTCCTTAGCTGTGCGTATGATAAAACGCTGATGTACCGCACACTTCTCCACGCATGTCACATCCTCACATCCTCGCGAGACAAACTCGTAGCTTATCGAGCCGGATCCTCCGAAGAGGTCAAGCACCTTGAGATCCTCGAAGTCTACGATGTTTGTCAGCACATTGAATATGTTCTCCTTTGCAAAGTCTGTTGTCGGCCTTGCATCAAAACTCTCGGGCGGATTAAATCTCCGACCGCGCAACGTTCCACTTACTACACGCATAATGGCATAAGGAATAATGAGTTGTATCTGTGCGCCTGCTCGGGTACGGCAAATGCGTAACTAAAATATCTTGGAGCTGTTGCCATCCTTACGTTAGGCACAAATCTGTGCAGTTGACTTATGCGCTCGTCTGCTGGCGATATCTGACCTTGAACAGTAATCAGCGAAGCTTTCACGTCTATTGATAGCTGTTCCGATATGTACAGAAGCATATACACATAGTCCAAAGATTCCTTGCAGTAAAACCTGTTGCACAGCTTCAATTCGTTGTTGTCCACGACGATGACTGTCATACAGCCGCTCCCGAAGTCCACGTTTATTTGCGGGCCTTGTGAGCCTCCTTGTCTCTTTAGAAGCAACGAGGAGGCGATAGGAGTCGTGGAATGGAATATTTCAGCTCCGGCAAACTGATTTTTTAGGAAGAAATATAGGAAGTTCGGCACGGCAAACACTGTCGTGGAGTTTGCCAATTCTATATTGTTACGAAGGATTTTGTCGTCAGGATCCACGTTAATGCCAGTCAGCGCCATCACGCTTTTTATCCTTTGCTCATCGTAGAGCGAGATTGGCATCATTGTGAAGGCCGGACTATCTATGCTGACCAATATTTTTCGATATCGGCGGCACATATCCTTACAGCTCAATATATATTGCTCCTGTTGGGCGAAATTTGGGTCCTCTTTGTCAAACTTGACATCCGTTATAGAGTGGAACACATTTGTTACGGGGTCAAGTATGCAAAAAGAAAGTCCACCCAGACTTAGCTGGATGGACATATAGTACGATTCTGACATTCGCCAGTCGAATCGGGGCGACGTCACTGTCGACTCGTCCATCATATTCGTACGGCGATTTTTACTCCCAGTTACCAGCGTTGTTGTTGGCCTCCTCAAGAGAACCTACCTTGATGCCAGGGTAGCGATCGAGCTTCTTGGCAAGGTTGTCCTTGTTGATGCGCTCCTGCTCGTCGAGACCCTTGAGGTAAACCTTATTGGGAACCTTGGCCTCGAATACGGGAATCTGAAGGTTGGAGTTGGTGGTGAGGATGGTAGCGCCCATCTCAAACTCGGCATCTACGAAAGGAACGCGACGGAGAGAATCCGGGTCGAAGTTCTTGCAGACGGAATCCTTGACTGCGAGGTAAACAGTATCACGCTTGATGATGCCCTGCTTGATTGCCTCTTTCTCGGTCATACCGGCAGCGAGGAGGCTGTCGTTGAGGCTACCCTCCATGCGGAGCATCTTGAGCTGACCATTCTTGACGAAGTCGATAAGGGTGTCAAAACTTCCTGTGTACTTGCCATTGATAGACTTATAGGCGACCTGCGCATCACGAATCAGCTTGAGTCTCTTGACGACGGCCTGAGTACGCTTGTTGTACTGTGCCTCATACTCGATAGGCTCGTTGATGCTGTTGTACACGAAGTAACCCAAGCATACAATCACAGCAAGGAGAACAATCTCGATAACCTTCTTCATTATACTTTAATTTTTTTCAGTTTGTTGATTTCACTTTGACGTTAATAACTGTGTCACTCGACGCAATATGCCAAGTGCGTACGATGCAAATTTACAAAAAATCATAAGCAGAG
>CAVILU010000237.1:0-3544 GCA_963643535.1 bacterium | reverse complement strand
TTTAGAAAGGATTGTTTTTTTTTGTTAAAAATTGACTTTCTGCTATATTTGCGGAAGAGAGTTGAAAAACAGAAACTCATTTGGCATTTCAGTTCACCACACCACGTGCACCGACAAATGAGAAGATGATTTATATAATCCTTACATCCTCCAAATATGGACACCAGTTCATTCGAGACTTTAGAAAATTGTGAAACAGCGATTAGAGCTCTTGAACTTTGCAATCACAAAGTGCCAAAGGAGCTGCTCGCCCAACGAGACAAGTTCCTTGCGGAAAAGCAAGCCAAAGAGGGAGCAATAAACTCAGACACCCCAATCTACAGCACTTTAGTCGCAAATTACCCCTATGGGGTAATGCCACAGGAGAAGAAAGACGTAATCGAAGGAACAGTAAGCAAACTACTGGAAGAAGGCGAAAAAGCCAAAGAGCCGGGTCTGCTCCTCGGCAAGATTCAGTGCGGCAAGACAGACACGTTCGAGGACATCATTGGCCTCGCATTTGACAAGGGGATAGACATCGCCATTGTCCTCACCAAGGGCACAAAGCCGCTTACTGAGCAGACTTTGAAGCGCATGGAGAAAGACTACGCCCACTTCAAGCCGAGTGACAAGCTGAGCCGGAAAAAGTCGACGATATACATTCATGACATAATGAATGTATGGAAGAACATAAAGAAGGAAAATGTAGACGAGAGTAAAACCGTCATAGTCTGCAAAAAACAGGCTACGAACCTCAATCACCTGATTGATATGTTCGATAAGAAGTTCCCTTTCCTCAAGAAGAAGAAGGTGCTTATTGTCGACGACGAGGCCGACTTCGCAAGCCGAAACTATAAGGCGGTTAAACTGAGCCCTAAAACTGACGAGAACGGCGCACCCGTGGAGCAAGAAGCGGAACTTGAGATGGCCAAGATCAGCCAGCAGATAGACGACTTCCGCGAGATTCCGGAATACTGCCGTTACTTGCAAGTTACGGCCACACCATATTGCCTATACCTGCAGCCTGGCGGCATGTTGAACCTCAACGGCAAAACCGCCAAGCCATTCAGGCCCCGTTTTACAGAGATTGTACCTACCCATGCGGCCTATGTGGGTGGTAAGGAGTATTTCGAAGACTCCCAAAACCCAGAGTCGATGTACAGCCATCTGTATCATAAAGTTGACCAGAAGTGCGTTGACGTATTGGGGCATGAGGACAAACGTTACCTGACAAGCACAGTGTCATCTGGCAATATATATGGCCTCACCTATTCTCTGATTGCCTATTTCATGGCGACGGCTATTCGCAGGATTCAAACGGAAGCAGAAGACAAAGACTACAGATCGAGTGCTCTTATCCACGTCGAGATTGACAAGAAGAACCACATATGGCAAGACAAGGTTGTAAACCGACTTATCGACGCCATCAAGAAATCAATTGTTGACAACGACAAGACGGATCGACGTGTTTGGTGCGCCATAGACATCAACTATGACGACTTCGCAGAATCTAACAAGAAAGGCCGTGCGGAGGGACTCCTGACTGCAGAAATTCCATCCAAAGAGGAAGTAATAGAAGAGATGCGAAAACTGCTGACGGGCGACAAATACTGCGTACAGAAAGTCAATTCGGACGAGACAGTCTCCGCTTTACTGAACAGCGAGACGGGAGAGCTCAAGCTGGACTCAACCGCCAATATCTTCATCGGCGGCAACATTCTCGACCGCGGCATAACCATCAAGAACATGTTGTGCTTCTTCTACGGCCGCGACCCCAAGAAATTCCAGCAGGACACCGTACTGCAGCACGCACGTATGTATGGTTCTCGCAGCAAAGAGGACATGGCAGTCACGCGTTTCCACACTACGGAACGCATCTACGATGCTCTTAAGCAGATGAACGCATTGGACGACCAACTTCGCGAATGGTTCATCAAAGGGCACGACTCAAACGATGAGAACGCTGTGTTTGTAGGCTACGACAATGATATTAAGCCTTGCGCCGCTCAAAAAATCAGAGCTTCGAACGCTTTGACCTTAAAAGGCCAAAAACGTACCGTTCCTGCTGGTTTTTGGACTAAGAGCAACACTCAGATAAAGAAGACTGTAGCCGATATTGACGCACTCATCGAAAACTCTCCTCACTACAACGAGAAAGACGAGGACGGGTTCTTCGAGATTGACAAGGAGACGGTCAAGAACATAATCAATAAGATTAGCAGCACTTTTGTCTATGACGAAAAGCAGGGTAACCTCGACAGAAAAAACGACCTGCAAGAGATGCTGTGCGCAATTGAATACTGCACAAGCAAGTCGAACGGGAAACTCTATGCTTTGCATCGTAAGAATCGTAGCATGAGTCGTTTGAGGGCTAACGGATGTTTCATTGACGCTCCTGATGACGGCCGCACAGACACAACACCTTCACGAAAGAAAGCTATTGACGTCCCTGTCATCATGTTCCTGCGTCAGAATGGCAAAAAAGAACTCGATCCGTATACCGAAAAAAACATCGGTTGGAACGACGCACCTTTCTATTGGCCCGTCTTCATGTCGCAGCAGAACATCGACCCTGTGATGTACTCATTTGACCAGTCAAAAAAGAAGACCGTCGCACCGCCCAACTACTCGAACATGTTGGAGAGCATAGATCCCAATGATGTCATCATCATGACTATCAAGGGGGACCTGGCACCTCACTTTGGAGAAGAAGGAAACTGCTACACAGTAGAAGACGACATCGTCGAAACCCGACTTGTAAAAGAAACGACAGCAAATCGCTACTTGGAGATGGATGCCAAGGGGAAATACAAACTCAACCCCGAAGTCACCTTTGACCGTAAGCATGACCATGGAGTCTACTCGCGCAACAACGATGTATTCCCATTCGTTCTGAAGCCATACAAGTATATGGTTCTTAGGAACAGGCGTGACGCATATGCCGATGTCATGCTCCTTGAGCTTCACGATCCCCAATATTGGCACGTAATACCCGACGGTAAACTTAACGCATATGGGGAATTGATAGATCCGACCTCACCCAAAGGCCTTGTCCTTGCCCACGGCAGCGACTTCATCTTGGACGAGAAGATGAGCGAAACTTATTTTGAGGACCAACACCTTACACTGTGGTGGATCCAATACGTAATCAAGAAAGTCTTGAAATTCAGGGTAGGAAGGCCTGCAACGGGAGATCTTCCCGAAGACATTGCACAAGATGAGGATGATGAGGACCTCGACGAATAAGAGATCGTCACCTCACAACACCCCATAACCCTTGCGCCCCGTCAGTCTGACAATCAGACTGACGGGGCACTTATGTTTTTAGGAAGGTCAGCACAGAAATTATGCAGCTGCTATCAAATAATAAATGCGGACTGGCGGATTACGACACTAAGTGAATCTTGCAAGCAAAAGACATATTGTGACCAGCAAGATTGACATACCGGCAAGTTCTGCCAGCAAAGCCACGGAAACTGCTAACTGTTAACCTCTTTCCATCCTGTCATCCCCTTCCCGAGGTCGTCCAGTTCAATGGCAAGGCCAATGACTTTGCGGTCCGTTC
>CAVILU010000236.1:430-3554 GCA_963643535.1 bacterium | reverse complement strand
GTCTTGAAGAGCTCGTCTATCGTTGTCAACTCATCTATTTGGGGCAGGTAGTACTTGAGAGATTGCTTTGCTGCTGCAAGCACAATGCGCTGTAGCCTGTCCACCCTGACTCGCGTGCGCTCCGAGTGCTCCGTCTCTATGGGTGTTATCCTGCTTACGCCAATCTCTACTGCTTTCTCCACGAACCACTCAAATCTGTCGATGTTTTTGGTGGGAGCTACTGCCATGCGCAATTCGTAATTCCGTGGCGGAATTTCAGTTGTGCTGAGGACTTCCAATTCACATCCGCGGGCGTCTGCTTTTGCGAGCCTGCAGTCGTATCTCGTTCCCGCTCCGTCCGTTACCACAATGGTGTCACCCTCCCTGTGCCGCATCACTTTGACGCAATGCAAGCTCTCTTCGGCGCAAAGGGTTACGCCTGGCGCAAAGTTTGGGTCAACAAGTAATTCCATTGAAACTTTTGAATAGGAAGATGAACAAACATGTGAATATTATCGTCATCCAGAAGGTGTACGTCGCAATGTTGGGCTCCAAAGTTCCCATTGTCTGCGCAAGCCCACTCTTGAGAGTCCACTTGTTGTGGTGTGTAATGACGAAGAAGTGGAGCACAATATGGAGATACACCTCATACATAAGTCGCGCTACAACAATGCCAATAACAGCGCCAACCAAGACATCGCCTACAAAGTGCACGCCCTGATATATCCGACCGTAGCTATTGAGCAAAGCCCAGGCGTAAAGTGCCACTGCAATTGAGCCGCGTCTGATGACTAGCGTAAGGAACGTGGCCAATGCGAAAGTATTTGCCGCATGGGAAGACGCGAAGCCATACATTCCACCACGGTAACCATTGACCAAGTGGACGAGATATTGCATCACTCCGTCATGACTTGGGCGCAACCTCTCAAAGAGCGGCTTCATAATTCCGCTTGTCAACTGGTCGGCGATGAGAATAATGAGTCCAATGAAAATGACGGTCATCAGACCGCGCCCGCCTTGCCTGCGGAATAGCATCCAAAGTAAGACTGCATAGAGTGGCAACCATAGCCACTTCGACGTGATTGCATAGAAAAAAGCATCCAGCGTCGGGTTGTTGAGACCATTCAGATAGAGCGTCAGCTCCTTGTCTAAGAATATGAGGTTGTCCATTCTCTGTCGTACATTGTTTCCGCGAAAATAGGTATTTTCCACGCTTAACACATTATTTATGGCAAAAAAGCACTGCTCGCTACTACTTATTGCCCCTCCATCCTCTCTCTCTATTGTGGTGCATTATTCCTTTTACCTTTTGGGCTTCTCGTTCTGTGTGAAAATCAAAAACTGCGCACATCTAAGCGTTCTCCTGTATTGGCCCGTCTAATACCTCATTTTTTTAGAAAAAAGTCTGTTTGTGTAAACTGTTGATTTTTAAAAGATAATGGCGTTTTGTGAGAAAAAGTTCACGATTTTGACGAAAAAAGTTTGCCTCTGCTATTGCAGGTAAAAGAATTTGCCCTAACTTTGCACTCGCAATCGGGAACAAGAGAGCAACACTCAAGCGAACGAAAGCAAGACATATTGAAAGTTTACTGACAAGTTCCTTTGGTGGGGTAGTTCAGTTGGTTAGAATACATGCCTGTCACGCATGGGGTCGCGAGTTCGAGCCTCGTCCTCACCGCCAAGTTTTATCGCTCAGTAGGTTTCTATTGAGCGATTTTTTTTTATTTATTCAATTCTGATTTTCCCTTAATCTGTATGACACACGGACATGAGGTCCTCCAGATGATGGAGGGCAACAGTTACGCATCCCGCAGCGAACTCGTCGAGGCTATTGTTGCTAAGTTCGGCCCTGATGAGCGTTTTTATACTTGCTCTGCCGAGGGTATGACGGCCGATGAGCTCGTCACCTTCCTTGAGGAGAGGGGTAAGTTTATGCCCGCTGCGTCCAACGGTTTCACTGTCGACAAGTCAAAGGTTTGTAACCATTGATTATCTTCTCCCTCAATGCAGATTTCCAATTGTAAAGCTTTCGATGCCGAGGCCCTTGAGGTTACTGACTATTCGTCTTTCTATTCGAATGTCATTTCCCGCCTCGGTAAGCCGAACGGCCATTGCCTTCTCTATTTCGCAAAGGAGTGTCCTGACGGACAGGCTATTCTCTATGCCTTCCTAGCGAACGATGAGGAACATTCTATTGATGCCTTTGCTTCTAAAGTGAGCATTTCCGAGCCCCTCCAGTCTATGACAGCGGAGCGTCCGGAACTGCATGTCTTTGAACGAGAGATCCATGAGTCGCTCGGCATCGAGTTCGTTGGTCATCCTTGGCTTAAGCCTCTGCGCTATAGCCATGACCGTAAGGCGGGTGGCGACATCTACGATTATCCCTTCTTCAATATCGAGAGCGAGGAGTTCCATCGTGTCGGTGTCGGTCCTATTCATGCCGGAATCATAGAACCTGGCCATTTCCGTTTTATCTGCGAGGGCGAGAAGATCCATCATCTTGAAATTCAACTCGGTTGGCAGCATCGCGGTGTCGAGGGCGTTATGCTCTCTAAGAGTAAGCTACTCCAGCGTGCGACCCTATCTGAGAATATTGCTGGCGATACCGTTGTTGGCCATGCCACGGCATTTTCGCTCCTTTATGAGGCTCTTGCGGGTGCGCAGGTCGATCCCAATCTTGCTTTTGACCGCACTCTTGCTCTTGAGCATGAGCGAATAGCTGTCCACACGGGCGACCTTTCAGCTATATGCACTGATATTGCCTATCAGCTTGGTAATGCTGTCTTCGGACGTCTCCGTACTCCGATGATCAACTATTTCCAAAAGTGGTGCGGTAGCCGTTTTGCAAAGAGTCTCATCCGCCCTGGCTATTCCAATTTCCCCTTTACCCGCAAACTCGCTGATGAGTGGCTCGCCACGGCCAAGGCTTTCGAGCCTGATTTCCGTGAGATGGCCGCCCAAATGTTCGATCTCCCATCCGTTCTTTCGCGTATTGAGCGCACGGGTGTAGTTTCTACCGAACTTGCTCAGCGGCTCGGTCTTGAGGGTATGCCTGCTAAGGCTTCCGGCCTGGCCCGTGATGTGCGCTCTACGCACCCCTATTTGCTATACGGCAATATGTGCCTTGAGCCTGTCGTCAAGCAGA
>CAVILU010000236.1:0-420 GCA_963643535.1 bacterium | reverse complement strand
TCCGCAGACCGAAACCCGCGAAAGGGTTGATATTGAAAAACTTCAACCTGGTAAGGCTTGCCTATCTCTTGTCGAGGGGTGGCGAGGCGTCTGTGTCCATTTCGCTCAGACCGATGCCAATGGCAATCTTGTGACGTATAAGGTCGTTGATCCTTCTGTCCACAATTGGATGGGCCTTGCGATGGCTGTCCGTGGTAATGGTATCTCAGACTTCCCTATCTGCAATAAGAGTTTCGACCTCAGCTATTGCGGCCATGACCTCTAAACCTTTTTAGCGAAATGTTCGATTCCCTTAGAATATTGTTCCATCAGGGGCGCCAATATATCCCTGACGTTACTACTACCGACGTCCCCGGTGTCTTCCGAGGTAGGCCTGTCATCTCGAACGATGTGGTAGATGAGGGTAAGTTGGCAAATCTC
>CAVILU010000235.1:0-3579 GCA_963643535.1 bacterium | reverse complement strand
AGATACCAATGTATGATATACACCATCGGAGAAAGCAGCTTTGGGTTTACCTTCTTCAGACTCATAGTGCCGCACAAGCGCAAAATCTCGCCACCCGAACTCTTCATACGCAAAATCCTTAGCATTGAAGACCACCTGCTCGGCATCAAAAGTTCCATTGTCCGTTACTGAGCCTTCCTTAATTTTTGCGTCGATGGCATGCCAGAGGTCATTGCATTGCTTGCCCTGCTTCTTCTTATGAGCCTCGTACGCATCAAGGTATTTTCGGGCTTCGGAGGGGTAACCAGAATCAAGAAGAGACTCTGCCAATTTCAGACGCACAGGCCCGATGAGGTCCTCATTCTTCTCGAACTCAAGGGCACAAAGTAGGAGACCTGTTCGAAGAGTAGCATCATCGACACATTCGGACATCTCTTGCCAAACATAATATTTGCGGTCGAGCTTTTCCAGCAGACCTCGATACCTTTTTATCGCCTCCTCCTTCTCGCCGCGCCAGAGAGCTACAATGGCTTGCTGACGGTCAGTCCACTCGTCGCCAATTTCTTGAATGTTCAAACAGACATTGTAACGAATTTGAGCTTGTGTTCTTTCATTTTTTCTTTTCTCATCCTCTTTCTCGAAGCACTCATAGATACAGGCCAAAGACCTTAGCAATTGGGGATTGTTGCGGCATTTATCATCCTCTTTTGCTATCTCAAACAATTTCTTAGCCAATCGAATGACAAAAGGAGGATATTCAGTTCCATCCTTACCTTTCTCTTTCTGCATATCTTCCGGACATATGACCAACCCTTTACACATCGCCACCATATCGGTAAAATGATGTATATGAGCGTCATCGATGTTCCTCATAACAAGTTTGAGAATTTCCGAATGCCACTTTGAGCCATCGAACATTCCAAATCTACTCGTGTAGGCATCGACAGTCTTCCAGAACTCGTCCATTTGCTTCTTGTCTTGCAAATCATACAGTTTCCAGAACCACTGCTTACGAAAACAATCGGCAACAAAATCTGTTTTACGCCAAATCGCCTGCGCAAGATCCTCTACAATAACGTTGTCAGTTGACGACAGATAAAAACAGATGCGACTAAAAAGGGACGGGATAGACTCTCCGTCTACGTGAGCACTTGCGTAATCCTCCGTCCTGAACCTTGCGACGCCTTCGTAGAGCAAGAATTTAGGGAAATTGAAATCATCATGACTCTTAGCGTACGAGAGGGCAAAGCCAAGAATCGTGGAGTGCACCATTGAGGGACGCACATTTTTCAGCGACACATAGTTACTCAGGATTCTGCGAACATCGACTGACGAAAGCTCGTCGGCAGCCGCCTTTAGATAGCGATATATAATCCAGCCATAATCATCATGAATTGTCGGATTTAATTTTTCGCCCTTGAGACCAGCCATAGACACAGCCTTCTCATACGCCTCCTTCGGGTTCTCTTTCGACAGTTCAAGCAGACTCTTAAGGTCGCCAAAATCAGGGACGAGCGATTTGCGGACCTTAGTAATGGCAGCCTCCGCAACATCGAGATCACCCTCCATATTGCGCTTAAGCTTCATCATTCGGGCCAAACACTTCTCGGCCGCTTCGAGACCATGGACTGTACCCTCGGCAATGTGAGCCAAAGCTAGGTCGCGTTGCACCCAGAACATGCCCATGTTGGCCCATGGACCAGGCTTCTCTTTCATATAATTATTGGCTGCGGCAAGAGCCTCTTGAAGTTTGCCCTCGTGGCGCAATGCGGTAATGTACTTTAAATCTGACATAGGTTTAACGATTATGTTTATTCTCAACGGTAAGGGTTGCACACAACTACTTGTTCATAGCCTGGATGAGTTCGGCAAAAAGAGGCTCGGACTTCATTATCTGTTTATCGCCAACAACAAAGAGTTGCTCGCGGGCACGAGTGAGGGCGACATTCAACTTACGGTCGATAGTAGAGCCATCGACATCGGAGAACTGGCTATCCTTGAGGAACTCAAGTTGGCTGGCGCGAGTTACGGAGAGACCGTAAATGATAACTTCACGCTCACTGCCTTGAAATCTCTCTACTGTATCTATAGTCAAGTTACGGGCTATATCTCGGAATTCCTCGGGCAGACTATCAGACGAGACCAAGCGCGAGCGGATTGCCGTTATCTGGTTGCGATACGGGACTACGATACCTATTGTACCATCTGCGCGTAACTCTTTGCCCGCACGGCTATATATCTTGAGGATGCGTATCGCCATATCCGCTATCATATCCGCCTCATGGGCATTCACTTTATCCTGGTCGGCCAGGAGTTGCGAATCATCCGAATGGGAATCGAAATATGCGGTGCGGCGTGTGGACAGCAGATTTGTCAGTTCGTCGGTCTCTTGTCGCTCGGGATGAAGATCAAGACTTGCCATCTGATGGGAAAGAGGTATCGGCTTAAGCGTGCCACCATAGAAATGGGTGTTGCAGAAATCTGCCACCTCGGGATGCATACGCCCATGCTTTGTCAGTCGGTAGACAAGGCTCTCATCGTCGCCATAGAGACGTATCATACGCTCAAAGAAAGAGTCGCGGCAATCATACAGACCGATCTTACGGAGTCGCTCTTCGGTCACAACAGTCTGAGACCTATTCTGCTGAACGACAGCAGGGAGCTGCTTCTGATCGCCAATAAGCACAAAACGCTCAATGCTCGGCTCCTTAAAAAGGCCATAAGAATTTGCCTCGGCAAGGATACCAATGATAGACGGCTCGAGAATCTGCGAAGCCTCATCCACAATCGCGAGATGGAACTTTTTAAGCTTGAAAAGGCCCGCAGCTCCGCTGATGGACATTGTGGTGCCTATGATAATCCGCGTATCCATAATCTTCCTGCGGACGGAGTCAACATTGCAGAACTCAGTCTCAATCATTAGTTTACTGCGATATTGCTCAGCGCAGGAGAAGCGACTGCCGATACGGACATAGTCGAGACCATCCTTCTCGAGTTTGGAGCAGATCTCGTCCACAGCCCTGTTTGTGTAGGAAAGGAGGAGCACAGAATGCCCATCATGAGCAAGTTCCTCGCGAAGGATATTCATAAGACCCATGGAGGTCTTGCCAGTGCCTGGAGGGCCGACGAGCAGAAACATCTCCCTGGCTGCTAACGAACGATCAACAAGGTCGTTCATATCGCCATAATCACCTATTCGGGGTTGCTTAGCGGCGTTTACCGCAGGGCGACGTTGCGAAGTAAGAAGAGTACGACGCTCTATTGTTGTGCGCAGAAGGTTGGTCAACTGCGAGAACTGACGAGTCGTGCTAGACTCGATCTGGTCATGCTCAATGACCCAGCAATTTGCTTCGTTCTCGAAGAAAGCCTTTGTCTGCGGGGAACGTAGCTTGATAGTATACGTCTTAATCTTAGATGGACTGCCAGCAGAAGAGTTTTCGTCAATGCGGATGAGTGTAGCACGATGAGTTATAGTCTTCAGTATGTCGGGCGTACCATCTTGCGCATAGTCGTATAAGTTCACTGGGTCGCCAACACGGAAATTGGGCTCGGACATGCCTATAGCGTCAGCTTCGACAGATTTCTCCAGGACAACAACAC
>CAVILU010000234.1:0-3587 GCA_963643535.1 bacterium | reverse complement strand
CAAAAATTAATTTACTATGTGATTTTGTAAAAATATGCGCGTTAATTCTTAACCATTAATCTTAATTTAGCGGGAACTGAAAATAACTCATACTCCAAGCAATATGGCAAAGTACAAACACCAAGCCGCGATGGCGGCACTTGCGCTATACGGCACTATGGCATCGGCGCAAATCATCTATATCGACGACTCGGGACGCGGCAACGATCCTTACGCATCCACTGGGCACTTCAAGTACGTTGGCGAGGCTAGCCATGAGCTTATGGGCGTAGAGCCGACATCGATACGCTTAAAAGCGGGTCTCTTCAGCGAGAGGTTTGAACTCAACAAGGCTTATATGCTTATGCTCGAGCCCACCAAGTTATTGCAAAACTTCTATGCCGAGGCTGGGCTCAACAAGGAGTTCATGGTCGGCAAGGATGGCGACATCAGTAACTTCTATTGGGGATGGGAGAGCCTAAGCGGACAACTCCGAGGTCATTTCCTTGGGCATTATATATCTGCTTGTGCATACACATGGGCCGAGACAGGCGACGACGCCATACGTCAGCGTGCCGAATTTATCATCAGCGAACTCGCACGATGCCAAGAGATTAATGGAGGTGAATGGGTGGGCTCAATTCCAGAAAAGTATATGAGGCTGATGGCTGAAGGCAAGCCAATGTGGTCGCCCCAATATACGCTGCACAAGACTCTTATGGGCCTCTATGACGCATATGCCGTGATGGGCAATAAGCAAGCCCTTGAGGTACTCGACAAATTCGCCAACTGGTTTCACAGATGGACGAATGAGATGATAGCAGCAAACAACGCCGCGGCTATTATGGGAGGCGAGACAAGCGGAATGCTCGAGATTTGGGCAAACCTATATGGACTCGCCCACGAGAAGACGGAATTGGGGCTCGATGCACAAAAGTATCTTGACCTTATGGAGAGATATGGCAACCCTTGGATCTTCACTCAGCTAATGAAAGGTGAGGATGCCTTGACTTGCGACCATGCCAACGCTTCCGTGCCCTGGTCTCATGGTGCGGCCCGCTGCTACGAGGTGACTGGAGACAAGTATTGGCTCGATGCCGCAAAGGCGTTTTGGCGTTGCGCCGTCAAGGAGCGTGAGAGTTTCTGCACTGGCGGTCAGAATGCAGGCGAGCATTGGATTGGGAAAGGCAAACTCGCCATTTTCGCAGGAGAAAACAACCAAGAGCATTGCACAGTCTACAACATGATGCGCACAGCAGACTATCTCCTTCGGCTCACTGGCGACGTAGAGTATGCAGACTACATTGAGCGCAACCTCTACAACGGCATCCTTGCGCAGCAACATCCGCAAACAGGCATGGTGGCCTACTTCCTGCCGATGGCCAGCGGATACACCAAGGGCGGAGAGAAAGGATGGGGACACCCGACAATGGACTTCTACTGCTGCCACGGCTCTCTTGTCCAGGCACATAACCGTTACCCACAATACGTATATTACCACGATACGAAAGGCGACCTCACAATCAGCCAATACGTGCCGTCATCCCACTCTTGGGAGATCAATGGCAAAAAAGTGAGCATAGAACAAGACTTCGAAGGCAACCAATGGAACAAGAATTGGGATGCCGACCGATTCAGAATCCACATAAAGATAAACGCCGAAGAGCAAACTAAGTTCGACCTCAAGATCCGTCTGCCATGGTGGCTCGACAAGAAGGCCACAATTACCGTTGATGGTCAATCTGTAAGCGTATCACAATTACATGGCTTTATGACCATTAGCCGAGAGTGGAAAGAGAATGAGATTATCGTAGACTTCCCCGACAGGTTATGGACAGAGGCATTGCCCGGAACAAAGAATATGTACGCCTTTATGGAAGGCCCGATTGTTCTTGCCGCCGAGAGTGAAGAGACTACGCTGAAAGGCGATGCGGCTAACCCATCGTCATTCCTCTGCCGTGAACTCGATCAGCAATATCGCACTGTGCGTTGGACGCAAAGCCACTATCGTACATTGGGACAGGAGAAACTTATCCGTCTCAAGCCTCTTTATGAGATTGGGGACGCTAAGTACACCATATATTTCCCGCTGAACAAGTAAGCGAAGAGAGATAATAAACCGCCGCAGGGCAATACGTCCTGCGGCGGTTTTATTGTGTTGTCACATTGCTATTTTGAAGATTCCGCCTTACCACTTATTCGACGGGAATTTCCTAACGAAGCATAGGCCACAGGAGTTTGGCCGCGACTTATGCAGTAATGCCCGAAACGGCAACGGAGACACATACCACGCTCACAATATTGAGACGTGAGGTGCAACAAGGCTTGCGCATCCGCCTCATCACGAGCTGCCACACCAAACTCCGACCACATTCGCAATACGGAATTGCGCTCCTTAGCAATTGCCCGAAGGACATCCACAGCCTCATCTTGCCGAGCCACATTACCGAAACGTCTTCCCATAGCAAAAGCGTACGGGACAATGGCATTTATCATAACCAATCTCCTTGCATCCTCGCCAAGTTTCTTATCCGACTCCGCGCTTGATTCCGCCCCAAGGCGATAGTGTGTACGCCAATATTCCGAAGGGCTTACAGACAAAATCTTATTGAGAGGCAAGGAGAGGCAACTTGCAAAATTTCCAGGCAGAGCCCGAATAACAGCAGCAAGTTGAACCAAACGTATATCTGGGAAATTCTGCGGACGCAGACGGGCGTATTTCCAAACGGATGGGTCTATTGGCTCAAGCCCAAACTTTATTTTTAGCAAATCATATTCACGGCGCAAAGTGGCTATGTAATCATCGTCAACAGTCTCGTCACTCAACAAACCAGCTTGCCCAAGAAGCAGGGCCTCGGTCTGCAACACACCATTGTGTTTCACCAAAGCTCGCAGTGGAGTGGCACGGACAAGCATCTCCATTGGCTCGGCATTTACCTTATTCCCCATAGCTCGTGCAAGGACGCAGAAAAAGGCTTGGTCGATGTCGCCCTTGAACATCTCGACATACTCGAGCACACGGTCACTCTTTGCTTCCATACGCTCAAGCAGCAAAGAGTCGAGCCAAGAAATTTTAACAGCCTCAGGCATCTTAGGGAGCAAATCGGCACATCTTATTTTTGATACAGTACCTTGGCTTTCGAGTTCCTCATATCTTTTAAGCAACTCAGGGTCGTAGGCAAGGACCACCTCTGGAATCTTATCACCTTTACTATTGAGGACCGGACGACCTGTAGAGCGACCGACAACATGCAGTATAACATTGTCATACGCAGGATCTGTCTCATGACCATGATGATACCAATCGTCAGAGGTAAGATGGATTTCCACATTTCCAGCCCACGTGACACCATCGACACGTATTTGCGCATTGAAGAAGTCGGGGCCCGAATCTTGATTGAGACGGCCAGGATTGAGGATTTCGACTACAGAGCCATCAGTGGTCACCTGATTGGCCGCTAAATAGAGCCTTTGTCCCCATATATATTGCAGAAAAGCCTCGCACATCATAGCATAGCGTATTAAAGGGTAAGCTTGTCCAAGAGCGACTGAAGGTTTTGTTTGTATCCGTCGCCTACGGGTATGCGCTCGCCAGCCACAAGCACGCT
>CAVILU010000233.1:0-3616 GCA_963643535.1 bacterium | reverse complement strand
GTTTAGAGGGATTGAGCCCGACCAGCGTATTGATATATTTATCGACGCACCTCACGACAGACCGGCGGCTGGCAGGAGTAGACACATCGAACTTTGGCAAAGGCTCTGAAACCAAATTCAGGAAATTCGTCATTTTGCCATTAGTTTCTGATATGCCGCACGCCATATGTTGCTCTTTCACAGCCGACACGATGCGCAGTACCGTACGCAGGGCGTTCTCCTGGCGGTCGAGCATAGCGTCTCGCAGCTTTGCGATGTTTCCGAGGGTAAGCTTCTCGAAATCAATAAATGAGCCCTCATCAACAAGGGCTTTGCCGATATCTGAAATGTTTTTCTCGGCTCGCCCCCACGTCTTTTCGGAATCTATAGCCTCCTCGGTCATAGAGATAACGAGTCGGCGGAGTTCGGAATCAACCGACATGCTGTCCATAAGGTCGTCGACGGCACCGCTGACCACGGCACCCGTGTCAAGTTGCAGACCATAGTTGGAGGGCAAACCTTGCTCGTAGGCAAAGGAACGGATGACGCGCTGGACGAAACTATCGATGGTACTGACAGAGAATTGGCCATAGTCCAGCAAAATATTGCGCAAAGCGACGGAGCTCCGCTCAATGACCGAATTGCGATCCATCTTATTGTCGCCGCGCGACACAGCCATAGCCACATGCGCCGAAAGGAGATCCTCGCGCTTTTTATCGCCGTCCTGCCCATTGGCCATAATATCGAGGTCGCCCACTATGCGATCCTTCATCTCGCCCGTGGCCTTGTTGGTAAAGGTTACAGCAAGGATATGGGCATAGCTGCGCGGATCGGCCACGAGGAGGTCAATCACCTGACGGGCGAGGGTGTACGTCTTGCCCGAGCCGGCCGAGGCCGAGAAAACCTTTAATTGGGCCATCAGCGCGGTCAGAGCTTACCCTGCATGTAGAGAGCCAGTTCGCGGCCTGCCTTGAGGCCTTCGGCATAGAGTTCTTCGAGGAGCTCAGCCTTGCTGGTGGTGCGGGTCACGTTGTGCATATCGGCGGGGCGGACAACGTGGGCTATGCCTTGCGACTCGAGTTCCGCCAGGCGGTCTACTTGCTTGTTGTAGCGGACGTTGCGCGAGAGGAGGGCATTGCGGAGGTTTGGGTATTCCTTATATATGTGTTTGGGCAGCCATATTTTTCTTTCGCTCTTGCGGTATGCGGCATCTTTAGTTGTAACGACGACTACTTTCTCACAGCCATCGGCCAAGGCGTGCTCGAAAGGGATGGAGTCGGCCACACCGCCATCCACCATCGGCACACCATCTATATGCCACGCCGGGCACATGATAGGCAGCGAGCAACTGGCGCGGCAGGCATCCACGAAACGGCCGAAGTCCTCGGTCTCCTCGGTATAGACGGCCTCGCCCGTGACGGCACTCGTGGCCACACTCACGAAGCGGCTACCACTCTTGCGGAAAGTCTCGAAATCGAACGGATAATAGCTCTCCTGCACGTCATTGAAGACAAAATCGAGGTCGATGACACCCTTGCCATGGAGGACGGACGAAAAGCCCACGTAAGGGCGAATTGTCTGAAGGTCAATATCCACATACCTCAGTCGTCCCCTCTGGCGCGCCAAGTAAACGCACCCCGCACTCGCACCGGCCGAAGTGCCGATAACGTAAGGGAACTTGACGTCATAATCGAGCAGAGCGTCGATTACACCTGCCGTGAAGACGCCGCGCATTCCGCCGCCCTCGAGGACGAGACCAAACTTGTAGGAGGACATATTGGTGTGTTACTCAGATTTTATAAGAGCAAAGAAGTGCCCTTGCAAGCCAAAGGCAAAAGAATAAGTTGACACGAAGTTAAGTAAAAATGGGAACAAAAAGAAACAGCGCGCATTGCAACTTGAGAGCTGCGCAAAACATGGCAAATAGGGATGCTGAATAGGAATATAGGATATGCCCTTTTGCGATAATTTTTAATTGAGTGTTTTTATTTTTAAGCAAAACTGTTATTTTTGCACAACGTCTGAATAGAAAATTGTAACTAAAGACACACAACTGAGGTCATGTCACAACTTTACATACCCAAAGGCTACCGTCCTCTTCTCGACCTCCGCGAGACCGAGATGGGCATCCACTACATCAAGGATTTCTTCCAGCAGAACTTGTCGGCCGAGCTTCGCCTCCGCCGCGTTACAGCCCCTCTCTTCGTCCTCAAGGGCACGGGCCTCAACGACGACCTCAATGGCGTGGAGCGCGCCGTGACGTTCCCCATCAAGGACCTCTCGGATCAGAAGGCCGAGGTGGTGCACTCGCTTGCCAAGTGGAAGCGTATGATCCTTGCCGACTACGGCATCGAGGAGAACTACGGCATCTACACCGACATGAACGCCATCCGCTCAGACGAGGAGCTGGACAACATCCACTCGCTCTATGTAGACCAGTGGGACTGGGAGATGGTGATGAACCCCGCCAAGCGCAATGTAGAGTACCTCAAGAGCGTCGTACGCCGCATCTATGGCGCAATGCGTCGCACCGAATATATTGTCTGTGAGCACTATCCGCAGATTCGTCCCCAGCTTCCCGAGGAGATTCACTTCGAGTGGGCAGAGGACTTGGCAGAGAAGTATCCCGACCTCACCCCGAAAGAGCGTGAGGATAAAATCGTAAAGGAGTATGGCGCAGTGTTCCTCATGGGTATTGGAGGCGCGATGAAGAATGGCGAGCCCCATGACGGCCGCGCCCCGGACTACGACGACTGGTCCACCGAGTCGCCCGACGGACACAAGGGCCTCAATGGCGACATCCTCGTCTGGAACGAGATTCTCGGCCACTCATTCGAGCTCTCGAGCATGGGCATCCGCGTAGACAAAGAGGCACTCCTCCGCCAGCTTGACATCCGCGGAGCGCAAGACCGGAAGGAGCTCTACTTCCACAAGAGACTCCTCGCAGGCGAGCTGCCTCAGTCTATTGGTGGCGGCATTGGTCAGAGTCGCCTCTGCATGTTCTACCTCCGCAAGGCTCACATTGGTGAGATCCAGGCCTCCATTTGGCCCGACAAGATGCGCGAGGACTGCCTCAAGGGTGGCATGCCACTCATCTAATAAACAGACGATTACTACAATAAGCGCAGTAGAGAGATGAAAAAAAGACGCATGATGGCAGGTGCATTGGTACTCCTGCTTGCTGTGGCCCTCACTTCGTGTGGCAGCATGACCAAGAAGAAGAAGTACCGCTTCGGTGGCTGCCAGATAACGATGGTGGAGAGCGGAGCGCAGCCTTGCACCACGGTGTAACCATTCGTCGGTCCCGGAACGAAGAGAAAACCTCCCAATACGGGCTTGCGACGAAAAAAGGAATAAACCGTAACAAAAGAGAGAGTTGCGCCGTAAATATGGGTGAATGTTGAAGGGGAACGAAGCGGAGAAAAGGCATTAGTAAGACTTTTTAACGCGGCAACCCCTATCACATAAGAAACAAATAACTAATTTAGCGGCACGAAATACGAACTAAGGTATGAAAAAAGCTATAATCTTTGTCGCATCGCTCGCAGTAGCGGGTTTGCTCTTTGCGTCTTGTGGAAGCACACAGGAGTGCCCGGCATATAGCCAGGTAGAGGGTGCAAACAATGCTGTAGTAGAG
>CAVILU010000232.1:2317-3638 GCA_963643535.1 bacterium | reverse complement strand
CCGATGGCTATGAATTGTGCTACATCATTGCCATAGGCTACCCCGACGAGACTCCGGCCGCCAAACCTCGCGACGAGAGTAAGATTAAGTTCATACAGTAAACGATTTTAAAAGCAAACGGCTGGCAGCAACGAGTTTTTGCTGTCAGCCGTTTATGCAATATGTTGCGCCGCTGTCACTACCAAGCCTCCAACTTGTCGGCAATATCAGGCATGCTCTCTTTCTTGAAAACAGGATCCTTGCCTTCTTTCTTTTGTCTTCTGTAGTCGTTTAGCAATGCCACTGCTTGTTTGGACAGTAATACGATTGCCACGAGATTGCAGATAGTCAGCATTGCCATGGCGATATCCGTAAAGCTCCATGCCAAGTCGAGAGTCACTATAGCACCTATCATAACCATTGCGGCAACGGTAATTCTGTAGAAGAACATTGCACGCTTGCTTTTCGTGATGTAGAGAATATTGGTCTCGCCATAATAATAATTGCCGATGACGCTGCTGAAGGCGAATAGCAATATCATTATCGCTACGAATGGATTGCCAAGCCAACCAATCTCGTGAGTAAGTGCGTCTTGCGTGAGTTGAATTCCATCAGAAGCTTTGATATCAACGCCACTGACAAGGATGATAAACGCAGTGCAAGAGCAGACGATGAGAGTGTCCGTAAATACACCAAGTGCTTGGATGAGACCCTGTTTTACAGGGTGACTGATTGTGGCCACCGCAGCTGCGTTAGGTGCGCTTCCTTCGCCCGCCTCGTTGCTAAAAAGTCCACGCTTGATGCCTTGCATAACTGTTACACCTATGGCACCGCCAGCAGCTTGGTCGAGCCCGAAGGCATTCTCAAATATTGTTATGAACACATTGGGTATCAATGTTATGTTGCATGCCACAATGATGACTGCCACTATCAGATATAGCACAGCCATGATGGGTACGACGGCCGACGAGAACTTTGCAACGCGTTGTATGCCTCCGAATATGATTACGAGTGTAAGTGCCGTGAGCGCAATACCCATAACTGTTGGGTCGATGCCAAATGCTTTGTCCCATGCTGCGCATATCGTGTTACTCTGTACTGAGCAGTTTGCAAAGCCGAAAGTGACAATCATAAGAATTGCGAAAAGTACGCCCATCCAACTTTTCCCAAGTCCATATTTCATATAATAAGCGGGTCCTCCGTAAAATGACTCTTTGCCTCGACGTTTATAAAGCTGCGCGAGGGTTGACTCTACGAATGCCATCGAAGAGCCAAGAAGAGCCAACAGCCACATCCAAAAAACAGAGCCAGGACCACCAACACTTATTGCCGAGGCCACGCC
>CAVILU010000232.1:1804-2307 GCA_963643535.1 bacterium | reverse complement strand
GGCCACGCCAGCCAAGTTGCCCGTGCCGATGCGACTTGCCAATGCGACAAAAAATGCTTGGAATGACGATATGTGCTTGGCTTTCCCGCCTTCTGACACACTCGCTGAAAGTTCATCTGGCCCAATATCCTCTGGTTTAACTTTTTCTGGATGTACCAATAGGTTAAACATCTCACCGATAAGGCGAAATTGCACAAAGCGTGTGCGCCACGTGAAAAATATAGCACATCCGACAAGTATTGCTATGACGATATACGTCCACAGAAAGTCGCTCGCCGACATGAGCCAATGTTGTACCAAGTCCATCATCTTCTTTTAATCTGTTATTTCGTTGCTGATTTTGAGTTGATAAGTGTAACTTCCCGCAAAGTTAAGTATACTAACGATAAATCAATACGCCAAAACAAAAGGCTGGCGATGAAATGTGTCATCGCCAGCCTATTATATCTTTTTTACCTCTTTATTTCCCGTCCCTCTTGGCTTTGAAGAACTCCTCGAAGAAG
>CAVILU010000232.1:965-1794 GCA_963643535.1 bacterium | reverse complement strand
CCATCTGCTTTTGATTTTGCACGGGAGCGAGGTGGAAACCTTCTTTCATGATCATTACGGTCGGTTTGCCCTGCTCGTAGGGTGTCCAGTAGGGTAGGGTGTCGCCATTCGGGTCGCCTGTCTTTGTGAAGTTAATCCAATATTGCGACATGATTTGCTGCATGTGCGTCTCGGTCACTGTCATTTTTCCAGTCCCGAACGTATATCCGTAGATGAATGGCATTTCGGCTACGTGGCTTGCGCCTCCCTTACGGCTGCGGATGATGGTGTTCTCTGAGTCTTGGTCGAAATAGTACATGAAGACCTTTGTCTTGCCTGTTTTGCTTTGCAGGTTTGCCCATGCGTATGTACCCCAAGCAAAAGAACCGTCGCGGAAGATGTCCGACAGAGCGAAGTAGGTCTCCTCCTCTGTTTTTGCGGGGTAAATTTGGAGAGCCCTGTCGGCCCAGTCGCCGTATGTGCCTCTGACAATGCCTTCGTATGCCTCAACGCTCATTGGGCGGCAGAACATGCTGCCTTCGTCGCTGTTCGTGCCGATGAGAACATTTACATCGTTATATTCGCCCTTTTCGTAGAGTTTATACTGGTCGTCCGTAATGGCGTAACCGTCTACGCACGGCCAAAAGGACTCCATCATTGTGTTTTTTACAATCTCATCGAAAGGAACTTTGCGGAGCTGCTTGAGGTTCTTTGCGTTTAGCTTTTTCTGCAACTCGATACCTGCTTTTTCGGCATATTTGCTTGTCTGCATTGCGGTGTTCCCATTTCGAGATTCGGCAACAGGCCAAAAAGAACCGCCGCTCTCGCTGATAGCTCCACTGAAAAGTCC
>CAVILU010000232.1:0-955 GCA_963643535.1 bacterium | reverse complement strand
GATGGATATGCCGCCTGCCGACTCTCCGGCTATTGTAATCTTGTCGGGGTCGCCACCAAAGGCCGCAATGTTGTCATGTATCCACTTGAGTGCCATCACTTGGTCTAGGATACCATAATTGCCCGATATGCCTCGTTCGGATTCTTTACTGAGCTCGGGGTGTGCCATGAAGCCTAAAGCACCGAGGCGATACTCGATGCTGCAGTAAATGATACCTTCGCGAACAAAGCTCTCCTGTGTGCCGCTGTACGAGCCAGTTAGAAATGCGCCGCCATGTATCATTACGAAGACTGGCAGTTTCTCGTCCTTGCTCTTGGCGGGAGTCTCAACACTCAGGTATAGGCAGTCTTCGCTCATGCCTAACTCTCCTCCATTTTGATTTGGGTCTACTGGCTGTGGCGGACGGTCTCCCCACTTGTCGGATTTATAGACGCCTTGCCAAGCTTTTTTAGCAACGGGGGCTTTCCAACGTAGGTCGCCGACTGGAGCTTCTGCGTAAGGGATTCGCTTGTAGAGTGCGTGCCCTTCATGCTCTACGCCCTCTATCTCGCCTTGTTCCACAGTGGTCTGCAGAATCTGGCTTTGCGCCGTCGTTATGCCTATGAGGCTCAGTACGGCAGTCAATAGTACGTTTCTCATTCAATAATTCTGTTTTTTGTTGTTTATTTCGGCTCTTAAAGATACATTAATTTTTTTGAACATTGTTGGTTATGGGGATAACACATTCTGAATTCTATGGCGGTCCTTGTAGTCGTCTCTGGTGAGCAATTGATGATCTGTGAGCGAAATCAATGGATATGAATGGAAATAATAAAAATGCAAAAAATCCGCCCTCAAGTTACTCAAAACTTGAGGGCGGATTCTGTGTTATTGTGTAAGTCTGCGATTTAGTTCACACGGAACTTGTCAACGCCATTCTTGATGAAGCCAACAATCTGACGTGCTGCCGCAATAC
>CAVILU010000231.1:1946-3667 GCA_963643535.1 bacterium | reverse complement strand
ACTCTATTATCTCCGCTATATGGTAGAGGGCGAGCCTGGCAAGTATGCCGTCGTAGCTACCACACGTCCGGAGACCATTATGGGTGATACCGCAATGTGTATCAATCCCAAGGATCCTAAGAACACTTGGCTCAAGGGCAAGAAGGTTATCGTGCCTCTTGTTGGCCGTGTAATCCCCGTCATTGAGGATGAGTATGTCGATATCGAGTTCGGTACTGGTTGCCTCAAGGTGACCCCTGCCCATGATGTCAATGACTATATGCTCGGCGAGAAGTATGGCCTTGAGACTATCGATATTTTCAACGACAATGGCACCATCAGCGAGGCCGCAGGACTCTATGTCGGCCAAGATCGCTTCGATGTCCGTAAGCAAATCGAGGTTGACCTCCAGAATGCCGGCCTCCTCGAAAAGGTTGAGGCCTACACTAATAAGGTGGGCTGCTCAGAGCGCACCGGCGTGCCCATCGAGCCTAAGCTCTCTATGCAGTGGTTCCTCAAGATGGAGCACCTCGCCAAGCCTGCTCTCGATGCCGTAATGAACGACGATATTAAGTTCTATCCCGCAAAGTACAAGAACACCTACCGCCACTGGATGGAGAACATCAAGGACTGGTGTATCAGCCGTCAACTTTGGTGGGGCCATCGTATTCCGGCCTATTACCTTCCCAAAGGTGGTTACGTCGTTGCTGAGAACAAGGAGCAAGCTCTCGCTCTTGCCAAGGCGAAAGTTGACTACCCGATTTCAGAGTCCGACCTCCGTCAAGATGAGGATTGCCTTGATACGTGGTTCTCTTCTTGGTTGTGGCCCATCTCGCTCTTTGATGGAATCAACAATCCTGGCAACGAGGAGATTAAGTACTATTACCCGACTTCTGATCTCGTCACTGGTCCCGACATCATCTTCTTCTGGGTAGCTCGTATGATCATGGCCGGCTATGAGTACGAGGGTAAGATGCCATTCAAGAACGTTTACTTCACTGGCATCGTCCGCGATAAGCTCGGCCGCAAGATGAGTAAGCAGCTCGGCAACTCTCCTGATCCTTTGGAGCTCATCGCAAAGTACGGCGCCGATGGTGTACGTATGGGCATGATGCTTTCCGCTCCTGCTGGCAACGACATCCTCTTCGATGATTCTCTTTGTGAGCAGGGTCGTAACTTCAACAATAAGATTTGGAACGCTTTCCGCCTCGTCAAAGGTTGGCAAGTTGCTGATATCGAGCAACCCGTCGAGTCTAAGCAGGCTATCGAGTGGTTCAATGCAGTCCTTCGTAAGACTCAGGCCGAGGTCGCCGACCTCTTCTCTAAGTATCGTCTTAGCGAGGCCCTTATGGCGGTCTACAAGCTCTTCTGGGATGAGTTCTCCGCCTGGTATCTCGAAATGGTTAAGCCTGAGTATGGCAAGCCTATCGATGGCAAGACTCTTGAGGCAACTCTTGGTTTCTTCGAGCAGCTCCTCCTCCTCCTCCATCCCTTTATGCCTTTCATCACCGAAGAGCTGTGGCAGAACATCTACGAGCGCAAGGCCGGTGAGAGCATTATGGTCGCTCAAGTATCAACTCCCGAGCGTAAAGCTGGAGACGATGAGATTATTGAGCACTTCGAGACCATGAAGAATATTGTTGCTGGCATCCGTATGGTTCGCAACCAGCGCAATTTCCCGCCCAAGAAGGAACTCGATGTTGTCGTTCTCGGAGCAAATCCGGTCAGCGACCTCGAAGGCC
>CAVILU010000231.1:0-1936 GCA_963643535.1 bacterium | reverse complement strand
TGGCTCGGTTTCGTATCTGGCATCAAGAGTGTTGAGGCTAAACCCGCAAGTGCTGTAAGCTTTATGGTTGGAACCTCAGAGTTCGCAGTCCCCATTGGCGACCTTATCGATAAGGATGCCGAGATTGCAAAGAATGAGGCTGAGATTAAGCGTCTCCAAGGCTTCCTCGCAGGAGTTCGAAAGAAACTCTCCAACGAGAAGTTTGTCGCTGGAGCCCCCGCTCAGGTCGTCGAGATGGAGCGCAAGAAGGAGGCTGATGCCATCCAGAAGATTGCGGCACTCGAAGAGAGCCTCGCTGCACTCCGTAAGTAATCGACTAACATTATACGGTAATACGAAATTATATTTTGTGATATGCCGAAAAATACAACTCCTATAACTCTTCTCTGCGGCTATCTCGGCGCAGGCAAGACTACCCTCCTCAATCAGGTTCTTAATAACCAGAAGGGTTTCAAGGTCGCCGTTATCGTCAATGATATCGGTGAAGTCAATGTCGATGAGAAACTCATTGCCAAAGGTGCTAATATAACCGACACCAGCAGCATTGTTCCTCTCACTAACGGTTGCATCTGCTGCACCCTCAAAACCCAGATGGCTCAGAACATCGAAGATATCATCGCATCTGGCAAGTTCGACTACATCATGATTGAGGCTAGTGGCGTTTGTGAGCCTATGCCTATCGCCCAAGAGCTCGAGACCATTCAGAATGGACATCTTGACAATGTCGTTGGCGTTGTCGATGCCAAACGCCTCGTTGATGAGTTCGCCAATGGCGATGCCCTTCTCAAAGACAAGGACGAGGAGGATATCGAAAGCCTTCTTGTTCAGCAGATTGAGTTCTGCTCAACCCTTGTCATCAATAAGAAGGATCTCGTTACTGATGATCAGTTCAAGAAGGTTCGCGCCGTAATCAACGCCATCCACCCGGGTGTCAAGATTATCGAGACTGACCACGGTAAGGTTGATGTCGCTGATGTTCTTGCGACCAATAGCTTCAATTTCGCTGAAGTTTATTCATCTGCTGGTTGGTGCCGTGCCCTCGAAGAGGATGAACACGAAGACCACGATGACGACGACGATGATGATGACCATGAAGAAGAACACGAGCATCATGACCACGAGCACCATCATCACGAGCATCGCCATGAAGACGAGGATGAAGACGAGTATGGCATCGGCACAATGATTTACCATCGTCGTGCACCGTTCGACCGTAATGCGTTGGATTTCTTCGTCCGCAATTGGCCGCGCAACATTATCCGCTGTAAGGGTATCATTTGGTTCGATGACGACCGCGATATGGCTCTCCTCTTCGAGACAAGTGGTCAACAAGTCCAACTCCAAGCCACTGGCAAGTGGATCGCTTCTGCCCCCAAGGCCGAGATGGAAAAACTCCTTCAGGAGAATCCAAACATCGAAGCCGATTGGGACGACCTCTATGGTGACCGTATGATAAAACTTTGTATTATCGGTCAGAATCTCGATAAAGAGAAGATTACCAAAGACCTCGATGCTTGTTTGGGAGAGTAGGGTAGGACCTACTATTTCCCTGTAAGTCTAATACAATACTAAAGCGGATGGCTGCGAAATCTCGTGGCCATCCGCTTTTTGCATATTTTGAAATGCTCAAGCAATCATATAATAACTTCAATAAACGTGGGGAGAACTCACGCCTCGCTCATACTCAACCTATGAATCTATGCCGTTTTAATAAGTTACCACGTCCACTACATGACTGCCGGCTCCGAGAAGGTCGGGGCGTTCGGAGACCCGCTTTTGGAAATCGAGGAAACGGGCAAATGTAGCATCGCTCATCTGGTTGAGTCTTGTGCGCATATAGTCTGCAGGGCCATCCGGTGAGAAGATGCAGACACGTCGGAGTCCCGCCTTCTGATTAAGGATATCGATATCTGAGAGACGCACATAATCATAAAGC
>CAVILU010000230.1:0-3675 GCA_963643535.1 bacterium | reverse complement strand
GATGTTCCTGCCGATGGTGTCTTACCCTGCAGCGCCCCGCTCACGTTCGATACTTCGTGTATCAGGTTCAGCTCTATCTGCAGCAACTCGTTGGTGCCAATGTTCACTGCATTCGAGGTGATGATGTCAGGCTTCACTTGTGGCATATTGGGCCTTGGTGTATAGAAGCACAGCCCGTCATACTCCACTATTTCTTCGGCAAACTCTGCCGGACTCTTGCCGCCAAGCACGGTGGTTGGTATCATCCACACACCCTTCGAGCTGCTTCTTATCGCCATATCGTTCATTACTATCAGGCGGTTGATGTATCTCTGCTGGTCTATCACGTTCGCTAAGAATGGGTGTATCTTGCCGTTGAGATACGGGAAAAGCTTGATCGTAAACGGATGGCTCTTATAGTCGTATGGGGTTTCCCCCTTGCACAGCACGGTTCCGTCTGGTGCCATATAGGTGTAGTACCAGTATTTGTCAGCTACTTCTTCCGATACGATGTAGGCTCTCTCGTCTTCTGGCACACCCATATCGTCATACATCTTCTTGCGCTTAATATTGTCCGATCTCAGCTTCTCTATCATGGCCGTATCGTCCATATCCACCTTGAAGTACGAGTTGTTGGCATTCGTGGCTATAGGGTCAAAGCATTGTAGGCGCATCTTGGTCTCGGTAGTCCATACCTCTATCACTCTCACGTAGTGGTTTGACTTGTTGGTGTGGTCAAAGCTTATGTTACCAAGGTTCTTCTCCTCGTTGAACTCATACCCCACTCCGTCATCGCTCACGTCTTGTATGGAAAAGATGCTATCAAGGTCATCTATCGTCAGTCCAAACTCCGGTCGCGCAAATTTCTGGTACAAATCTTCTCTGCTCACGTCATGCAGGCAACCTATCAGGCTGATGTCCTCATGTCTCGGGTCGCTGCCGCACTCGAAAAACATAAAGTCAGGCTCCATAAGCTCCGTCCACGCGTCAGGAAGTTCGAGCTGCTTCGACTCCCACCCTTCTCTTGCGTACATTTGACCGCCTATCACATAGTCCTTGATGGCGTGATTCAACAGGTCTTGCATATACGTTGACTGCCAGTTGCATTGCAGGGTTGCGCTCATCATGTCGTTGATAGCTCTTGAGTCGTTGTCCCTGGCAAAGCATACGGGTTCCGTTCCTTGCTTGGCATAGAGGCCGCCTATAGACTCCAGTATGCTCGCCATCACGTTATTGCTCATCGGCGTAGTGTTCTTTCGCTCCATATACTCCCGTTCAGTCATGTAGACGTAGGAGCCGTGATCCCACACCTTGATGGTATCTCCCCATTGGTCTCCCATGCAGTATCTCATGGTTCTCGCCCTCGTCTCTCTTACCCCACTCAGGCTGTTCCATGCGCTCCTGCATCGCTGCAATAGCTCCATGTCGTTACCATGCGCTTGCCTCGATGCCCGGTTGATTACCGAACTGTACAGCTTCTTTCCAGGCATTACCCTGCTAAGAGTCAATATCCTTGCTTTTGTCATTTTTATATACAGATTCTTGTTGTTTTAGCGCAAAAATAAGAAATGTATATGCTCTCTTTGCTCATTGTTCCCCCTGTATGGTTGCCCTTGGTTACTAACGGAAAACCAAGCCAGTTTTTTCATGATATTTGCAGAAATATTATTTACATAATTATTTTTGAAAATGACAAAGGAAGAACAAGCTAAAATGATGGAAACAGAAGAGACACCCAACGCCACTTCTGCCGGAATGGAGCAAGAAGCTCCTGCCGAGGATGAGCGCCCTAACCGCACGGCCTTCTCCAAGCGTTTCTCTAAGCGTCATTCCGACATCGACTTCGAGGACAAGGAGGCTCGCTATGGCGCCATGAACGACGATGCCGATATGCTCTCAAAGTACGAGGATAGCGGAAAGGCTCTCTCAAAGATGCTCGACAGCAACAAGTGGCTGGCGGCTATGGTGCTCGACTCTACACGGAAGAATATGCACCCATTCGAGTGGATGGCTTCTCAGGGTATCGACATCAAGGCGGCTCTCGAAGATGAGGAGCTGGGAAAGAAGGTGGCTACTCAGATTACCAAGTTTCAGGAAAAGGTGGCTGAGCAGGAGAAACACTCGCAGCAGCTCGATGACAATCTCCGAAAGTCTTACGAAACGTTACAGGGATTAGGACTCTCTGACGAGGAAACCAATGAACTGTGGGGCAAAGTGTTTGGCGTTATACAGGATGCTGAGGAAGGCAACATCTCTGCCGAAACATGGAAGCTCTTTAAGAACGCATACAACTACGATGCTGACATTTCTTCGGCTCGCGAGGAAGCTGCCATGCAGGCTCGTAACGAGAAGATCCAGAACAAGGTGCGCTCCTCTAAGACAGAGGGAGGTATGCCTCCTTCTCTTGCCAATTCCGGAAGCGGAAACGAGCCAGCTAAGGCCATAAAGCGAGAGAGTTTCTTCGATGGCATCAGAAGCAATTAACAAATAACATTTTTAATAGTATATAACATGAAGAAAGTAATGAATTATTTTTCCTTTCAGTCCGTCTTGAAGATGGTGCTGATGTTACTCGCAGTTGTGACGGGTGGTGGCGTTCTCGCTTTGGCCGACAATGTAGAACCTCAGATTGGTAACGAGGGAGTTGAACCTGCTTCCAAGGAGACGGTTGAGGCGAAGGAGCCTGTCAATCCAGAAGGCAACGATCGGTTGAGTCCGGGCGGCAAAAAGGATGGTCAGGACCTCACAGGCTCTCAGGCATCTTCCACTCAGCTTCGCGAGGGCGGTCTGCTCGACAAGGAGTGGGACTCCGAGATTGTTAAGTTCTATCCTTTCAAGACTCCTATCCTCTCTATCGTTCGCCGGATGGCAAAGACCGTCAATATCAAGAACTGGTCTGTATCTCATCAGCGTGTGGGTGGAGAGACGCTTGATGGTCAGGTTACTCAGAAGATTGTGGCTGGCGATACAGTAGAAATCAACTCTACCAACTTCTCTGGCTCTATCCGTCCTTTCTACAAGGGTACAACTGTCATCGTGTCGGGTGTCCCTGGTTACAAGGAAGGTTCTAAGACCAAGACAGAGGGCACGCTTATGCTCTACGTCATTGAGGCTAACGGCAAGAAGGCTGTCATGCAGGCCGTTAATGGTATTCCTAAGAACGAGGGCGATACGCGCGAAAACCTCGACAACATGACTTGTCCTGAAATCCCAGTAGGTACTACGCTGCTCGCTGCTTCTTCTGCGGCTTCCGAGTCTCAGCTTACCATTACCCCAGAGAACTTCCAGCCTCGCGAGAAGTCTGTCTATGTACAGAAGAAGCTGCTCAACATCGTCTTCACTGACGACTACGAAAAGGTAAAGAAGGAACAGCCTATCACGGTGGCCGACCTCAAGACCGATGCCATCATCAAGTATAATCTCCGTGCTGAGCGCACGTACCTGATGGGCATTAAGTCTCGTTTTAAGGCTGAGACTGGCGATGGCCAGATTGAAGATGTGTACACCTCTGAGGGCATCATCAATCAGCTCACCAATACTTATGCCATTGGCGACGAGTACACTCTCTCCGACCTGATTGCTATCTCAAAGCTGCAGTTCACAGAGTTCTCTGAGAACGACCGCTGCTTTGCTTTCTGTGGTAAGAACGCAATCGAGAGACTGGAGAATATCAAGCTTGAGGGCAGTCATCAGAAC
>CAVILU010000229.1:0-3679 GCA_963643535.1 bacterium | reverse complement strand
TACGTATACGCAGGCGTCTGCCATGTCGTCGGAGTGGAGGAACTCGCGGAGAGGCTTGCCCGAGCCCCAAAGGTTGAGCGATACGGAACCGTCGGCGGCCTTGCTGAGACCATATTTGCCGAGCATTGCCATGATATCAGCTTCGGACGACTTGCCGTTGATGTCGCCTACGGGACGCTTGTCGAGGTCGGCGCGGATGTCGTCCCATCGTCCCTCTTCGAGGGCATGGCCGAGGTGCATCTTGCGAATCATTGCGGGGAGTACGTGGCTGCGTACGAGGTCGTAGTTGTCGTTGGGACCATAGAGGTTGGTGGGCATGACGGCCACATAGTTGCAGCCATACTGAAGGTTCATGCTCTCGCAGAGGCGCATGCCGCTAATTTTTGCGAGGGCGTACTCCTCGTTGGTGTACTCCAGTTCGCCGGTGAGGAGGGCCTCCTCTTTGATGGGTTGCGGTGCGAGACGCGGATAGATGCAGCTTGAGCCGAGGAACATGAGTTTCTTGACGCCCGTGCGCTGCGATGCCGAGATTACGTTGTTCTGAATCTGGAGGTTGATGAGCATGAAGTCGGCACGGTAGGTGTTGTTCGCCATGATGCCACCTACGTGGGCTGCGGCGAGGAATACGTACTCGGGCTTCTCCGCATCGAAGAAAGCGTCTACGGCACGCTGGTCGCAGAGGTCGAGCTCCTTGTGGCTGCGGCCTATGATGTTGGTATATCCTTTTTTCTGGAGGTTGCGTACGATGGCCGAGCCTACGAGTCCGCGGTGGCCTGCTACGTATATCTTTGCGTTCTTTTCCATTTGGTTAGCTGAGAAAAGGTCTTAGTTATGTGTTATGTCTGTATAACAAAAAGGGAGCCGAAGACGCGCATCATCTTGTTTGATTTGCCGTTCTCCGACTCCTTTGTTCTTATTGTGCGTGCTTGTTGCTTCTTTTTCTACTCGAAGTAGTTGAGCGTCTGATAGCCGCCGTCTTTGAGGTACTTCTCCTTCTTCATCAGTTTGATGTCGGAGGTCATCATGTCCTCGATGAGGCCCTTGAGGTCGTACTGGGGCTTCCAGTTGAGCTTCTTGTTGGCCTTTGTCGGGTCGCCGATGAGGAGGTCAACCTCTGTTGGGCGGAAGTACTTGGGATCGACTTCTACGACAACGGTGCCGGCGGGAATCTGGTATTCGGGGTTTGAGCAGCTCTTTACAATGCCCTTCTCGTCGACGCCGGTGCCTTGGAACTCAAGCTCGATGCCGGCAAAAGCGAAAGCGCGGCGGACGAACTCGCGGACCTCGGTGGTGACGCCGGTAGCAATGACGAAATCCTCAGGCTCTTCCTGCTGGAGGATGTGCCACATAGCCTGGACGTAGTCCTTAGCATGGCCCCAGTCGCGTTTGCTGGAGAGGTTGCCGAGGTAGAGTTTGTCCTGGAGGTTGAGGGCGATGCGGGCCACGGCGCGGGTAATCTTGCGGGTTACGAAAGTCTCGCCGCGGATGGGGCTCTCGTGGTTGAAGAGGATGCCGTTGCAGGCGTACATCTTATATGCCTCGCGGTAGTTCACGGTAATCCAATAGCCATAGAGCTTGGCTACGGCATACGGAGAGCGGGGGTAGAAAGGTGTCGTCTCCTTCTGAGGAATCTCCTGGACCTTGCCGAAGAGCTCACTCGTGGAAGCCTGGTAGAAACGGGTCTTCTCGGTGAGGCCAAGAAGGCGGATTGCCTCAAGGATGCGGAGCACGCCGATGCCGTCGGCGTTGGCTGTGTACTCTGGGCTGTCGAAGCTTACGCCTACATGACTCATCGCGGCGAGGTTGTAAATCTCGTCGGGCTGAATCTCCTGGATGATGCGAATCAAGTTAGGGGAGTCCGTCAAGTCTCCGTAGTGGAGGAAGAAACGGCGATTCTCGGAGTGAGGATCCTGATATATGTGGTCGATGCGATCGGTGTTGAAGAGGGAAGTGCGCCTCTTGAGACCATGCACTGTATAGCCCTTTTTCAACAGGAATTCTGCCAAGTAAGCACCATCCTGACCCGTGATGCCGGTAATGAAAGCTACCTTGTTCTCGCTCATTATGTCTTGTTTGTTGTATTTATTCTGTCTTGTGTCTTGCGTGAGCCGCAGCCCGACAACCCCAAAATTATATCATTTATCGCGGGGTTTGCGCCTCATAGGCCTTCCTCTAACTTTTTTTCTTGATATTTAATCAAATAGTGAAGGTCTCTCGTTCCTTGTCTTGTACGGAATGATGGTCAAGATGTTTTGCTTTTCGCTCCTTTCGGCCGAGAAAAGTTAGTTCATCTTAAGGACGTCGCCAGTCATGTCGTTGATGATGATGGTGTCGCTCTCAAGAGAAAGAGAATGAGGCGCTACGAATACGGCCTCCATCTTGCTCGGGAAACTTATGTCCTGGAATTTCTCAAATCGGCCTTTTGTGTTAAGGTCGGCGTGTTTCCAGTCATATTGCCCGTTCTTCAGTTTGAGCTTGCCGACGAAACCCGATGATGCCACGTATGCGAACTGTCCCTTGATTATTGGGCGAACCATGGCTACGCCGGAGATGTCTGTTGACCAAAGGGTCTTGCCTGTCTGGATGTCTATTCGCTCCGCATGATTGGATGCGCCGAGGTCGGTGACATCGGTGAAGAAGACGATTAGGCTCACGCCTTTTTGGACGAAGTAGAGAGTCTCTATGCTGCCCTTGCTGCCAATTTTGAGACGCTTCTTGCCGTCGGGAGAGAAGATATTGCCGTTCGAGGCGACTTTATATCTCGTGCCGTCGATGTATATGAGCAGCGTGTCGGGGTCGGGCCACTGGGTATAGCGAGCCTCGATGGCTGGCATTGGCTCGTTGCCCGAAACAGTGGGAATGATGCCGGCTATGTCCGACGTCTCCTTGTTCGCACTGTGATGGCATGCGGTTAGGAGTGCGCATACCACGGCGGCTACGGCAAATTTATATAACGACCAATAAGAATGGCTCATCTTATCTTATTATCATTTGCTCCTTAACTGTCGAGGCGACATCCTCACCCATAAGCTCGGCCAGCAAAGCCAAGCCAAAAGAGAGACTTGCGCCAGGACCAATGCCCGTGATGAACTTGCCGTCCTTAACGACACTTTCGCCAGTGCATTGCGCACCAATAAGCTTGTCCTCAAAGCCAGGATAACAAGTTGCCTTGCGACCATTAAGCAATCCCATTCCGCCAAGGACGGAAGGTGCCGCGCATATTGCGGAAACTACTTTGCCCATCTTTACGGCCTCGGCAATAGCATCCTTGAGAGCTGCGCAGGCGTCAAGATTGAGTGTGCCAGGCATTCCACCGGGCAACATAAGAAGATCGGCTTTCGCAACATCGCCATTCATCAGCTCTTGAGCCTCAATGGCAATACCGTGCGAGCCCGTAACTCGCTGCGAGCCTGTGACTGAGACTAATGCGACGTCCACACCGCCGCGTCGCAATATGTCGAAAGGCGTGAGAGCCTCGGTCTCCTCGAAGCCCTCTGCTAAGAATATCTTTGCAACTTTAGTCATCTTTTGGGGGTCTAAAAGTTTTGGATTGCAAAGATAATCAAAATTAGTTTGCCATATTGTCTAAATTAGTGCACTTTAGCCCCTTAGTCGCTACAATTTATCACACTTTGGCACACTATTATTATTTTTCTCCAATATTTTCGCTGAATAGGAT
>CAVILU010000228.1:518-3692 GCA_963643535.1 bacterium | reverse complement strand
CTGGCAATCCTCGCCTCCTCTTGCGCAAAACAGAATGGCGAGAATGGCAACGAGGGGGCTCCTCCTTCCGATTCAATACAACTGCCTCCCGACGACTCGGCGGGACTCCATCACAACGATCCTCTTAAGCGTCCCGAGCCGCCAAAGGGAGATCCGACGCGCCCTATTGCACACGATCCGGTGATAGCGACCGAGGGTGATACTATTTATGCCTTCTCGACTGGCTATGGCGTTATGCAAATGCACTCGGTCGACCTTAAGAATTGGGAGATTGACGGCCCTTGCCTGGAAGAAGTTCCGCAGTGGATTAAGGATCGTCGGCCCGATGCCTCGATGCACCTCTGGGCTCCCGACATAATCTTTGCCAATGGACTTTGGCACCTCTATTATTGCAGCTCTGTCTTTGGCAAGAATATATCCGTAATAGGCCATCTGACCAATAAGACGCTCAATAGGAGCAGCAAGGATTATGAGTGGAAAGATTGCGGTATGGTTATAGAAAGCGTTCCCCACCGTGATTTTTGGAATGCCATAGATCCAAATGTGGTTCTTTGTGCCGATGGTTCGGCATGGATGACTTTCGGCTCCTTTTGGGGTGGCATTAAGCTTGTGCGTCTCGATCCTTCTCTCGGTGCTCTTGCCGAACCTCAGCAGTGGTATTCTATCTCCACACGTCAGCGTGTCAAGATGGAGACTCTTGACGAGCCCGGCGATGGGGCAGTAGAGGCTCCGTTTATCTTCAAGCGCGGTGGTTGGTTCTATCTCTTTGTGTCGTTTGACTATTGCTGCCGTGGCGAGAACAGCACCTATCATGTTGTTTGCGGACGTAGCCACGATATCTACGGTCCCTATGAGGATAAGTCAGGCCAACGGATGGATCTCGGTGGCGGCACCCGTGTCGATATTCCTAAGGCTGACAATGAACGGTATGTCGCTGCTGGCCACTGCGCTGTGGTGACGCTCCGCGGACAAGATTATATGGCCCTGCATGGTTACCCTCGAAATGATGGACCTGCGGAGCTTATGATTCGTAAAATAGACTGGTCAGACGATGGTTGGCCAACACTTGAGTAAGCTTTACCTACTAATTATACTTTATTCTGAGGCCCTGGCAGTTAAGCCGGGGCTTTCTGTTTTTCGGTAACCGCCAAAAGTTCAAAGTGAAATCTTTGGCAAGTGCGGCGAAGCAATAGGTGGTCGGGAAGTCCTGACAATCCGCTAAGTCCGTTGACAAAAAAAGAGGCCTCAGTCAAATGAAATGACTGAGGTCTCTGTAAATAGGTTGTCAATCTCCTGTCTTGAAGACTAAGGAGACGTGTGGTTTCTTATCCCAAGTAGCTCTTGAGGAGAGCGCTCTTGCTGTTCTGGCGGAGGCGGCGGATAGCCTTCTCCTTGATCTGGCGGACGCGCTCGCGGGTGAGGCCAAGCTTTTCGCCAATCTCCTCGAGGGTCATCTCCTGGCATCCGATGCCGAAGAAGTACCTGATGATATCAGCCTCGCGCTCGCCAAGGGTGCTGAGCGAACGGTCAATCTCGCAAGCCAGGCTCTCGCCAATAAGAGACTTGTCTGCACTAGGAGAGTCGGGGTTCACGAGCACGTCGGCCAGTGAATTCTCCTCGCCCTCGCTGAAAGGTGCGTCCATAGACACGTGGCGACCGGAGACGCGGAGGGTGTCTGAGACCTTGTCCGGAGTCAACTCAACCTGCTCTGCAAGCTCATCGGCGGAGGGCTTGCGCTCGTTCTCCTGCTCGAACTTGGACTGTGCCTTGTTTATCTTGTTCAAAGTGCCTACCTGGTTAAGCGGGAGGCGTACGATACGCGACTGCTCTGCCAAAGCCTGAAGAATAGACTGGCGGACCCACCATACGGCGTAGGAGATAAACTTGAAGCCGCGAGTCTCGTCGAATTTTTCTGCTGCCTTGATGAGGCCGATATTTCCCTCGTCGATAAGGTCGGGGAGGCTCAGTCCTTGGTTCTGATATTGCTTGGCAACAGAGACTACGAAGCGAAGGTTGGCACGCACGAGTTTGTCGAGTGCGTTGCGGTCTCCTTGCTTGATGCGTTGCGCAAGCTCTACCTCTTCATCCACGCTAATGAGTTGCTCGCGGCCGATATCCTGAAGGTATTTCTCGACTGCTCCTTCGCGTTGGGTGATAGACTTGGCAATCTTTAGTTGTCTCATGGTACGATAAGATTTTTTCTGTGGTGTGCGCTTTGTGGCACCTGTTGTTGTTTGTCTTTTGCCTTGCGAGTGCGCTGTTGTATCACACGTTCCGCAGGCTCTTTGTTAGGAGTTATATCATTCGCATCGGTTGCTGCACGTAAGTGTAACGTTCCGATGCCTTGTATATTTTGTTTTATCGCTTTGGCTGCTCTACGTAATTGTCGTTCCGAGTGTTACGCATTTTCTTTGTTATGCTCGCTATGTTGTACTCTTCGCAGCACATACAAGACTTTTGGTATGTCGCGAGTTGTTATGGGACTCTTCGCGTACATTATTTGCGCCGTAAGCGTCCATTTATACGAAAGCCCCCCTCTGGGGTTGCGCTTTTTTGCACCAAAAATCTAAGTTTTTGCATTATTTATTTTTGTTGTAAGTGCATTGGGTTGATGTTGAGACAGATAGCGAATTCGGAAGTCGAAGAAAAAACGGAAAATTTTTTTTCGTTAGTCTCTGTATGCTCCATTTTGATTGCAAAAAAAATGAGGAGGCGGGTTTGCCCGTCTCCTCTCCATATAGTTCAAAATACAGATAGTTCAGCAATTCTTTGGGGGTAATGGCTGAGTGTGTGTTGTATGCGATAAGTGTTGATATTCTCCAAAATCAAACAAGGATACTCCAAAACTCCTTGAAGGTGCTTCCGAATTGTAAGTCCTACTCTACATTTATCCTATAGAGTGCGACGACTGGGTTGGCATCGTGCGCCACTTTCGCCAATTTGTGTTTCTCTTGCTCGGGTATGAAGTTGCCGAGAAACTTGAAGTTGTTTTCCCCTTCTGTAAGATATGTGTTGAAGGTGGCGGCGAAGTACTCGCCTTGCGTGGCTATAGGGATGTAGATTGGTGGCATCTGTCGGTAGTCGAACACGGGGATGCCTCCGGCGAGTTTTCCTGTGCGATTGTCATAAAAACCGTAGATGGTCTTGGCTCTCGCATTTTGGATCTTGAAGTAT
>CAVILU010000228.1:0-508 GCA_963643535.1 bacterium | reverse complement strand
AGTATATTGCAGAGTGCGTCACGAGCGCATTGCCTGCAAAAATGTAGCTGAGTTCGGGTCTTTCGCCATCCTTTTTCTCCAACGGGTTCTTGGCTTCCCCGTAGTTGATGACGTGGCTGGCTTTCAGCCCATCGTCGGACAGTGTGTAGACTGTGTCGTTGAGGGCTCTGCTGATCACTATTCCTTCGTCCGAAAGGGGTAGGGGTGTCCCTTCGCGAGGGGGACGAGGCTCGTCAGCTTTGCTGTTTTTGCCTTTGTCGCCAATCCTGTATGTGAGTGCGCCGTTGCGATCCATAACCACGTATTGCGCATCTTGCAATTTCCCTATGTGCCTGTTCTTGTCGCAGTCGTCGAGGTACAGAGCCATGGTGTTTCCGCTGTATGTCGTAGTCATCGCGCTGAATTGCAGCGGTATGAGATCCGCCCTTTTGCGACGGCAGTCCATTCCGTAGTGCCCGATGCTGCCTTGTGTGTAGACGAGAATTTCGTTGTTTGCGCGGTCCAGCGT
>CAVILU010000227.1:2008-3703 GCA_963643535.1 bacterium | reverse complement strand
TAGACCTCAGCGGGTGGGATACGAGTGGATGGACGGTTACGGATATGCAGCGGACGACATTCTCCACAATTGCGTTCCGCTCGCTCGATATATCATCCCTCGATATGAGCAAGGTTACAAACTGGGGCAACGCGTCATTTTCAAATGCTACGAGCGTATGTTTAACGACATTCCGATGTGGAGAGTCTAACTACGGCAAATTTGCCCCCACATCTTATGTATACTTGCGTATCAACGACTCCAATATGCTCACGAGGGAGTCGCTACTCGAATTTAGCAAGATGCTCGGTAAGGTAACGACAAAGCACTACTTCGTAATGGGGAGTGAGTTGTCAAACAAGCTTACCGCGGCAGAAAAAGAGGAAATCACGGCGAAGGGGTGGACAATCTCATGATTACATTAAAAGCCCGAGAAGGGTACGTGTGGACGAATGGCGAACTATATAGCGATTGTGTCTATCTCTCAGATTTAGACTCTCCAGACGACTGGGAAGAAATCACGGAAATAGAGGCAATGCAAAGAGAAAGTGAGGTAATCGAAAATGACGAAATCATGGTGTAAGGCGGCAGGCATCCGAGCAATCAAGACCATCGCTCAGACGGCGGTGGCTACCATCGGCACGAGCGCAGCGCTGTCGTCCGTGGACTGGGTGGCGGTGCTTTCGGCAAGCGTACTGGCGGGTGTGTTGTCAGTGCTGACGAGCATTGCAGGGCTTCCAGAGGTATCGGCAGATAGCACGAAATAACAGCAAATAACAGGAAAGCGAGGTGGTGCAAGAGTGGTAGCAATCACAAAGATGCACACGTCCGTCAACTACTCCAAAGGTAACAGTGGGCGGAAGTACATCGTAATCCACTATACAGGCAATCAGACAGACACGGCAAAAGCTAACGCAAACTACTTCAAGAGCGCGAATCGTGGCGCGTCTGCGCACTATTTCGTAGACGAGACAAGCATCTACGAGGTGGTGAGTCCAAGCGATACCGCATGGGCAGTCGGACGCAACTTCGGCAAGAATAACCTTTTCGGGATGTGCGCGAACGCGAACAGTATCTCGATAGAACTTTGCTCCACAAACGGAGCATTTGCAGATGCCACCGTAAACAATGCGGTCGAACTGACGAAGAGCCTGATGACTCAGTACGGCATCGATGCAAGCCATGTTGTGCGGCACTGGGACGTCTGCTCGAAGCAGTGTCCTGCATGGAGCGGATGGCTTCCAACGGATGAGAACAAGTGGCAGGATTTTAAGACGCGATTAACAAGCGCAGGAGGAGGAGAAGAAATGCAGTGCACGTATAACATCGACGGTGGGTCTACGGTTTACTGGTTCGACGGTCAGGCAATCCACAAGCTGACACATATCGACCAGTTGAACGTAATCCGCACAATCTACAAAGACAACAACGGCAAGGACATGCCGCACTACGAGTGGAAGTCTTCTGCTCCGTGGTACAGTCGTCTGGCTCAGGCGCTGGCCGCAGACGCAAAATAAGCCCACCTGAGAGGGACACTCAGGCGGGTGCCTCCTTTCTGATATACCCCTCTTGGCTGCTTCGGCTGAGAGGGGATTTTTTTTGCCCCAGATTTGCCCCAAATTCGCAATTTTTGCAAAAGAAAAACCGTCTAAATGCTTGATTTTAGGCGGTTTTCAGAAAATTCTTCCATGCCCTAATGGGGTATGGATGATGGTG
>CAVILU010000227.1:0-1998 GCA_963643535.1 bacterium | reverse complement strand
CATTTTCGCGGTTTTTCTTTTTGCCCTGGAATGGGCGGATATGGTAGATGGCAAGATTTTTGCCCCAATTTTGCCCCAAGATTGCCCCCAAATTATCCAGGCTAAAGCAGGGAAACGCTCTGGATAAGGTCGGCATCTTTCTCCCTGAGCCGTGCGGTCACATGCAGATAGATCTCGCGCGTGATCTGCGAGGACTCATGCCCGAGTCTTCGGCTGATCGTCTCGATTGGGATACCTGCCTCCATTAAAAGCGAGGCATGGGTGTGCCGGAAAACGTGCGCAGTGACCTTTTTGTGGGTGACAGCTCCGGAATGATCCTTAAGATACTCGTTAAAGGCGCGAATGCTGATATGTTCCCCACGATCAGAGGCGAAGAGCAGGTCGGATCGGTACCCAAGCGCAAGCTCACGGGTCCGTGAGTAGTCCAGGACTTCGCTGATGATCTTCCGGAGCTCCGGTTGAATGGCCACCTCTCGGATGGACGAGGCCGTTTTGGGGGCTGATGTGACCTTAGTATTTGAGCAATACCCTTTAGACACAGTGATCGAGGCTCCAGACACATCCGCTCTGGTAAGCGCGGCCGCCTCTCCAAAGCGCAGACCGGAGAGAGCCAGGAAGGATGCCAGGAGCCGCCACTGCTTCGATGGCAATGCGGCAAGGAGTGCCTGCAGCTCATCTCTTTCGAGGTACTTGTCCGCAATCTTGACCTTTTTCGGCACGTCCTTAAATCGCTCCAGCTTGTGGAGATATTCGACCGATTCGATATAGTCGTTTTTGTATCCCCACCGGAGCATTGCCTTTAATCTCGTGAGGCACTCGTTGAGCGTGGCGGGCGGAAGCCCTGACTCCGTGAGCTTTTCGCGGATGTAGTTGGCCGTGAGTTTTTCGACCAAGACATCCGACCCGAGGAGTCCGAGAAGCTTGTTCGCTGCGAAAAAATTCCGACGGCAGGTTGACGCCTTGACCGTGATCCGCTGGTCGACCTTGTAATGTTCCACCAGATCAGCAAGCGTCATGTCCTTGCCAGTGCGGCCGCAGGCGGTCAGCTCTGCGATCTTCTGATCGAGCTCTCGTCTGGCGATCTTCGCGGCCTGCGCAGAGGTCGACGGTGCTGGCACGGATACCCGATGCCACTTGAGGGTTAAAGGGTCTTGATATCGTTCAATGAAACGATAGCCTTTTGTGGTTTTTTCTGTCCACATGTAAGCCTTCCTCCTTCCTGCGTCTGGTGTTATAATTTACTTGTGTTTTTCTCAATTTATTGTACCTCCACACTTTCATATTTACCCTCGAAGAGGCCGCCACGATGATGTGGCGGTCTTTTCTTTGCGGTTTAATGCGGTTTAACGCTGATTTATGCCGAAGTGTGCGGCCGCCTCGATTGCGTTGGCTGCGTGGCCGCCGAAGTCATTATTGCGGATATGCCTGATCGCGTGCTTGTAGGCCTCACGCTGGGTGTCCGTTGATAGTCTGGCATTGATCAAAATCGTGTACGAGCCGTCCGCGTTCTCTGTCACAAGCTCTGCCGCCTTCGTGGTCGGGAAGTCTATCACCTGCACATTAACAGCCGTCATCATCGTGGCCACCTTCCTTCCTTTTGAGCGCAAGCGCCATGTCGTATATGAGGCGCATATCTTCGGGGGAGATATCCTTCGCCGCGTCGAACAATGCGCGGAGCTCTCGATTCTCGAAAAGCTCCTGAGCGAGCGCGGCGGTTTTTTCGTTTGTGTAATATTCCTCTTTTTCTATGGGTTCAGCCTCCGAATCGGCACAATTTATCCCTAAAAGTGTATTAGCTGACACATTTAACGCATCTGCAATCCTTTTTATAGTAACGACATTCGGCTCTCTTTTGCCACTTTCATACAAAGAATACGTCGAATAAGCGACGCCAACAGCGTCCGCCACTTCTCTCTGTGAAAGGTTAGCTTTCTTTCTTGCCTCTTTCAAATTCTGGTTGAATTTTTCTCCCATTTCATCACCTCCAGTGTGTACCTC
>CAVILU010000226.1:0-3708 GCA_963643535.1 bacterium | reverse complement strand
CCTCACAGGCCTCAGCGGCCACGCTACGGCAGCCGTAGAGGCCGGCCTCATAGACCGCGCGATATACTACGACGAGTTCCTCGACCTCCTCCGCAAAGTCTCGGGCAAGAGCGCATCAGAGAAAGTCGAGATGCTCAACATTTTCGACTATGGCACAGAGACCAACAACATAGCAGCCGCAGCCACAAGCAGCACCGCCGACAAGGTGGCCATTGTATACGCCGGCGGCCAGATTTATGACGGCAACGCATCGGGCGACGACGCAAACATCTATGGCGACGACCTCGCCGCGACTCTCCGCAGTGTACGCGCCGACTCGACCATCAAGGCTGTAGTGATGCGCGTCAACTCACCCGGCGGCTCGGCCCTCGCATCGGACATCATCTGGCGCGAAGTAAAGCTTATCAGCGAGGAGAAGCCCATCGTGGTATCCATGGGTGGCTATGCCGCTTCGGGCGGTTACTACATCTCTTGCGCAGCCAACTACATCTTTGCCGAGCCCACCACCCTGACGGGCTCAATCGGCGTATTCGGAATGATTCCCAACGCTGGCAAGTTGGCCGACAACGCAGGCGTCTCTTTCGAGATTGTCAGCTCGTCTAAGAATCCGCTCGTGACGGGCATCCAACCCTTGAGCGCACCTCTTATGGCAGCTCTCACCGGCTCTGTCGAGAACACATACAAGACATTCGTAAGCCGCGTATGCGACGGACGTAATATGACCTTCGAGGCTGTCGACAGCATTGGCGGTGGCCATGTCTGGACGGGTCTCGACGCTGTGAACATCGGCCTCGTAGACCAGCTTGGCAACCTCGACGATGCCATCGACATGGCTGTTGAGCTTGCAGGTCTTGGCGACATTTATGAGACGGAGGACTATCCTAAGATTGACGACTCCATGGCGGCCGTAATGAAGCAATTCGGCCTCTCTGTCCGTGCCGGCATTGGCAACTCGTTGCTTGGCACCGAGTTTGAGCAAGTGGAGAAGATCAAGGAGAAGATGGATAGCCCCACGGGTTACATCTGGGCCATTTGCGACGAAGTGGCAGCCGTCAATTAATTGACAGTTAGCTACAGACGCTATCATATACATTTTCGGTCGGGAGGACATTTCTGAAATGTCCTCCCGGCCGAAAGTTGTTTTTGAGGGTTAAGATTTACGACTTTGGCACTGATATGGGAGACGACCTTGCCCTCGGAGGAGGGTATTGAGTTGACTCGTCATCTTGCTAATTGTCAATTACCGTGCTATATTTGTATGTATTAACAAAAAGGATAAAAGCATTACTACGATGCGAACAACAGGAGCACGGAAACTGCCAGTTGGCATTCAAACCTTCTCAAAAATCAGGGAAGAGGGGTATTTATATGTAGATAAGACAGGTTTTGTTTGGGAACTTATAAATGGAGCGAGCCAGTATGTCTACCTCAGCCGACCACGACGTTTTGGAAAGACATTGCTGGTCTCGACGCTCCAAGCATATTTCGAGGGACGCAAGGAGCTTTTCGAGGGGCTGAAAATTATGGAGATGGAAACTGAATGGCAGGAGCGACCAGTCATTCGGTTGGATATGAGCAAAGCGGGAGAGACAGCGGAAGAACTACGCTCATTCTTTCATTCCGCATTCGGAGAATTGGAAGAGAAATACAGTATTCCCCAAGAGGCCGATGCCTCTCTTCCGAGTAGACTCCACAAGATAATAGCTGCCGCCCACAAAATGTCTGGGCAGAAAGTAGCAATCCTCGTTGACGAATACGACTATTCCCTCCAACACTCTTGGGGGACACCAGAGCATGAGAAGTGCGCAAGCATATACCGTAGCGTCTTTACGACAGTGAAAGCCGAGGACGAGCATATTCGTTTCGCCTTCATCACAGGAGTAACCAAGTTCACGCAAATATCACTCTTCTCGGCCTTCAACAACCTTGTAAACATTAGTTTCAGACCGGAGTTCGAGGGCATTTGTGGCATATCGCAACAAGAGTTGGAGCTCAATTTTGAGCCAGAAATCTGCAACTTAGCCGAAGAAAATGGATGGACAAAAGAAGAGGCTATAAGCAAGTTGAAGGAGCATTATGACGGTTACCATTTCTCGAAGAGATGCAAAATGGACATATATAATCCTTTCAGTCTGGTATATGCACTCGACAACAAAGAGATAGCCGGTTATTGGGCAGCATCAGGAGCCAGCATGTTGATTTCTAAATTTGTAAAGGATGCGGAAATACGCCTAAGGAAATTTGACGATTGCCTAATAAGCTCTGATGTCATTGAGATGTCCGACGTCTCAGCAGGAGGTCCCGAGTTATTCCTATATCAATCTGGATATCTGACAATAAAGGGATACAGAGATGGCATCTACACTCTCGGATTTCCGAATAAGGAAGTCCGTAAAGCACTGTATAAATCGGTGTTGCCAGTACTATCTATGCGGGTAGAGAACGACACACAGACAACGCAAAGCATATTACAAAGAGACCTTCAGGACGGTGTTCTCCCTGAGGCTATGGATGCGCTCAAAGCACTAATAGCCGATGTTCCTTACAGCAACAAGAAGTTGGCCAGTATGCATATGGAGGAGCGATATCGCCTAATCATCAGCACGATACTCAATGCCATAGGCCTCAATGTCGAGGTCGAGCGCATGCTCTCAACGGGTCGCATAGACGTGGTGGCGAGCACATCGCAATTCACATACGTACTAGAGCTTAAGCTCCAGCAAAACGGGGGCTTGGAGTCCGCCGAAAAACAGATAAAAGAGAACAACTACCTTGAGCCATTCCGCGGCACCGGGCGCAAAGTTATCGGCATAGCCATCGAGCTGGACGACCTCGGGAAAGGAATGGCAGGTTGGAAGAAAATCAGTATCGATTAACAGTACTCAGTTAACAGTCGACATGGGTTTGCGATAGCAAAGTACTGACTTGAGCTGACGCAACCATATACGTTTTCGGCCGGAAGGACCCACTGAGTCCTCCCGGCCGAAAGTTGTTATATGACTTCAGAAAAGGCTTAGTTCCTCTTCATTCGCTCCATCAGTTTTTGCATCTGATCCGAAAGAATACGTAGATTTAAGCCAAACGGAATGGGAGATTCTTGCTCTATCAGCTCAAGGTTGCACGATGGACGACATTGCCACGAAATTATTCAAATCCATAGACACCGTCAAAGCAAATAAAAAAAGCTTGTTCTTCAAGCTAGGAGCAAAAAACATTGTACAAGCTTTGGCTCTAGCAATATTCGGCAAAGCAATGATCTGCTTTGACCACATAATTCAAAACGAGGAGAACAATTCATAGAGGCCTCCAAAGCACTCAGCCTATTATTTCCCGACACAGGCACAAGAGCCGCTAGTTTCCCACCACACAGTATAAGCCGCTACCGAAGAAGCTCCAAACTCCAAAAGGGAAGCCCCCCATACGTATTCACAGCCAAGCAGACGGCCTTAACATATTTGCTATTTTTCTGAAACACATATTCCCGTGGACTGCATTTCTCCTCCTAATAACAACCCCTCGCTAGATGGTGCAGACAGAGAATCCCAGCCTTCAACAAAAACACCCCCCGAATCTTCGCCGCTTGCATATTAGAAGTCCACAATTCACAATACACAAAAAAAGACGCCCGACCGAAGTCAGACGCCTCTTCTCCCCGCTCACCAAGTAGGACTTGAACCTACGACCCTCTGATTAACAGTCAGATGCTCT
>CAVILU010000225.1:0-3711 GCA_963643535.1 bacterium | reverse complement strand
CCCTTTACCTGTCCAATTGTATTTGTCTTTCTTTTGGACTACATTCGTAGAGATAAAAAAGCGCAAAGACAAGAATATGAGAACAAAAGCTATAGCAGCCATAATAGCGGCAATGGCCACAGCTACCATCCCATCCGTAGCCCAAACACGCCACGTGCTGACCTACGAAACTCCCGCCACATGCTGGAACGAAGCCCTGCCAATAGGCAACGGCCGCCTCGGAGCAATGATATTCGGCACGCCAGGCAACGAGAAAATACAACTCAACGAAGAGACAATCTGGGCCGGCAGCCCCAACACAAACGCCAACCCCGACGCCCGCCAATGGATGCCACAGATAAGGGAGCTCCTCGCCAATGGCAAATACAAAGAGGCCAAAGACATGGCAAACGCCCACGTCTTGAACCATACTAACCATGGCATGCCATACCTACCCTTCGGCAACCTCGAAATAGAGATGGCGCAAGCAACAACAGCCTCACAGACAGCCTAAAGAGCAAATTAGCCGACCTGCCACCACTGCGAGTTGGCAGATGGGGACAGTTGCAAGAGTGGCAAGAAGATTGGGACGATCCCGATGACCACCATAGGCACGTCTCGCACCTCTACGCCCTCTACCCCGGCAGCGCAATCTCGCCCCATCCCGAAGACCCGAAAGTCTCAGGATGGGGCGAGTTAATTCAATTATTTATGCGCTGTGGCTACATATTGGTCACGAGCATAGGGGTGGCGGCAGCCATTTCCAGCACGAGCCATACGGCTATTACAAGCTGGAAAAGAAGAATGCCAGGCACGCCAACGCAGAACAGCGTATGCATCGTCTTATGGCGAAAGACATACATTGCGACAGCGGCGCCAACACTGCCACCAATAACGGCAAGCAGGATAAGTGTAGCCTCGGGAATACGCCAATACTTCTTTACGGCGCGGAACTTGTCTAGGCCATATATGGCAAAAGTCAGCAAATTGACAATCAGCAGGTAGAGACCGATGTATGGTAGATATTCCATAATAGGGGGTATTAGGTTGTCTAACAAGAAAATGACTGAGAGCTTATGGGCAACCTCCCTTTTGCAACGCCTACCGATACTTGCGCCTAACTATCCATTTGCGTCCGCAAACTACCTCTTGGCCGCATTGCGAGCGAAACCGCAGATGATGTCGGCTGCGCCATCTATGCCAATCACGCCAGTGTTGATTACGAGATCGTAGTTGGCAGCATCACCCCAACGGCCCTCAGTGTAGTGGAAATAGTGGTTGGCACGCGCCGTGTTGACCTCCTCGATCTTCACGAGAGCCGCACTCTCATCGAGATGCCTATCAGCAGACTCCTCAATGCGCTTTGCAGCGAATTCCTTGTCGGACTGGATAAAGACGCGGAGGAGGTTGGGGCGGCCTCGGAGTACGAAATCTGCGCAACGACCTATGATGACACACGGCTTCTTGCCTGCCGCCTCGCGTATCAGTCGGCTCTGGGAGACGAACAGCTTGTCGTCCGTCGAGAGCACAGTGCCTTGCGGGATATCATTGCCCATGATAAGCATTTCTACGAGGCGTGATGTAGAAATGTTCTGTTCGCGCTTGGCAACTTCGCGCAGCTCTATCTTCATGTCTTGAGCAGCGCCCTCGAGAATGGCGTTATCATAAAGATCAAAGCCTAAACGCTCGGCTACAATTCTACCAACCTCACTACCGCCACTGCCATATTGGCGCGAAATGGTGATGACGAGAGGACTCGACACTGCATATTGAGTGGACTCGGCAACTGCTGGAGATTCGGCCTTTGGCATATTGAGCAACTTATCGAACCAGCTGAGGTGTGGAGAGAAGAGTCGCACCATGATGCCGATATAAACCATAGAGATAAGAGTGCCAAGGCCAACAATATCCCAACGCCAGACACGATAGAAAACAAGGCAACTGGCAAGGCCAAAGCAGACGAGCGAAGTATCCACAACAATCTTAACCTTGCTGAACTCCTTGCCAGAGACTTGCGCAATCGCCACTTGAATGCCCTCGCCAGGCATCATTACCGAATGGCAACGAACCTCACAAGCCACACCGAGACCCATCACGATGCCGGCCACAATGACAAGGAAAAGTCCCCAAGCCACGCCAGAAGCACCAGGGCCCGCAGCCAAAGGCGCAGTGATGGCCATATTGACATCGAGGAAGATACTGAAAAGGAAACCTACGACAAGTTGGAAAAGCTGCACGGGCTGATATCGCCTGCGGAGGATAATAATCTGAAGTGCCACAAAAATGGCGTTCATCACGATGGTGTAGCCGCCGACAGTCCAAGCGGGAATGCTGAAAGAACCCACGGAGATGCTATCGAAACCCGCCGAACTCCACACAAGAGGGGTGACAGAAATGGCCGAAGAACCAAGATTAGAACGGATGAAGAGCGACACGCCAAACGACATGACGTAGAGCGCCGCCAATAACAAGAGTTGCTGTCTGAAAAAAAACTGTACCTTTTCTTTACTCATTACTAACTGTTTAACTCGTGTCCCACTTTTGAGACCCGTCGCGAAGATACTAAATTAAAAAGCAGCGAACAGAGAGCGTTATGCCGAGTGCCATATGTTTAACCTAAATTTCACTTTGCGTACATACAAAAGAAATCGGCCAACGGTGCGGTTATGCACCATTGACCGATGTTCGTGGTTTTTCACCTGTATAGTCTAGTCTCCGTCCGCGGATTTCACAGAAATATGCCGAAGACCGGAAACTCTCAACAAACAGGGATTTTGCGTTGCTTATAATAGACTGTTCTAATCCAGAATCACAGACCTAAACCTTCTAGAATCCCCAGAAGAGACCTACGCTGCCGTAGATGGGGTACATAGTCTGTTCGATGGTCTTGAAGTCATCTTTGAAGACACCGGTGAGACCCCATGAGAGATTGAGGAAAGCACCGAGATGACGGCCAAAATGCCAATCGGCACCAGCCGCCACGCCAAACTGGCACTTGCGCATGTCGGACGAAAAATCGTAGTCGCCGCGGGTAGTCTCATCATTGCCAATGAGCACCTTGGCACCCGTAGGAGAACCATTGCGGAGGTAACCGTCGTAGGCATAGCCAGAGAAGTTACCATTGAAAACCCACGAGACGTAGGGGCCAACCTTGACGCGCACCTTGCGAGCCTCGAAAGCCGCCATGACGGGCACGGAAAGCATCCACTCGTCCACCTCGGTTACGACATTGCCAGTGAAGCGGCCATAGATGACATCGGTACCCTGACGCATCTCCATTGAGTAGTTCTTAACCTCGGCATCAATGCGCATACCCTTGTTCTCGAGCCATAGAGAAGCCATAAGGCCCCAACGGGAAGAGAAGGCGTAGTGGGCATCGCCACCCACGAGGACGTTGGCGCGAGGCTCGAAAGAGTTGAGACCGCGGATTGTGGCCGGCATGCCCAGAGGCGCAGTGCCACCCACCTCATAACCGAGTCGTACGGAATAGTCAAACTTGCCAGCCTCCTGCCCATCGCCGACAGCGAAAGAGCTTACGGAAGCCGCAATGGACATAGCAGCCACGAGAGCCACCCTCCTTAATATGCTGATCATACTTATCTTCTTATTCTCAATAATTTACTTCGTTCCTTATTTATCGGAGTCGCAGCTCGACGTTGTCCACGCAAAGAGTACTACCCACGGCGCCACTGAAGAGGTCGCCCTCGGCACTTGCGGAGAAGACCATAGCGA
>CAVILU010000224.1:0-3716 GCA_963643535.1 bacterium | reverse complement strand
GTGAACTGTGCACTGTGAATTGTGAACTGTGAACTGTGCACTGTGAACTGTACACTGTGCACTGGTTTAAATTTTGTTCTTAGAAAAGTACCTCATTATTAGGCGGCCGGAGACGGAGAGCGCGAGGACAATGATAGTGAGCACCACGGCGGCGGCGTAGGCACGGTTTTGCACTTCGACCTGAGGCACAGAGAGTTGGAAGAAGACGGCTAGGGGTAGCGTGGCCGCCTTGTCCGAGAGGCTCTCGGGGATGTAGTCTGTGAAGCCGGCGGTGAACATCACTCCCGCAGCGTCGCCCATGGCTCGGCCTATGGAGAGGAGGGTTGCCGTGGCAATGGCGGGCGCTATCTGCCGCACTACGATGCCGATGGTCTCAATCTTGGTGGCTCCGAGCGAGTATGCGGCTTCCAGCAAATCCTTGGGAATGGTGCGCGCCACCTCGTCCATGCTGCGCGTCAGGATGGGTATTATGAGCAGAGCCTCGACAATGATGCCGCCGAGGAGCGACGCCCTCATGCCCACGGCCACCATGATGGTGAAGGCGAAAGCGCCATATACGATGCTCGGGATGCCGAAGAGGACATCGAAAGCCAGGCGGGCGGCATATGCCAGGCGCGACCCTTTGGCGAGGAACACGTTGAGGTAGAACACCACGGGGATGCTCACTACGAGGCCTATGGCCGTGGCTCCCAAGACTATATAGAGCGACCCTACAATGGCATTGAGAAATCCGCCCTCCTTGCCAATATAAAATCCCGAGCCGGGCAACTCGCTCACCATCTCCCACGACAAGACGGGCAGACCTTTGCTGAAGATGCTCCAGAGGACGCTCGCCACGCCCCCGACGACTATGGCCAGCGAGAGCCACATCAGGACTTTGAATATTATCTCCTCCGCGTGTTTCATCTTTCTCTTTTTTCTTTTTTGTGAGGGGGTGTTGGGCTTAGTATTTCTTGATGCTCTTGATGTAGACTCGTGCGCCGATGTTGAACACCACTACTATGGCGAAGAGTATGAAGGCGGCGAACATGAGTGCCGATTCGTAGAGTGGCACGGAGAGCATCTCGCCATAGTTGTTGGCTATGAGGGCGGGTATGGGGTAGCAGGCGTCCAGCACTCCGCCGGGGACTATAGCCAGGTTGCCGCAGACCATGAGCACGGCTATCGTCTCGCCCAGTGCGCGGCTGATGGCGAGTACCGTCGAGGCCACAATGCCGGGAAGCGAGGCGCGGAGCACCACGTGTTTGGTGGTCTGCCAACGCGTGGCGCCGAGTGCTAGCGACGACTCGCGGAGGTCACGCCCTACATTGTCGAACATCTCCATGAAGAGGCTCACGAGCAGTGGCAGTATCATGACGCTCATGACTATGGCTCCCGAGAGGAGGGTGTAGCCCGAAGTGGCGGTGCCGACGGCAGGGCCGACGATGTCGCTGACAATGGGTACGACGACGAGGGTGCCCCACACGCCGAAGATGACCGACGGCAAAGATGCCAGGATGTCCAGCAAAGGATATACGAATCGGCGCACGCCCGAGCTGGAATATTCGGTGAGCAGGACCGAGAGCAGCAGCGACGTCGGCAGAGCGAAGGCCACGGCCAGACCCGTGACGTAGAACGTGCCGAGGATGAAGGGCAGGAAGCCGAAGCTACCCTTGGAGGGCCGCCACTCCGATTCGGTCAGAAGGCTCCAAAGGGAGTGCTCGCCTACGATGGCGGACGACTTGAACCACAGCCCCACGGCCATGAGCACCACGAGGACCATTGCCGCCAAGGTGAAGAATGTCATTGTCCCAGCCGCCAGCCGCTCCTTGGCTATGCGCCATCGGCCGAGAGAAGAAATAGTACTCATACCAGTTATCAGTTAACAGTTAGCAGTTATCAGTTAACAGTTAACAGTTAGCAGTTATCAGTTAACAGTTAGCAGTTAGTGTTACCACGCAGGGTGGTGACGTTAATTGTTAATTGTTATTTGTTAATTGTTAATTGCAAAGATTTTTTTCCACCAAGGCCGTCGGTCCACTTTGACCAGAGGTTCCTCGGCGCCGCCGCTCACGAGGATAAGGTGCTCGGTATAAGCGAAGTCGAGCGTGGGCCACGACTCGGGCAGGTGGGCCACTTGGCGGCTGAAGATGCTGTTGCCCGTGCGGACGTCGATATGTCCGTCGGCAATGTGTCCGCCGCGGATGAGGCCATCGTGCTCATAGCTGGCGGGGCGTTTCTTGCCTGCCGCCATCTCGTAGTAGTTGCCTACGGCGCAGAGTGTCCCGTAGTGCTTGAGAGTGAGGTAGAGGGCCTGGAGGGCGTTGCTCTCGAGGTAGTCGCCGCCGTCTACGTACATCACCCACTCGCCCGACGTCTTGGTGAGCCCGAAGGCGCGGGCCTCGGCTGTCGAGACTCTCTCGGCGAGGTGGAAGAAGCGCATGCGGCGGTCGATGAGGTAGTTGCGGACTTGGAACTCGCCTTGGTCCGTCGAGCCGTTGTCCACTATGACGCACTCCCATTGCTGAGCCGACTGGGCCACGATGGATTGGAGGCAGGATATGATGCTCTGCTCCTCGTTATGGAATGTGACTACTATGCTTATCATGGGCTTGAGGGGTATCTGTTTTTTCCTGACACTTGCAAAATTAGGGTGGCGTGCGCTCCTGGGCAATGACCTTTTAGGGTGACATTCATACCACACACGTGCTATTGCCCGCCCCTCGCGCCGCAGGTATCTTTGCATCGATGAAAATTTCCCACAAGAGCAGTGAAAGTCCTTCCTGAGTGAAGCGAAATCAATGTCTCCTCATACTGAAAAATACACATATACGCACGACCCAATGGCAGACTTCGACCCCACACATAAATTCCCCCGCATAGACCACGACGGCATCCGCGTCCGCCACCTCAACGTCCACATTGGCGACGCCCATATCCTCAAAGACGTAAACCTCGATATCCCCAAAGGTCAGATAACCTGCATCATAGGCCCCAGCGGCTGCGGCAAGAGCACGCTCCTCAGGACCTTCAACCGACTCGTGGACACAGCCGAGGGGGTACGCATAGATGGCGACGTCCTCCTGGGCGACCGCAATATAACCCGAGCCAGCGGCATTGAGCTCACCGAGGTGCGCCGCCACGTAGGTCTGGTGCCCCAACGTCCGTGCCCCCTGCCCATGTCGATCTACGACAACGTGGCCTACGGCTGCCGCCTCCACGGTCTCCGCGGCAAGGAGAAGACCGATGCCGTGGTGCGCCACTACCTGCAGTCCGTGGGCCTCTGGGACGAGGTGTCGGAGCGACTTGGCTCGCCCGCCGCGCGCCTCTCGGGCGGTCAGCAGCAACGCCTCTGCCTGGCGCGGTCCCTGGCCGTGGAGCCCACGGTGATCCTTGCCGACGAGAGCACTTCGGCCCTCGACCCCATCTCCAGCAAGCGCGTGGAGCAGCTCTTCGTGGAGCTAAAGCACGACTATACCATCATAATGGTGACTCACACCCTTGCGCAGGCGCAGCGCATTGCCGACCACGCCATCTTCATGTACCTCGGCGAGGTCATAGAGGCCGGCCCCGCCAGCCAGATCTTCGGCAACCCGCAGAACGACCTTACGCGGAGGTATGTGGAGGGAGTTTTCAGTTAGCAGTTCACAGTGCACAGTTCACAGTTACCGTTACCCCCCCGCGCGGTGGAAAATCGGCAATTGTTAATTGTTATTTGTTAATTGTTAATTGCCAAT
>CAVILU010000223.1:3063-3716 GCA_963643535.1 bacterium | reverse complement strand
GCCGTGGAAATCCTCAGCCTTGAGGGATGCGCCACCAATGAGGCCGCCATCGATGTCGGGCTGAGCGAAGAGCTCGGGAGCATTGCTAGCCTTGCAGCTGCCACCGTAGAGGATGGTGGTATCGTCAGCAACCTGCTTGCCATACTTCTCTGCAACAACAGAACGGATGTAAGCATGGATCTCCTCAGCCTGTGCGCTGGTAGCGGTCTTACCAGTACCGATAGCCCAGATAGGCTCGTAAGCGAGAACGATGTTGGAGAACTGCTCAGCAGAGAGGTGGAAGAGAGCGTTCTTAACCTCTGCACCGACAACCTCATTCTGCTTGTTAGCCTCGCGCTGTGCGAGATCCTCACCGATGCAGAAAATGACCTTAAGGCCATTAGCGAGAGCAAGATCTACCTTAGCCTTGAGGATCTCATCGGTCTCATTGTAGTACTGGCGACGCTCGGAATGGCCGAGGATGACGTACTCAGCACCAGTGGACTTAACCATAGCTGCAGAGACCTCACCAGTGAAAGCACCCTTCTCCTTGTCGGCGCAGTTCTCTGCAGAAACCTTTACGAGGTTAGCATCGACATTGCGAACGACATCAGCGAGGTGGATGAACGGAGTGCCGAGAATTACGGTACACTTGGGAGCCTGAGCCTTGAGGA
>CAVILU010000223.1:0-3053 GCA_963643535.1 bacterium | reverse complement strand
GCTTGATACCCTCCTGGAGGGTATTGTTCATCTTCCAGTTACCAGCAACAATTTTCTTTCTCATCTTCTTGAAGAATTTTTATTGTTATTATCTGTTTGTATTTTGATTCGTATCATCAAAGATTATCTGTCGAGGCATTGCCTACATTCTCTTTGACGACCTTTTTTCCATTGTGGGACTTTCCGAGAGCGAGCCAAACAATCACACTTGCCATTGCGAGGCAAACAATCAGAAGCCACTCATAAGAGTGCTTTACATTGGCGAGATATGAAGCCGCAGGAGATGCCATATCTTTGTCAAGTGGCATATGATTGAGACTATATTTTGCCACTACAACACCATTCTGAAGAACAATCAAGCCTGGATTGCTGCGAACAATTGTCTTAAGCATAGTCTCGTCGGCTAGCAAATAATTTAAAGCGACACCCGCGACACTGTCGGCCTTGATAAACTCAGACTGCACAGAAGAAGTAGCGACATAGAAGTCGAAACCATTATTCTGGGCCATAACGAACTGGCGCCCCAATTCCTTCATCTGAAATTCATCAGCGGTTTCAAGTTTTGGGGAGATCGCGACAAAAACAGGCGTAGGGCTATCGAGCAACAAATCACCCATATCATCTCCGTCTGGTGTAGAGAACGAGAAGTCAGTAATAGAAGGGACATATCCTTCCTTTACAACCTCGGAGTGAGAATCAATGAACACCCAAGTAGAATCCTCATACGGGTAATTATTCTCGTCAAATTCTTTTTGGATTCCGTCTTTTTCAAGTATGAAAGTAGTCTTGTACTCAGTCATAGGAGCGCCTTCGGGAATTGACATCGAAGCTTTGATATCTGTTCCTACGGCATACGGGCGGAAATCCATAATTGGCTCATCGGTTACGCCCTTGAGAGAGACAAGGCCAGCGATAATGACACCAGTAGCAGCCATTGCTATTTGCTTCCACTGCTTGCGACCACCATTATCCACATTACGCCAAATAAATACAACAATAGCAGCAGCGAGGAAGAAAATATTCTTACCGAAAGTCTGCCAGTTTGTAATCTTGATAGCATCGCCAAAACAGCCACAGTCACTAACTGGATTTGCAATAGCGATATAGAGCGTCAGCGGAGTATAAAACACCATAAAAGCCAACGTAATCACCGATGCTATTGGCACAAGAGCACCAAAGAGGAGCATAAAGCCCGCAGAGAACTCAATGATATTTTGGAGGAAAGACAGAGTCAGGCAGAGCGACCACGGAGAATCGACCCACCCCCATGCAACAAAATAATCCTCGATCTTTATTGCACCACCAACAGGGTCGATGCACTTAACAATACCAGAGAAAATGAATAGTGCACCCAGAAGGATACGCAAAATCCTGTGTATAGCCACCTTTGTGTTCTGTTCTATCTTCATCTTGCTGATGATATTACTTTGTTAATATAAGAGCGAAAACAGCGTAGTTGATCATATCGAGGTAATTAGCCTCAACACCTTCACTTACTAGAGTCGCACCATTGTGGTCTTCAATCTCCTTGGTGCGGAAAAGCTTCATAAGGATGATATCTGTAATAGATGACACCCTCATCTGCCTCCAAGCCTCATCGTAATCGTGGTTCTTGTTGGCCATCAAGTCCTTTGCTCTTTTCACCTGGGCATCATACATCACGATTGCCTCAGAAGCAGGGATGTCAGCGGTATCAGCATAGCCTTTCTCACATTGAATGAGGGCCATAGCCGAATAGTTTACAATGCCAATTAGTTCAGAACGGACACCTTCATTGATACGAGCTTCGCCTTTCTCCTGGATTGAACGGATTCTATTTGCCTTGATGAAAATTTGGTCGGTAACAGACGAAGGGCGCATAATACGCCAAGCAGTACCGTAGTCCTCAGCTTTTTTCACGAAAAGCTCACGGCAAAGAGCTGTTTGCTCATCATACTCGCAGCTGGTTTTCGCCGCTTGAGCAACTTTATTTTCGTCAGTCATCGAAGGCATTTTTAGCTCTGTATTTTATTTACGCGCAAATGTAAGATATTTTTCTGGAATATGGGTTGAGCAGATAATAGAACAAGAAAGGCCGCCGCGACTTGTGGTGCGGCAGCCCTTTTGTGTATTAGAACTCAGCAGCTGAGCTTATAAGCTTGGTAATGAAATCGGGAGTCCAAAGTCCCCACCATATAGAGAGACCAAGAAGAGCGAATTGCCAGACTTTCTCTACAATCGGGAACTTCTGAGTAGGCTCTTTTACTACAGGCGGCTCCTTAGAGGGGAGGAAAAGGACGGCCAGAATGTCACGGCAGATGGCCCAAACAATTGTGCAGAGAAGTATTATTACCAATGCGAGAACAATCCAATACTTATTGGTAACCAATGCCTTGAAGACCATAAGTTCGGACATAAAGAGGCCGGAAGGTGGCATAGCTGTAACGCATAGCAAACCGAGCAACATTATCACAGCACCCACATGGTCCTTATCAATGTATCGCCCCATTTGTTTCATATTCTTGGTACCGAAAACTCGGAAAAAGTTTCCGACGTGCATCATGACCGCTGACTTAGCAAAGGAGTGCAGGACGAGATGCAACAAAGCCGCAAAAACACCAACGCCACCACATGCGACACCGATAGCAATCACACCAATATGTTCTACACTGGAATAAGCGAACAAACGCTTAACATTATCGACCTTTACAAGGTAGACCGCAGCAACAAATATAGAGAGGAGGCCAGTGACAAGGACCACACCTTGAGCCCAAGCGAAAGCATCAGTATGAGCCAGAACTGCATAGTAACGATAGAAGCCGACGAAACCAGCGTTCATTACTACGCTCGAAAGGACAGCGGCTGCTGGAGCCGGGGCAGCATCCTTGGCATCAATACCAGCAGTAAACATTGGGACGAGGCTCATCTTGGCTGTGTATCCCACAAAAACAAAGATGAAGGATATCTGAAGCCAAAAAGTATCTAAGGATGAGGCGTTCTCTTTAAGAGAGGCAAAAGAGAGTCCACACTCAGCATTGCCACCCATAGAGATGGAGGCGAAAAGTATACCTACA
>CAVILU010000222.1:0-3718 GCA_963643535.1 bacterium | reverse complement strand
TAGGGACAAGGAGATATAAATCAGACGATAATAATATCAAGCGGCAAAGGAACCTAGCGGCAAAGGAACCTGGCGACAAATGAAATCAATCGATGGTAAATTTTCGGAAGGCGGGCTCGAAGTGGCTGAAACGCCAGAGTGAGGGGAGGATGGAGAAGGAACCCAGACTAAGGCGGAATGGGGGGGAAAAACAGACCCCGCCCACTTGACGGGCGGGGCTGTATGTTGAGTTTATTTTGTTACTTATTTTTTTGCGCCCCCCTCGGCATGCGAGCCGAGGGCTTTGGCTTGCCTTGCATTTCGCCTTGCTTGGTTGCTTGGCTTGCCTGGTATAAGTCAATTATTCTGCGGGAGAGCAAACCGCACGCACCGAAAAACCGTAGCATCGGCTGTTGTTGTGGGCGATGCGGTAGCCCGAGCTGAAGCTGAGGCTCCGGGCGCCGCTGGAGTACCCGGGGGCGAGCTCGGACGACCAGTAGTAGCCGTCCGAGCCCTCGTAGTCGAGGTTCGAGTACCACCGGCGGCCAGCAGCGGGAAGGAACAACACTGCGTCGTAACCATTCCGCCTAATCTCATAGCCCGCATTGTCGGACCCGTTGTAGTTGTCGGTCCACTTCCATTCGCAGCTGTCCGAGAGCTCAGCGAGCTCGGCTTGCGTCGGCATGCGCCACGTGCCGCCCCAGTTTGCTACCGCAGCGTCGTCCGACTTTTCGAGATTTGTCTTGCCGTCGTCATCGATGTACTTTAATATTATTTGGTTGCCAGCGCCTTGGCACCAATAATATGAATCCTCATCGTAAGAGCCATAATTACCATAGGCATCCTTATGCGGCACGACCTCGCCCCAAGCGAAGTACTCGCCATAGTCGGAGGGCTTGTCGGCGCCCACGTTCCACGGGGCCCACTTCACGGAGAGGCCGAGGTCTATGGCATCTTCCGGCTTTGGCACACTGCCGCCCACGAGGGCGGCATCGGCCTCTTGCGATTCCGACGGGAAATATTTTGCCCTAGGGCTTGCGCCCTGGGCTAGCTTACAACGCCCCGTTGGGGCTCCAATTCAGTGCACAATTCACAGTTCACAGTTTTCGTTACCCCCACCGCGGGTGTGCACGGCAATTGTTAATTGTTATTTGTCAATTGTTAATTGCCTTCCCCCCCCTACTCTATCTCAACGCCTCGATAGAAGTCGAGAATCTTATTGCGGAAAATCAGCTCATACTTATATTGTATTCGGCTGGAGATAGCGGAAGTGCGGTTTGTCCGCGCCTCGGCGAAATCTGTAGCCGTTGCAAGCCCCTGAGCATATTTTGCCTCGGCAAGGCGGTAGGCCTCGTCGGCACTCTCTGCTGCCGCGACACTACTGGCGTAAGAGGCCTCGGCTGCCACGGCATTATAATACGCTTGCTGAATCTCTTTGTAGAGGGTCTTTCGCTCATTGTCGAGGTCTATTTGCGTGGACGTGCAATTCATCTTAGCAGAGCGCACACTATTGCGGGTCGAAAACTTATTGAAAATAGGAATTGAGAGCCCAAGCGAAATGCTCTTGTCGAGATTCTGACTCATCTGGTCTCCAAAAGAATCGCCATCCTGGCCAGCCACGCCATAGTAACCAGTAGAGAGACCAGCCGAAAGGCTGAGAGTTGGCCAATACTCACCTTTAGCCACAGCCACCTGTTTCTCAGCACTCTGCGCCTTGATCTGCGCGGCACGTATAGATGCCTTCTGACTCAACGCCTCCTGATAAACTTGATCGGGACCAGAGAGAAGCGATGCCACCTCACTCTCGGACGGTTCGGCCACAGCAATGCTGTCGGGCGACGAGAGTTCAAGAAGTTGGCTAAGTGTAAGGAGCGCAAGCTGGTAATCGTTGTCAGATTGTACGGCCTTCATCTCGTCTTGCGCCACGAGCGAACGTGCTTGCGCCACATCGGCCTCGGAGGCCTTGCCATTGTCGCGCTTGGCCACTTTAACGTCCAGCTGCGCACGGCTGAGCTCCACTTGCTCATGCGCCGCAGCGGCAATCTCCTTTGCGCAAAGCACTTGCAAATAGGCCGATGCGACATTGATACCCAAATCCTCTTTGGCAGCCTCAAGGTCGGCCGTAGCGGCTTCGAGGTTTAGACGTTGCATCTCGATATTGCGTGTGATGCGGAAACCTGAGAAGAGGGTCATATTGGCCGAGACGGAGAAATTCGTATTGCGGGTGTTCTTGTTCTCGTATGTATTGTTGATTGTCAGACCTCTACCGAAGTCAAAACTCTGGCCCACATAAGCCGATACGCTCGGCAGACGCTCTCCGCGGGCCGTGCTGAGCTGGTTTGCGCTTTGCTCTACGGAGAGTTGACTGCGGCGCACCGTATTGCTCTGGCTATAAGCGTGATCTATGCATTGGCGGAGCGTCATCACCGTTTGCGCCGAAGAGGTTGCGGGATATGCAGCGAACATCGCAATGGCTGCTAATGATAATATGATTGGTTTCATCTTACACGTCTTGTCGATAAGTTTTAGACTACTCTACTGACTTAATTGCGCCACGGAGGACATCGCCTTCGGCCACGCCAGACTTTATCTCTATCTTGATGCCGTCGCTCATGCCAAGAGTCACGGCTCGGCGGTCAAAAACTTGAGTGGGCACAGTGTCGGTAAGCGCATAGACGAAAGATGAGTCGCCACTAAACTCAAGGACGGACTCCGGGACAGCCACCACGCCCTTCACGGACTTGAGGACAATAGAGGCATTGGCACTATAACCCGATCGGATAGTCACAGAGTCGGGAGCAGAGACGGCAGCCTTGACCTCAAACTGGTTAGCGCCATTCTCCTCGACGCCCTTAGGCGATATATATTCGAGGCGCGCATCCATCGTCACATCTTGCAGAGCACCGAGCGTAATCTTGACAGGCATGCCCTCATGGATTCGCCCAACTTCCGTCTCGTCGATTTTGCCCTTGAAAACGAGGTCGGACATGTCGGCCACGGTGGCAATTGTGGTGCCATCGTTGAAAGTATTGCTCATAATGACGGAGTTACCCACCTTGACAGGCACGTCTAGAATAAGGCCCGTAATGGTGGAGCGGATGAAAGTGCTGCTGAGCGAGGCGTTGCTCTTCGAGATGCCATCCTTGACGATCTCCAGGTTGTCGTCGGCCGCCTGTTTCTCCTCTTGCGCCTGCTTGAGGGTCACTTCGGACTTCTCATATTCCTCGGACGATACAAGTTTCTGGTCGTAGAGATTTTGCATGCGATCGAAATCAGTCTTTGCCTGCTTGAGGCTAATCTCCGCCAGTCGGACACGGCTTTGCGCCGAATTGAGGGAGCTCATCTCGGGAATGACCTTCACCTTGGCGAGGATGTCGCCGGCATTGACCTTCTGACCCGCCTCCTTGTAGATCTCGGCAATGATGCCTGAGATCTGGGGCTTAATCTGAATTTCATCACGCGGTTCAATCTTTCCCGTCACCACCGTAATTTGCTCAAGGTCTGCGCGCTCGGCACGCACGGTCTCGTAAACCGTCTCCTTGGGTCTAGACTTCTCGTAGAGGAAGTAGAAAGTCCAAATGAAGAGCAATGCTACGACTGCGAGAAGTGCGATTTTGAGAAACTTTTTCATAGTACGAATATGTATGTATGTTTTTTATTTTACTGAAAATCAAAGAAAAAGATAGCATGAACTACTCATCGCGCATTGCGTCGACAGGCTTAATGGCCATAGCCCGAT
>CAVILU010000221.1:722-3779 GCA_963643535.1 bacterium | reverse complement strand
AGTGCGACTCCATCAGAGGCATTCCGCCGGCAATAGCCATTGAGCAGAAGGTCAACACACGCAACCCGCGCTCGACTGTCGGAACATCTACTGAGATATACGACTACCTCAAACTGCTCTTTGCGCGCATTGGCAAAACATACTCGCCCATAAGTGGTTGCGAAGTGAAGCATGACACGGTCACCGACGTGGTGGATTTCATAAGTTCACTACCCGATGGCACTGTCGTACTCATAATGTCTCCTCTGAGCGAGGCCGACATGAGCCAGACTCTCGCAAGCCTCAAGCAACAAGGCTTCAGCCGTCTCGAGCATAATGGCGAGATGCTGAAGATAAGCCAAATAGACCCAGCCACTGCGACATCGACAAATGGCTACAACTTGATTGTGGACCGACTGTCGCTCACGCATAGTGAGGATTTGGCAACAAGATTGGCAGAGTCGGCATCCACGGCAATGCATGAGGGCGAAGGTCATTGCACCATACGCGTCATTGCTCAAGATGGCAGCGTGAAGGACCGCCATTTCACCTCGGCTTTTGAGGCCGACGGTATGAAGTTCGAGGAGCCCACGGAACTGATGTTCACCTTCAACAGCCCCATTGGAGCCTGCCCATGTTGCGAGGGTTTCGGGCGCGTTGTTGGCATAGACGAGGACCTTGTAATCCCCAATAAAAACATCTCCGTCGGCAACGGATGCGTGGCATGCTGGAGTGGACCTAAACTTGGGCAGTGGGCAATGGACTTCTGCCGCAAGTCGCAGGCATACAACTTCCCGGTCTATAAGGCATACGCCGAGCTCAGCAAGAAGGAGCGCGACCTGCTATGGCATGGAGCTCCGGGCGTATATGGTATCGACGACTTTTTCTCTTTTGTACAAGAGAACCAGTATAAGATTCAATATCGTATCATCCAAGCTCGATATCGTGGTAAGACAACTTGCCCCGAGTGCGGAGGTTCGCGACTTCGCAAAGAGGCCGGCTACGTAAAAGTCGGTGACAACAACATTACCGAGCTATGCAGAATGCCAATATCGGCACTCAAAACATGGGCGGACACGCTTGAGTTGTCGGAGCATGATGCGAAAGTGGCGCAGAGAATTCTTACGGAGATAAGGCAGCGACTCGACTTTCTCGTGGAGGTCGGACTGGGATATCTTACTCTCGACCGAATGTCTGCTACGCTGTCGGGTGGTGAGAGTCAGCGCATTAACCTTGCCACATCTCTCGGCAGCAGCCTTGTGGGCTCACTGTATATCCTCGACGAGCCAAGTATTGGACTCCATTCCGCAGACACGACTCGCCTTATCTCGGTACTGAAAAAACTGCAGCACATTGGCAACTCCGTCGTTGTCGTAGAGCATGACGAGGACATCATAAGGGCAGCGGACCAGATAATAGACGTAGGTCCGGAGGCCGGTCAGCTTGGCGGTCAAATAGTGTATGCCGGCGACTATGACAAATTGCTCAAGGAATCCGACAGCCTCACTGCAAAATATCTCACAGGCCGCCTCTCCATACCCGTCCCACAAAGCAGACGCTCATGGAATCAGAGCATCAAGATAAGCCACGCCTGCACAAACAACCTAAAAGACGTCGAGGCTACAATCCCCCTCAATGCGATGACGGTAGTCACAGGCGTCAGTGGTTCTGGAAAATCGACGCTCATCACGCAAGTGATGTACCCCGAATTGCGCCAATTGACATCAGAAGACGCCACGGCAAAGAAACCCAAAGAGTATAAGCACCTATCGGGAGACCTCAACGCCATACAGCGCGTAGAGTTCGTGGACCAGAACCCGATAGGCAAAAGCACTCGCTCGAATCCCGTAACTTACCTCAAGGCCTACGAAGAGATTCGCAAGTTGATGAGCAATCAACCACTCTCGAAACAAAATGGCTTCACGGCGGCGCACTTCTCGTTCAACGCACCCGGCGGAAGATGCGAGACTTGCCAAGGCGACGGATTCATCAAGATTGAGATGCAGTTCATGGCCGACGTTATTATGGAATGCGACCAGTGCCATGGCAGGCGATTCAAGGATGATGTGCTCGAAGTAAAATATCGCGGCAAGAGCATCTACGATATTCTGGACATGACAGTAAACCAAGCCATAGAGTTCTTTGGCGAGGGCACGGGAGCCACGGAACGCAAAATCGTGGAGAGACTCAAACCATTGCAGGATGTCGGCATAGGCTATATCAAGATGGGCCAGTCGAGCAGCACACTGTCGGGAGGCGAAAATCAGCGCGTCAAACTTGCATCATATCTTGCCGACGCCAATCAGCCCCCCACCCTTTTCATATTCGACGAGCCGACAACAGGCCTCCATTTCCACGACATCAGCAAACTGCTCAAAGCCTTCGACGCACTCATCAAGAAAGGCCATAGCCTGCTGATTATCGAGCACAACATGGATGTCATCAAGAGCGCCGACTGGGTAGTAGACATGGGTCCCGATGGTGGAGACGCCGGCGGACAAGTTGTTTGCCAAGGCACGCCGGAAGATGTTGTCAAGTGCGAAACTTCAAAGACAGGAATTTACCTCAAGCATTATCTCTCGACAAAATGACAAAAAGCGAGCAGACATACAGTGCGATAACCGAGGCTATGCGCGAATTAGCATCGGGAGAGACGTATGAGTACGTGAGTGGAGGTTCGCTTGGCGACCTGCCCATGCCATCGACAGAGAGGCTTAGGGAGGTGCTGCGTCTTTGCCGCGAGATTATCTTCCCCGGCTTTTTTGCCACTAAACCAGTACATCAGTCCAGCCTTGGCTATTATCAGGGAGTTTGCATTGAGGAGATGGCGCATAAGCTCGGACTTGAGATTTATGCCGGCCTTTGCGTGTCACGCAGTGGTAACGAAGATTTCAACGCAGAGGAGATGCGCAGCCTTGCGGACTCCAAGACGGCGGCCTTTGTCAGATGGCTACCAGAGCTCAGGAGGCTACTGGTTGGCGACGTCAAAGCCATATTTGCGGGAGATCCTGCGGCGCATAGCAATGCGGAAGTAATATTCGCATATCCCGCCGTGCGTGCCGTATCGGGCTATCGCAT
>CAVILU010000221.1:0-712 GCA_963643535.1 bacterium | reverse complement strand
CTCATAAACTACACGAACTCGACGTACCCCTCATACCACGCGTCATAACAGAAATGGCGCATAGCGAGACCGGAATCGACATAAACCCGGAAGCCAAAATTGGCGAGCGGTTTGCCATAGACCACGGCACAGGCATAGTCATTGGCGCGACATCAGTCATTGGTAACGACGTAAAGATATACCAAGGTGTCACGCTCGGCGCACTCAGCCATCTGGATGCCGACACCGACGACGTACGCAACACCCCTCGCCACCCGATAATTGGTGACCGCGTAGTACTTTATGCGCAGGCCACGCTCCTCGGAAGGATAAAAATTGGCAATGATGCCGTGATTGGAGGAAACGTTTGGCTCACTCACGACGTAAAAGCGGGCGAACATGTAGAACAGAAATAGAAAAGACATGGATGTACTTCATATACAGGCGAGCAACAACACTCCCGAAGTAAAACTCAACCCCAACGGGGTGCTTGAGTTCACGGGACGCTCTGTACCAGAGAATTCGAGGGCATTCTACAAACCCGTCATTGAATGGATAAAGGAGTACTCGAACCTCGCCTCGGAGCAACACACAAAGGTTGTGTTCACGATAGAGTACTTCAACACAAGCTCTTCCAAGTGTCTGCTTGACATAATCAGAATCTTTGATGTCATGCACGGGCGCGGCGATAGCATCGAGATTATATGGAACTGCGACAAGAACGACACAGATC
>CAVILU010000220.1:0-3783 GCA_963643535.1 bacterium | reverse complement strand
GTTTATGGGGCGCATCTCGATGGGCTCCACGGTGTTGGCGTTGTAGAGCATTGCGGTGGCCACGCCTCGCCTGTCGGGGGTCGGGAAGCAGACGGGCTTGTAGTTGAGGGTGGAGGTGTCCAGTCCGCCGTACTCCACTAGGTAGTCGGCTGCCGATTTGCCTGTCGAGTCGGGACCCTCAACTTCGCAGAGGCCCACGATGTCGGGCACTTTCCACCCGTTGGCGGAGACTATCACTCGGGAGAGTCGTGCCGCTTTTTTCTTCATTCGGCTAACGGTCCAGTGGTATGAGCCTTCGGGAGTGAACTCGTCATCGTCTTTGGCGGGATTGTTGTCCGGGTCGAAGAAGTTCTCGATGTTGTAGCTCATCACCACGAGGGTGTCGGCTTGCCCTTTTGCCGATGTGGCTGTCGTGCCCTGTTTGTGGCTTGCGCATGCCGTCGCCATGAGGGCTGTGGCTGCTATTGCAAGGGCTGGTGTTATTGTCTGTCGCATAATGTTTTGTGTCAGCTTGGTTTGTTGCTGTTATTCGTCCTCCGCTATGGTCTGCAGGGCACCGGCGTTCCATCCCTCGCCCTCTTGGCGGAGTGCGCCTTCAATGTCGGTTGGCAGGTCGGATGTGAGTGTGGGGTCTGCGAGGCCTGCGGCGTCCGATTTGCTCGTGAGGTGGTAGTCCGCCTCGTCGCGATTGACGAAATGGGCGTTTGTGGCGAGTTTGCAATTGATAAATACGTCCTCGGCACTCGATACAGTCTTCTTGTCCATCTTGAGGAGCGAGGAACGGAAGGTCACGAACTCGGCCGATAGGCTGTCCACCGCTATCTCGGATGTCTGGTTGCCGAAGACAATGGAGTTGTAGACTGCGAGTTGCGATGTCTCTCCCTCGGCATGGGTGAATTGCAGTGCCGCCACATGACGATAGTCCCAAGAGAAGTAGTCGGAAACAGTGACATGCCTAAGCCTTACGTCGCCTCCCGAGATGTCGAAAGCCCCGCCGCCGCAGTCGGATACTATGGTGTTGCGCACTTCGGCCGACACTTTATTAAGTGTAACGCCAGTATGCGAAACGTCGCGCACCCACAGTCCGTCGAAGAACGCGGTGCTGGCGGAGTCGCACGCGATGCCCGTGGCCGAGCATGCAACGTCGGCAAAACGTATGTCGGCCTGTCCGCCGGTAGTGACTAATATTCCGCCCCATTGACCTGGAATTGTCTCATAATATCCGTCGCTCCTGAGGGGCGAGAACGCTGTGCGGCTTTCCACTTCGCCCGCCACTGCTATCTTGCCCGCCACGCGTATTGCGGCATCTTTCTCCATGAGGACTGTGACTCCTGGCCCTACGAGCAATGTTGCACCTTCGGTCACGTCCATCGTGTCGCGCACAAGGTATGGTATCGAGTCGCAAAGCCATTGTGTGTCAGTCTCAATCGCCTTGGGCGCGGTCGTCACGTTGCGCACTACGGCCGTCACCGTGGCTCGCCATGTGTTTGCTCCGCCTTGGGCTATAAGGTGGTCCGTAAGAGTGTTGAACGCGCGCCCTTCGAGGGCTTTAGCGTTGCGGACGGAGACAAATATATATAGGCTGTCGCCATGGCTGAGGCGGAGGTTCGTGGCCTCGGTGGCTGTGAGTCCGTTGATGTTGACACTGAAGTCCGAGGCGTCGCCGCCTTCGAGGAAAACGTGGCTTACGGTGATGTCGTCGTCGCCAACGTTGCGCAGGGTTATGCGACCCGTGGGTGAAGCGTAGCCCGCGTAGAGGGTGTCGAAACTAAGCGTGTCGGCCGAGAACATGATGTCTCCGCCGCCCGGCGTGGCCGAGAAGTCGCGTTCGCATCCGGCGAGGAGCCCCGCCATGGCTATTGCGCCGGCCATGAATGTTCGCAAACAATGTTTCATGATGCTAAGTTAGATTATTTGGCGCACTAAATCAAAAAGGCGAGGGCGCTGAGATCGCATTGTCGGACGTTTGCAATACGGAGATTGCACAATGCTCCGCAAATTGTCAAACGGCAAAAGCGAAACATATCGAAGGCACACCTCGTAATAAGATATTAACAAAACATAGCCCGCATAAACTTGGAAAGAAGCGCAGAAATGGCTACTTTCGCCCCTTGGAACGAGAACGAGTGCCCCAGTCCCCGCAAAAGGGACGCCGCCTCTGCCGCTCTTCCACAATAGACGAGTTGCGACAGCCTGAGCAAGGGCCGCAATCCATGTCTGCCCAAGTCTGGCGGGCCGCAACCGAGCAAACAGAAATAAATACCAACTTAATAAGTAAAGAAATGATCATTGAAAAAATCTGGGCTCGCGAGATCCTCGATTCTCGTGGCAATCCTACCGTTGAGGTAGACGTAACTCTCGACAATGGCGTCCTCGGCCGCGCAGCAGTTCCGTCTGGCGCATCAACCGGTGAGAACGAGGCTCTCGAGCTTCGTGACGGCGACAAGGGTCGTTACCTCGGCAAGGGTGTCCAGAAGGCAGTGAACAACGTCAACACCGTCATCGCTCCCGCTCTCAAGGGCTACTGCGTCCTCAACCAGCGTGAGATCGACAATAAGATGCTCGCTCTCGACGGCACCGCCACCAAGAGCAAGCTCGGCGCTAACGCCATCCTCGGCGTTTCTCTCGCTTGCGCTCAGGCTGCTGCTAAGGCTCTCAACATCCCCTTGTATCGCTACATCGGTGGTTGCAACGCCTACACTCTCCCCGTTCCTATGATGAACATCATCAACGGTGGTGCACACTCTGACGCTCCTATCGCTTTCCAGGAGTTCATGATTCGTCCCGTCGGCGCTACCTCTGAGAAGGAGGCTATCCGCATGGGCGCCGAGGTTTTCCACAACCTCGCTAAGCTCCTCAAGGAGCGCGGCCTCAGCACCGCAGTAGGTGACGAGGGTGGTTTCGCTCCCGCTCTCGACGGCATCGAGGATGCTCTCAGCATCATCGTCAAGGCTATCGAGAAGGCTGGCTACAAGCCCGGCGAGCAGGTTCGCATCGCTATGGACTGCGCAGCTTCTGAGTTCGCTATCCAGGAGAACGGCGAGTGGTACTACGACTACAAGCAGCTCAAGAACGGCAAGCAGAAGGATCCCAACGGCAAGAAGCTCACCGCTGCTCAGCAGATCGAGTTCCTCGAGCACCTCATCGACACCTATCCTATCGATTCTATCGAGGACGGTCTCGACGAGAACGACTGGGACAACTGGGTTAAGCTCACCGAGAAGGTTGGCCACAAGTGCCAGCTCGTAGGTGACGACCTCTTCGTTACCAACGTCAAGTACCTCGAGAAGGGTATCAAGATGGGTGCCGCTAACTCTATCCTCATCAAGGTTAACCAGATCGGTTCTCTTACCGAGACTCTCGACGCTATCGAGCTCGCTCATCGTCATGGTTACACCACCGTCACCTCTCACCGTTCTGGCGAGACCGAGGACACCACCATCGCCGACATCGCTGTCGCTACCAACTCTGGCCAGATCAAGACCGGCTCTCTCAGCCGCACCGACCGTATGGCTAAGTACAACCAGCTCATCCGCATCGAGGAAGAGCTCGGCGAGAACAGCAAGTACGGCTACGCTAAGCTCAAATAAGCTTAGACGGTAAGTCTACCAAATAATTAAGTCCGCCACGGCTTTGCCGCGGCGGACTTTTTTTGTCTCGTTTTTTTTGTGAAAATGGGGTGGGGTGGATCGATGGCGGCGTGGCGTGTTTTGCTTTGCGCTGTTTTAGGCTTCCGTTTTTCCCCTGCTTATACTCTTGAGAGCGTGGCTGCCGCCCTATGCT
>CAVILU010000219.1:0-3828 GCA_963643535.1 bacterium | reverse complement strand
TCTCTATGTCGCGGCAAAGTATGTCGCTGAAGTTCTCCGACGTTATCTCCGCCTCGGTATAATCGACTTTAGCATTGAGGCTCTTGAACTTGAGGTACTCCGCATATTGCGGGTCTATCTCGTATCCGCGCGGCAATGTCTTGAGTTTCTGCTCATCCCAGAGTGTCATGCGGCTCTTGAATTCCTTCTGCTCAAGTATGGCTTCCAGGTCCTCGGGGAAGTTGCATATCTCGGTGCGAAGGCGTTTGAGCATGTCGGAGGGCAATCCGTAGTTGCCTGTGCAGAAGAACATGTTGTCTGGCTCTATGTGGAGGTAGTAGCCTGGCAAGATGCTCTTGCGCCCGCCAGGGCATACAAATGCGCCAAAGTGCCGCTTATACGGGCTCTTGTCTGGCGAGAACCGTATGTCGCGGTTGAAACGGTATATGCATTGCTTGGGCTCTTGGTCGCCGACTCCAGGGTCGGCTACCTGCACCATCTCTATAAACTTGCCAACGAAAACAAGGAACGACGCCCTTGCCTGCTCATACTGAGCACGGTGGGCGTCGAACCATGGTTTGTTATTGTTGACCTTTATTGCTCTGAGGAAGGTGAGTATCTCGGGGTCAATCTTCATTTCGTTTCCTTATGTCGGTTCGTGTCGGCAGGGTGGGGGCTCCCACTTCTGTTTACTACTCTACGAGTGTGCCGTTTGCGCGGTTGTAGTCCACTTTTGCGAGGTAGAGCTGGAACTGCGCGTCGACTTTGGCTGCCATGGCTTGCTGCCAGAGTACCTGGCTCTCCATGTAGTCGGAGAGGGTCTCGTAGCCATTGTCGTAGAGGCTCTTGCTGGAGCGCATGTTCTCCGCTGCCTGCTCAAGGCTCTTGTTGGCCACTACGAGCTCTTTCTCGGCCTCGTTGAGTACGTTGCTTGAACGCTGCATCTCGAGCTCCATCTGCTCGGTGAGGTTCTGACGCTCAAGGCGTGCCTGCTCAAGTTCGCACTTCGACGAGCGTACCTTATTAGCGTCCTTGCCGAAGTTGAAGAGGGGTATTTTTACGTTTAAGAGTGCCGTGAATGCCACGTCGTTGAAGAGTCGCTCGTCTATTTCTGCGCCTGCCATGTTGCCGGTGACGTCAATGGCGTTGACGTAGGAGCCCATAAGCATGAGGCCGACCTCGGGGAGTATGGACGAACGCTGTACTTTGGTCTTAGCCTCGGCAACCTCCACTTTCTTGTTTAGCATCTTGCTCTCGGGGCGAGCTTCTACACTGCCCTCCTTGGTCTCGATGTCGGGATATTCATCGGCCACGTCAATGTCCGACGCGAGGTCCATGCCTATCTTGTGGCAGAGGTTCATCTTGGCGAGGGTTACTGCATTCGATGCTTTCTGCATGTTCAGTTCGCTCTCGTTGAGCTTGACCTGCACTTTGAGTACGTCGTTGCCGGTCTTCATTCCCTGATTTTTGGCCTTGGTGACGTTGTCCATAAGTTCGCGGAGCACGTCGTTATATTTCTGGGCCACCTTCTGCATCTCTTTGGCCTTGATTACGAGGGCATAAGCCTGATCGGTGCTCTCGATGACGTTGGCCTCGGTTAGAGTCTCGTTGGCCTCCGATGCCTCTACCGCGAGGCTTGCCATCTTGCTGGCGTTGGCAATCTTGCCGCCCATGTAGATAGGCTGCTGGAGTGTGAGGTTGGCAAGGAACATGGGGCCCGTCTCGAAACCAACTGAACCTGTGAGGGGCATGTATGCGTAGCCTACGAGGTTCGGTATCAGCCATGTGGGGTCCATACGGAATTGCTGAGCCTGATAGTTGGCGTCAGGTTTTGTGACTGGAAGATTTTGGGCTACGTCTACGTCCTTATCGCCCTTGAGCGTGCTATATGCGCCGGTAAGGTTGAGCGTGAGGCTCGGCAGGTAGTTCGCCTTGTAGCTCTTCTTGGTGTACTCCGCACTCTCAGTTTTGCTCTGGGCGGCCTTTATCTCGTGGTTGTTCTTGAGCGCCATTTCGCGGCACTCGTCAAGAGTGAGCACCTGCTGCTGTGCTCCAGCGGCTACGGCCACGCCAAGCAGGGCCAGCGTCGTTATGAATTTCATTTTCGATCCTGTTTTGTTCCAGTCTCGTTGTCGTGCGGAGGCTATCTATCCCCGCTGCGCCAACTTACATTTTTCGGTACGCAAATGTAGTATTTTCTTTTTTCTCTGCGATATCTCTTTGCCTCTAATATGTTTAGAGTTAACTAATAGTGTGCTCGCTGTCTTAACCTACCATAACACTTTTGGAGTTTTCCCACAATTTTTGCGAAGTATGCATCAGTTGGTATGTTGCGTGGTGCGCTGCCCTGAAGATTTCCGCTGCAAATATCCATCTGGGGAGGGACTAAAGTGGAGAACAAAAAAAGCCGCCTACGCTTTTGGCGTAGGCGGCTTTTTTCTTTTCTTTTATTTTAGTGTTCTCGACTTTACTTCTTGCCGGCCTTTTTCTTTGCCTTTGCGTGCTCGAAGTTCTTGGCGTCGATGCTCTTGTTGAGGGTCTTATCCTTGAGGGTGTAGAGAGTGTAGCTGCCGTCTTTCTCTACGAGTTTGAGGCTCGTGAGTGTGAGGTCCTTCTTGTTGTAGGAGAGCTCGATGGTGCTAATCTCGTTGCGGCCAACCTTCATCTCCGAAGCTATGTTGAAGATAATGTTATTGCCTTGAGTCTTAGTACTCTTGAGGGTGCCGTTGATTGAGGAGAGGTCGCCCTTGACGCAGGAGAGCAGCGTGCCGGCGAGTTCCTCTACGTGGTGGTTCCCGGCGCGGAGAGTGCGGGCCTTGCCGCCTACGGTGAGAGATACATTGTCGGTGGTCACTACGAACATCTCGCCGTCCGAGTATTTCATTGCGAGGTTGCTAGGGTTCTCGAAGTAGAATGTTCCCTCTGAAGTGGTTGCGTCCTTGATGGCGGCAACTTTTGTGGTGCGGGTGAAGGGGCACTGGATGGTGGTTACTTTCTTGTTTGCTTCCTGCACCTTGGTCACGTCGGCGTTGCCGCTGGCTTTCTGGAGTTGAGCGTTGGCGAAGGTGGGGATGAGGAGTGCTGCCGCGATGGCTATCAGTCCAAGTTTTTTCATTTTGATTGTCTGCGTTTGTTTTATATTGCGTCCGCCTTGCGGCTTGCGCTATGAGTTAATTTGGCTTACAACGGTCGGCATTCCTACCACCTCGGCGCACGTGAACATGGATGTCATCGATGTTCCCAATATGCCATGTAGGTTGAGGCTCTGCCCTGTCAGGAATACGTTGGCTGCGGGGGTCTTGGGAGTCAGGACTGTGAGCATGGGCGCGGTGTAGTCCTTGCGGATGCCGTATGCCGAGCCGTTTTCCGTACCCGTGTAGTCGGCGTAGGTGAGCGGGGTGCTTATCCACTTGCCTTCTATTGCTTCGCTGAGGCCGGGTATCTTTGTCTCGGCAAGAGCTATGCATTCGTTGGCTACTCGTTCCTTGAGTTCCGTGTAGTCATTTCCTCTGCATCCAACTTTCGTGCCAAACCATCCGCTTACGTCTTCCCATTTCATCGGGGTCAGCAGGTCGATGCCTGTGGCATACTCACCTCCGTCGGTTGGCGGCATGAAACTTACCATGAGGGCACGCACGCCTTCACTAAGTTTCTCGTGCAGATGCCATACTCCGTTCTCTTTGTAAATAAAGAGGTTGCGGTTCTGATATTTCACCGTGCCTGGCTTGAGGGCTATGTTGACGGTGAGCATACCGAATGTGTTTTCGAGGCCCGTGATACGTTTCTGGTAAATTTTCCTTACCAAACCACTTGCCTGGAGCAGTCTGACAGTGGCTGCCGGATGTATGT
>CAVILU010000218.1:0-3844 GCA_963643535.1 bacterium | reverse complement strand
CTTCTTCTGTTTTTGTTGGCCGCGACATAACGCTGTGCTGTCAGGTCGTAGCCACAGTAGGCGGCTACGGTGTGCAATTGGTGGTCGGGTAGGGTGTCTCTGAGTTTTCGGCGCGCGGCTTGGAGGGTGCAGTGGAATTCATAGTCGGGATAGTCCATGCCGTATGTGCGGAATGCGGCCATAAGGCAACTCCTGTCGAACGGGCTGTTGTGGGCCACGAGTGGCAGGCCGGCAATGTGGGGTTCGATCTCAGCCCATACATTGGGGAAAAGTGGAGCGTCGGCAGTGTCGCTGTCTGTCAGGCCGTGGACTTTCGTGTTCCAATATGAATAATAGTCCGGCTCGGGGTGGATGAGGCTGTAGTATTTGTCTACAATCTTCCCACCTCGCACCACGACTATTCCCACGCTGCATACACTGGAACGCTGCGCATTGGCCGTCTCGAAATCAATTGCCGCAAAGTTTTGCATTCGCTTTTTTATTTGCGAAGCTACAACAAACTCTTCTCTGCTTAAACTACAAATGAGCCAATATTTTTTTCTTGAACGCAGATGCTGCGGATTTCGCTGATATTGCCGCTTGGCTCTTTCTGTGCTATCTGGATTTCACTGAATTTGTCCGAATCCCGGCATACACCTGCACTCTCCGAACAAAAAAAGCCGTCCGCCCCAATCGGAAAAATCAGGACGGACGGGCTTAGGGTATTTCCCTATGCAATTGTCGATTGAATTCACTTCACCTTAAACTGCATGGCGACTTGATTAAGGATGTCGGCCGACGATGCCAGTTCCTCTGCGCTTGCGGCGAGTTCCTCTGCTCCGGCGGCGTTCTGCTGGGTTGTCTTGTTGAGCTCGGCTATGGCCGTGTTGATGTGCTCGGCACCTTGTCCTTGCTCAATGCTGGAGGCGGTAATCTCTTTCATGAGGTCGGCCACCTCGTGGAGCTGTGGTGTCACTTCGTCGAGTTTGGCATCCACCTTTTCGGCTGCCTCTATGCTGGCCTCAGCGGTCTCGGATACCGAAGCGGCGGTGCCCTTTGTCTGCTCTGCCAGTCGTCCCACCTCGCGCGCCACTACCGCGAAGCCCCTGCCTTGCGACCCTGCTCGCGCTGCCTCGACAGAGGCGTTGAGCGAGAGGATGTTGGTTTGGCTTACGAGGGCGTTAATGTTGCGGATGGCCGAGGCGATTTTCCTGGATGCCGCCATGCTGGCCGACGATATCTCGGTAATGTTGGCTATGGCCTTGTCCGACTCGGACATCAGGTGGTCTGTCTTCTTGGAGTTCTCTGTGTTCTGAGAGATTATGGAAGTCATCTCCTCCACCGACGATGCGATCTCTTCGAGTGACGAGGCTTGGCTGTTGGCTCCGTCGGAGATGGCGAGCGACGCGCGGGAAATCTCTTGGCTCTGCGTGCGCAGTGCGTTGGCTGCCTCCTGGACCTCTTCGAGGGTGTCGCGGAGGCTGTCCTGCATGTCGTATACGCTGGCGGCCAGTACCTCAATCTCGTCGCCTGTGGTGAATAGCGTCACGTCATGCGTGAGGTCTTTCTCTGCGATTAGGCGGGCTGATTCCGAGACGCTGCGGATGGGGGTGGTTATGTGTTTGCGGACGTGTATGAAGACTACGGCAATCACAATGGTGCTGAAGAGCCATCCTCCGAGGAACATGGCGAGAGTAAGGTAGCCTATGAGCGTCTGTGCGCGAGAGAGTTCGATGCCAGTGAATAGTGTATTCGTCACGTGCCCCTGCTTATTGATTATGGGGGCGTAGATAACGCGGAATCCGCGGCCGGCAATCTCGCTGCGGCCCTCAAATGTCTTGTGGGCCTTATATAGTGTGTCTGTTACTTCGGTGTCGTCTATGTGGACTCCCGTTAGTCGCTCGCCATTGTCCGCCCGGACTGTCGAGTGCGTGAAAGAGCCATTTCTTACTAAGCCTACCTCAACTTGGTAGCGTGTCTTGAGTCCGTCGATAAACGACGAGTCGGAGAGGTTACTGAGGATCACGCCAATGTTGGCCGCGGGAGTTCCGTCCTTCTGATTGATTGTGCGGACCACGATTTGGCAAAGTCCAAAATTACAAACGTTGGCAATGCCTTTGAAACGTCCGCCCTCCATCTCGTCGATGACCTCCGTGGCAATCATACCTGTGTTGAGGCCGGTGTTGCCGTCGGAGCATGCTGTGACGGTTCCATCGGGGCGCGTGATGAAATAGCCGTAATACGCAGCCGTGGTGGTGACTTCGTTGAGCACCTCGGCAATAGGGTCGGGGTAGCCTCTGCGGAGCGTGTCGAGTTCTGTCGGGTGAGTCTGCTCCAGTCCGTCCATGAAAGTCTCAACGGCCGACGAACCCTCTACAATGTCGGACCGCACGCCAATTGTGGCGTTGGCGAGCTGCGATGCGTAGTGGTCGCCAAAGATCAACTGTGCGCCAACTACCATGTTGAGGATATTGACGCCGCCAAGAGTGGCCGCAAATACGCTGAGCAGGAACAGCATCTTGACTTGCAGGCTCATCTGCCCATGTTTCATCTGCTTGAGTCGGCTAACGGCCGAAGTCTTCAAGTCTTTGATTCTCTTTTTGACTTTCATGGCGTCTATTGCTGTGGAGGTTCTATAATGGGGGCATTTTTTCTTTCCGCTAATATAATTATAAAAATGAGATGTTAACTCTTGTTGCGCGAAAACTCCAATTTTTGCATTGTTTTGTAAAATTGGTTTCATCATTGCCTACTTTTTGCTACTTTCGTAATTAGTAAAGCAACTCTAAATATGTCAGAATTTCTCCATCGGCTCCGCATCCCCGTTGTCATGTCAATCGGTTGCGCGGCCATGCTCTCCAGCTGTTTTAAGGATGAGCCACTCAATGCCGAGTGCGATATCGAGTCCGCATATGTCTCGATGAACTCGCCTCTCGAAGTCTTTTACCGTGAGCAGGATACCCTTAAGACAGTCTCGTCTATCGAAGATAAAATCATTTTCCAAGTCCGCCCAAGGACAGATGTCTCGGCCCTCGTCCTGAACTTCACTACCACTCCCGGAGCGACTGTCGTGCCCGAGAATGGTTCAGTGCAAGATTTCTCCAAAGGCCCTGTGACGTATACCGTAACGTCCGAGGATGGCGCATATAGCCGCACGTACACTGTGACTTTTGTCGTTGAGAACGAGAACACCTCCGAGGTCCTTTTCTTCGACTTCGAGCACCCATACGTCGTAGAGAACAGCAAGGCCAAGTTCTACTCTTGGACCGACTACTCTGCCGATAGCGTGGCCCTCAACAACTGGTCCACCGCCAACGCAGGCTACTCAATCCTCCATTCCAATGCCGCGCTCGACGAATACCCGACGGTAGTCCTGGACGAGGGCTACGAGGGCAAGGGCGTCCGCCTCGTGACAATGTCCACAGGCACGGCAGGTAGACTTTTCAAGATGCCTCTCGCCGCAGGCAACCTCTTCATTGGTAGTTTCGACACCAAGAGCGCTCTTCAGGACGCTCTCACGGCCACGCATTTCGGCCGCCCGACATCTATTGCGCCGAAGACTTTCCTCGGCTACTTTAAGTACACCCCCGGCGAGGTCTTTACGGACAAGGATTCCAAGGTCATTGAAGGCCGTGTGGACAAAGGCTCTATTTACTCTGTCATATATCGCAATGTCGATGCCGACGGCAATGAAGTGATCTTGACTGGCAAAGACGTCCTCACGAACGAAAATCTCGTGGCAAAGGCTGTCGTAGAGGAGGTATCAGAACATTCCGAGTGGACCCGCTTCAAGGTCGACTATGAGTATATTAAGGAGATAGACGAGGAGATTCTTGCCAACAAGGGCTACAGCCTCGCTATGGTC
>CAVILU010000217.1:0-3853 GCA_963643535.1 bacterium | reverse complement strand
GGAAAAACCGCCGCGGTCAATGTGTTCTATCCAACTATAAGGAAATTCTATTTTGAGGGGGAGGATTGGGAATCGGAGCCGAGCGCGCTTATGTAGTCCGCCTCCTCACGCGTCAAGCCATAAAGCTTATAGACAAGCGCATCTATCTCGGCTTGATGCTTTTCGGGAGCTTTGAGATAAGGCTTTAGTGTTGCAAGGATTTCGCTTGGAATGGATTGAATAACGGGTACTCCTGCGAAGAATTCACGCGAACCATACGCATAGGCTCCTTTTGAAAGGGTGAGTCTGAAATAGAAGCGAAACAAAGAGGAATTGAGTACTGCGCAAAGAAAATTATGCTTATCTTCTTGCCCTGTTATCATAAACAAAGAATTGTTGAATACATATCCTTCAGGAATGATGCAGAAACGATATTCAGAATTGACTGGCGTCCACACAATCTTTTGCTTGTCGAATTCGCGCCAATAATCAGCACCCCAACGTTGCAAAGCATACCATTCGTAACGAATTCCCGTCTCTGCTTTGTTCCGTTTTGACAGTTGTTCTTTATGCGAAAGCATATGGTTGTACACAGCAGGGTATTGACTTTTGAATGCTGCTTCTGCTTTGTCTGACGCTCCTGAAATGGTGTCGTCAAACTGGTAAGGGAAATGCCAAGGTATGTAAATCACCCACAGTCCCGCCCACTCATAAGCATATCGTTTAATATCCCTGCCGCGAAGAATTGGCCGAATAAGTTCAGCCGTTCGGGAGCGCTCGTCGTCGTCCGCGCAGGCGGCGAGGATCTCGTCGCGCTTCTCGGTCGAGATTATGAACGCGTCGTTGTAGCCGGTCTTGATTCCGTAGTTAATTTCGATGTTCCAATTCTTGAGGGGCGTGCCCGCGGCCTCGATCTTGCGCTTGATGCTCTGCTCGATGGGCGAGAGGATGACCCATGCGTCGGAAGACGCGAAGGCCATGCGCGAGCCGGCTTGGCGCACGAACTGGGCGAGGTTGGAAACCTGGTGGCGGTTCTCCTTGGTGGTGACGGCCGCGAGGGTCTGGCCGTGGTTGGCAGTGTCGGCGTTAGCGGCGGGGCGGGCAAAGAGGAGGATGTTGGTGTCCACCGTGGCGGACTCGAAGATCTTGACACCGGCGAAGTCGACGAGCATGAGCGGGTCGGTCTTGGTGGCGAAGAATCCGCGGGTGGCCTCGCCATAGGCGGCGCGCATCCACTTGTTGCTGGTGATGTAGCATAGGTGGCCGCCCCGGCGGAGGAGGTCGAAGCCGCGCTCGTAGAAGAGGCTGTAGATGTCGCCCGTGCGGGCGAAGGTCTCGTAATGTTCGGACTCGTAGCGGCGGGCGAGCTCGCCGCCGTTGTTCTGGAGCTGGATGTAGGGCGGGTTGCCGATGACGATGTCGAAGCCGTCTTTCATGCAGAACATCCACTCGGGGTCGAAGAACTCGGCCACGGCGTTCTGGTCATAGGGGTTCCAGTCGGCGAATTGGCTTATGGCCTCCTCGTAGCCCTTGGAGAGGGTCTTGTTCTGCTCCTTCTCGATGCTCTTCTCGCAACGCTTTATGGTCTCTTTTATCTCTTTCCGCTTGTCCTTGTTGACGTCCACCTGGATAATCTCGACGCCCAGGCCCTCGTCTTGCGCAAAGAGGTTGCCGGTGGTGGAGACGCGCCTCTCCTCAATCTTCTTGCCGGCATAGAGCTTTAGTTCCTCGGTGCTCTTGGCAATCTGGGCTTTCCACTTGTCTATCTGCTCCTGGTCGGGCGTCTGGGCGTGGAGGAGCAGGTCGTCCTTTATCGCTTTGCGGAGTTCAGCCTCCCTCTCTTCGAGTTTCTTCTTCTGCGAGCGTTTGGCGACGTAGAATATCTTGCTGCGGATCTGCTTGAGTTCCTCCTCGAGTGCGGCGAGCCCGGGGTCCTTCTTGCGGAAGAGTCGGGCCTCGCTGTCCTCGAAGTTGCGCAGTTTGCCGGAGAGGAGGGTGTCTGCGGCCACGAGTTTGGCCTCGAGGTTGGGGAGGGATCGGATGCCGAAGTTGGGCTTCTGTGGGTCGGGTGTCTGATCCACGACGAGGCTTATGAAGAAGCGGAGTTTGGATATCTGGATGGCAATGGTCTGCTTGTCCACGCCATAGATGCAGTGGTCTATGAGGTAGAGTTTGCGTGCGTAGTCCGGGTTGTTGAGTCGGTTCTCGAAGGTGGCGTCGAGGTCGCGGAGCTCGCGGGCGCGCTCCTCCTGGTCGTCCACGTCGCAGGCCCGGTTGGTGCCGTTCACCATCTCGGCCTTGACAATCTCGCGCCACATCTTGTTGTCGGCGTCGAGAGCGCCGATAATGTGCACCATCTGCTGGAGGCAACCCATGGGGAAGGCTCCCGATCCGCAGGCGGGGTCGAGGATTTGGCAGTCGTAGAGCGAGCGGAGGACGTCGCGCCTCTCCTGGTCGGAGAAGCGGGCTGCGTTGGCCTCGTCGTCGGCATAGGTCATGAGGTCCCGGAGCTTGTTGGCCACAGTGTCGGTCACCTGTTGGCGCACGTGGGCTTCGAGGGACTCGTTGACCATGAACTGTACAATGGCTCGGGGGGTGTAGAACGAGCCGCTCTGGTTGCGCGCCGTCTCCTGGGTCTCGGGGTTATAGGTGCCGAGGAGGTTCTCGAATACCTTGCCGAGAAGCTCCGGGTCGAGGCCTACGCTCTGGTCGAGCGGCGTGCTCTCCTCGACGGTGAAGACGTAGCTCTGGAGGATGTCGATAATGCCGCGGTGCTCGGTTCCGTCGCCAAAGAAGAGGGCGTTGGGGATGTAGAGTGAGTCGCGGCTGACGCGCTTTTCCGAGAAACCATCCATGTAGAACCATTGCGTCTTTCCCGTTTGCTGGTCCACTATTATCTCGCGGTCGAGGCACTGGAAGAGTCCGCCGTTGAGGAAAGGCACGCTACTGTTCATGAGTGCGAGGAACTCATCGGCGGCCTCCGCTGAGCGGAACTCATCGTGGTAGCGCATGATATTCTTCACTCCGTAGGCCTCGTTCTTGCCTTGGTAGGTCTTGCTGTTGTCCTTGAACCGGCGCGTAACGGTCTTTTCGCCGTCGGCCTCGCTGATGGGGCAGTTGAGGGTGGCGAAGAAGAGGTTTTGGAGGATGAGGCGGTAGTATGTGCTGTTGTACTTGTTGTCGGGGTCGAGGGCGTTGGGATTGAAGGGGTGGGAGAAGGACTTCGACTCGGGGTCGAACTCGGCCACGAAGTGATCTCCAACATATGCGGGGTTGAATATGGCGTCCGGGACGAGGTTCTTCTGCTTGATGAACCAGACGAAGATGAGGCGGGTGATGAGTCGGAGGCAGGACTGCGGATTGAGGGCCTGGTCGTCGGCGAGGGTGTCGAGGTCGTTGGGGAACTTGGCTATTTGCGTAGCCCAGGCGTACCACTGGTAGAGGTCGGCGTAGAACTTGTTGGTCAGCAGCTCGGTGCTGAAGGTCTTCATCCAGTGAGCGTAGAGCTCGTCGAAGGTGTGGCACTCCTGCCCGGCGAGCGAGGCGAGGATGTCCAGGTGACCCGTGTGTGGCGCGAGGCAGTTGACGTCCTGCAAAAGCGAGACGCGGCCGAGGATGCGGCAGCCGACGCTGTCGGCCCACCACTTGTTGTCGTAGGGCACGCGCTCGTTGGTGGCAATGGAGAGGAGAGTCCCGCCCGCCTCGTCGCGGTGGCGGCAGAGGAGTACTGTGGGCTGGAAGGACGAGAGACGGTTGAGCCCGCGGGTGAGGACCGCCATCTGCGTGCGGCTGAGCGGGCAAGAGAGGTCGGCCGCGAAGACGAGCATGCCGTCATATTGCTCTTGCTCGGTGCTCTCGCGGACAGCCTTGAGGT
>CAVILU010000216.1:3329-3895 GCA_963643535.1 bacterium | reverse complement strand
CATATACACAATAGAAAACCCGTCCTTGTTCTCTGTTGTAAAATTAGACATAAGGGAACTGATTGTAAGTTTTCAATAAGTTAGCCAGACTTTAAGTCTCCACACTTTTACGCAAGGAAAGCAGGAAAGTGACGAGAAAAAGCCGAGAAAAATAAAAAACTCTATGCAGGCTAATATTAGCCCGCATAGAGCTTATCTTACTACTTGAAGTAGACTAAAGTTTTTCTCAACTTAGAGAGACTTAGTCGTTCTTCTTCTCAGCAGCCTCGAGCTTGCCCTTGAGAGCAGCGAGGTTGGTGATGTCACCGAGAGTGGTGACCTCCTTAGCCTCAACCTGCTTACGGACAGCAGCGCCAGTGCCAGCCTGAGCCTTCTTTGCGCGGGGCTTGCGATCCTTGTCGTCGCCCTTGCCCTCCTCGAAAGTACGAGAGTGGGAAACGATGATGCGCTTCTGGTTCTTGCTGAACTCGATGACCTTGAAGGAGAGCTTCTCATCGACCTTAGCCTGAGTACCATCCTGCTTGATGAGGTGGCGAGGAGTAGCGAAGCCCTCAACGCCGTAGGGA
>CAVILU010000216.1:0-3265 GCA_963643535.1 bacterium | reverse complement strand
CCATAGGGAAGAGCAACAATTGCGCCCTTGTCTACCATCTCGGTGATGGTGCCCTCATGGACAGAACCTACAGTGAATACAGTCTCGAAGACATCCCAAGGATTCTCCTCGAGCTGCTTGTGACCGAGGCTGAGACGACGGTTCTCCTTGTCGATATCGAGAACGACAACATCAATGTTAGCACCAACCTGAGTGAACTCGCTGGGATGCTTGATCTTCTTGGTCCAAGAGAGATCAGAGATATGGATGAGGCCGTCGATACCCTCCTCAAGCTCTGCAAAGATGCCGAAGCTGGTGAAGTTGCGAACAACTGCAGTGTGCTTTGAGTTGATGGGGTACTTCTCCTCGATGTTCATCCAAGGATCGGGATGGAGCTGCTTGATACCGAGAGACATCTTGCGCTCCTCGCGATCGAGGGTAAGGATCTGAGCCTCGACCTCTTCGCCGACCTTGAGGAAATCCTGAGCGCTGCGGAGGTGCTGCGACCAAGACATCTCGGAAACATGGATAAGGCCCTCGACACCAGGAGCGACCTCGACGAATGCGCCGTAGTCAGCCATGACGACAACCTTGCCCTTGACACGGTCACCGACCTTGAGGTTAGCGTCAAGCGCATCCCAAGGATGAGGAGTGAGCTGCTTGAGACCGAGAGCGATACGCTTCTTCTCGTTGTCGAAATCGAGGATAACGACGTTGATCTTCTGATCGAGAGAAACGACCTCCTCGGGATGAGAAACACGACCCCAAGAGAGGTCGGTGATGTGGATAAGACCGTCGACACCACCAAGGTCAACGAATACACCGTAGGAGGTGATATTCTTAACAGTGCCCTCGAGGACCTGACCCTTCTCGAGCTTGGAGATGATCTCCTTCTTCTGCTGCTCGAGCTCGGCCTCGATAAGGGCCTTGTGAGAGACGACGACATTGCGGAACTCAGCGTTGATCTTAACAACCTTGAACTCCATGGTCTTGCCGACGAAGATGTCGTAGTCGCGGATGGGCTTGACATCGATCTGAGAACCGGGGAGGAAAGCCTCGATACCGAATACGTCAACAATCATACCACCCTTGGTACGGCACTTGATGTAACCCTTAACGATCTCGTCGTTCTCGAGAGCTGCATTGATGCTGTCCCATGCACGGATGGCGCGTGCTTTCTTGTGAGAGAGCTCAAGCTGACCGTTCTTGTCCTCTTGATTCTCTACGTAGACCTCTACCTTGTCACCGACCTTGAGATCGGGATTGTAGCGGAACTCGTTACGGCTAACGATGCCGTCAGACTTGAAGCCGACATTAACGACGACCTCGCGCTTGTTGAGGGAGATTACGACGCCATCGACAACGTCCTTCTCCTTGAGCGTAGAGAGAGTCTTGTCATACTCAGCCTCTTGCTGAGCCTTCTCTGCTGCGCTGCTGGCGATACCGCCATTCTCAAGGGCATCCCAATCGAAATTTTCGACGCCCTGCTGCATTTCACTCATTGAAATAAATTGACTAATTAGTTGTTAGACTTTATGGATTGAAAAATCGAGTGCAAAGCTATTAAATCATTTCCAAATATCAAGGCTTCACCTATCGTTTTTCTGTGATTTATGCATATTTAGCAGTTTCTCAGACAAGCAAAAAGCCCGATGCGGTTGCACCGGGCTTTACCTTTTTAATCAAAAGAGACTATTTGCGTCCCTGTTGACGAGCTTGCTGCTCGAGTTCTTTCATTTTACGCTCATAATACTGCTGGAAGCGACCTTTCTTGGCGGGCTTCTTCTGGTTCTTCTCAATTTGAGCGAGAATTGCCTTTTCATCAATGAAGAACGCCTTGATTATTGTCGTTTGAAGGACGGTAAAGAGAGTAGATACGAAGTAATAGTAGCAGAGGCCAGCGGGATAGTCGTTGAAGAAGAACAACAACATCACTGGCATAAGGTACATCATCCACGTCATACCGGGCATCGAAGACGTGTTCTGAGTTTGCATCGTGAACTTGGTGTAGATGACCTGAGTTACGCACATAAGCAAACAGAACAGGCTCACATGGTCGCCATAGAACGGGATGCTAAAAGGAAGGTCGAGGATAGAGTCGTAGGTTGAGAGGTCGTCCGCCCAAGCGAAAGACTCGCCACGGAGTTCGATAGCCGCGGGGAAGAAACGGAACGCAGCAAAGAGAACAGGCATTTGGAGAAGCATAGGAAGACAGCCACCCATAGGGTTGATGCCAGCCTTCTTATAGAGGTTCATTGTAGCCTGCTGGCGCTCCATAGCCTTCTCTGGGGGATACTTCTTGTTAATCTCATCCATTTGCGGTTTGAGGACACGCATCTTGGCCTGAGACTTGAAAGAAGAGAAGGTAAAGGGGAAGAGTATGAGCTTTATTATGAGGGTGAGAATAAGAATCACCACACCATAACTAGAGAACACACCTTCCAGGAACTTGAACAGAGGAATAATGAAGTACTCATTAATCCAACGGAAAATGCCCCAGCTAAGAGGAAGCAACTTGGTAAGTTCCATATCCTCATAACTCTCCAAAGTGTAGAAATAATTGGGGAGGAAAAGGAAGCGGAACTCGGCACTGTTATCTCCGCGGAGGTCAAGTTTCACACCAAGAGTCGACGCGACTTTCTTGATATAATCCTCACCTTCTTGATTACCAGCTTGAGACTTGATAGAGACGCCAGCGAAACAATCCTTAGCATGGAAAACACTGCTAAAGAATTGGTTCTTGTACGCAACCCAATCAATATTCATATTTTCCTCAGCATCGTCATTACCTGCTGCGCTGAGGTCTTCAACATCACCGGCCGCATATCGGTAGCAGACGTTGCTCCACATACTTTCAGCCTTACGTCCTTTCTCTTGCTCCGGCATATCGACAGCCCAAAGGAGATCGACGTTAGCTCTCGGCGTAGAAATTTTCTCAGCAAGATTACTAGACGACATAGAGAAACCGACCTCATAAAGTCCCTTAACAAGGGTGTACTTATAAGAGAGGCTTCCGTCGCCAACATTAAGAACGTAAGTTACAGACTGAGTAGAGTCATTGTCTTGCGAAACGCCTGCGCATGCGAAATAAAGGTCGTTGGTGTTGTAGACTCTATTGTTGTGGATGAAGGGGAAACCGAAGGAAGTCGCACTCTCGTCACCGTAGATAGAAAGAACGGTATCCTTATAATTCTTATACTCCTTCATCTCAACATTGAGAATCTTACCGCCCTTATTAGAGAGGTAAACCTTTATAAGGTCATTCTCAAGCGACACAGTATTGGCT
>CAVILU010000215.1:1698-3919 GCA_963643535.1 bacterium | reverse complement strand
ATATTGGTGTGGCTGCTCGCTTTGCTCTTTTCCGTGGGGCAAGGCATGGTCGGATCGGCGGCATACGCGCAGTCGCAGACGGCCAAAGGCACCGTTGTCTCAAAGTCTGATGGTCAGCCCCTGCCTGGCGTGGCCGTATTGGTGAAAGGTACCACTATCGGTACTATCACAGACTTCGATGGCAACTTCAATCTCCAAGCCGAGAAGAACACGACTTTCGTATTCTCCTTCCTCGGCTTCAAGACACAGGAGGTCACATTCGTAGGTGCAAACCTCAATGTGGTTCTCGAAGAGGAGGCTTCTGACCTCGATGAGGTCGTGGTCGTAGGCTACGGCGTCCAGAAGAAGAAGCTCGTGACTGGTGCTACCGTCCAGGTCAAGGGCGACGACGTCCAGAAGCTCAACACAAACAACGCCCTCCAGGCCCTCCAAGGTCAGACCCCTGGCGTCAACATCCAGTCTACCTCTGGTCAGCCTGGTTCTGCGCTCAACGTCTCCATCCGTGGTCTCGGCACTGTCGGCAACAGCCAGCCTCTTTACCTTATTGACGGTATCGGCGGCGACATCACCACCCTCAACCCTGCCGACATCGAGAGTATCGACGTCCTCAAGGATGCGGCTTCCGCTGCTATCTATGGTGCGCAGGCCGCCAACGGCGTAGTCCTCGTCACCACCAAGAGCGGCAAGGAAGGCAAGGGCATCGTAGCTTACGACGGCTACTATGGCATCCAGAACGTCTACCGCAAGAATCCCGCCCTCAACGCTGCCGAGTACATGGCCATCATGAACGAGGCCTCCCTCAATAGTGGTGCTGCCGGCTTCGACTGGACGGACTCCAAGTACTCCGACCTCCTCAATGAGGATGGCACCTCGAAGTACGACACCAATTGGCTCGATGAGATCATCGCCAGCGATGCCGTTACCCAGAGCCACAACCTCTCCATCACTGGCGGTTCCAAGACCGCCAACTACGCCCTCTCCCTCGGCTATATGGGCCAGGAGGGTATCATCGGTGGCTCGCAGGTCTCCAACTACGACCGTTTCAACTTCCGTATCAACTCAGAGGCTAAGCTCTACGACGGTTTCCTTACCATTGGTGAGCACGTCGGCCTCGTCTGGAAGGAGCAGCGCGGCATGGGCACCGGCAATATCTACAACAACAACATTCGCGGCGCATACGTAACTTCGCCTCTCACCCCCGCTTATGACGAGGATGGCAACTACTTCTCGCCCGTCAGCGAGAGCTGGAATCCCAGCGATGGCAACCCTCTCGGCACAATGATGCTCAACCGTTACAACCGCAGCAAGAACTTCTCGGTTGACGCCAATGTCTACGCACAGATTGAGCCTATCAAGAACCTCAAGATCAAGACCGTCTACGGCATCAGCTACGGCGGTAGCGAGTATCGCTCTTACACCCCCATCTACACCAGCAAGGATGGTTACCATGGCTTCGCAGTAACCAACCAAGGCTACACGAATACCAAAGTAAACGAGAGCCGCGGCAACGGCATCAGCCAGGTTTGGCAGAACACCGCAAGCTACGACTTCACCATTGCCGACGAGCATGACATCAACGTACTCATCGGTACCGAGATGAGCAAGTACGACGGCGGCGGCAACGGCGGCTCCAACACCGACCTCGTGACCGGCTTCGACGACTGGAACCACGCCTACCTCTCCAATACTGACGGCACTGAGAACAAGACTGTATCCGGCTCTCCCTACGACAGCACCCGCGGCGCATCTTACTTCGCCCGTCTCGGTTGGAACTGGAAAGAGAAGTATATGGTCAACGCTACCTTCCGTGCTGACGGCAGCAGCAAGTTCGCTGAGGACAGCCGCTTCGGTTTCTTCCCCTCCGTATCCGCTGGTTGGACATTCTCCGAGGAGAGCTTCATGGACGCTACCCGCGAGGTTCTCGATTTTGCTAAGATTCGTCTCAGCTGGGGTCAGGTAGGTAACGCTAATATCAACTGCTACCAGTACCTCGCTCCTGTCTCTACTGACAACACCACCTACAACTTCGGTGCTGGCGGCGGTCAGTCCGCTTGGAGCACCGGCTCTTACACCTCTCGTCTCGCTAATGCCGACGTACAGTGGGAGACCTCCGAGCAGCTCAACATCGGTCTCGACCTTCGTATGCTCGAGAGCCGACTCAGCCTCACTGCCGACTGGTACAAGAAGACCACCAAGGACTGGCTCGTCCAGGCTCCTATCC
>CAVILU010000215.1:1018-1688 GCA_963643535.1 bacterium | reverse complement strand
CTCCTATCCTCTCAACCGCAGGTACTGGCGCTCCCTACATCAATGGTGGCGACGTAACCAACACTGGTGTCGAGGTCGCCCTCAACTGGAGCGACGAGCTCGCCAACGGCATCCGTTACTCTGTTGGTGGCAACATGGCCTACAACAAGAACGAGGTCGGTGAGATTCCTACCGAGGATGGTATCATCCACGGCAACACCAACCAGATTTTCGATAGCGCTCCTGAGTTCTACCGCGCTCAGAACGGCCATGAGATTGGCTACTTCTGGGGCCTCAAGACCGCTGGCATCTTCCAGAACCAGCAGGAGATTAACGACTGGATTGCAGCTGGCAACGGTATCGCACAGTCTTCTGTAGCCCCTGGCGACGTCAAGTTCATCGATGTCAACCACGATGGCATCATAGACGAGAGCGACCGCGTAGACCTCGGTTGTGGTATCCCCAAGATCACCTACGGCGTCAACCTCAGCGTTAGCTGGAAGGGTTGGGACCTCAGCGCTGTAGCCTCCGGCGCGGCTGACTTCCAGATTGTCCAGTCTTACCGCAGTCCCTCTGGCGCACAGGGTAACTACACCAAGCGCATCCTTGACCGTTGGACCGGCGAGGGCACCAGCAACAAGATTCCTCGCGTACTCTATGGTGACAATGGCAACTGGAGCAACTTCTCCGA
>CAVILU010000215.1:0-1008 GCA_963643535.1 bacterium | reverse complement strand
CCGACCTCTACATCCAGGACGGCGACTACTTCCGCATCCAGAACATAACCCTCGGCTACGACTTCAAGACCCTCATCGACTGGAAGTACCTCAGCCAGTGCCGCCTCTACGTCCAGGTTCAGAACCTCGCTACTTTCACCAAGTACGACGGTATGGATCCTGAGATCGGCTCCTACAACGGCAACGATGGCAACTCATCTCAGTCTTGGGTATCGGGTGTCGATATGGGCTACTACCCGCACCCCCGCACTTTGCTCGTAGGTCTTAACCTCAAGTTCTAATTGACAATTCGTTCACTCACGATTGGCGATTAAAATGAATATCATTATGAAACAGAAAGCTTTATATATAGCAGTAGCTTCGCTTGCTCTCGGCTTGGCGTCCTGCTCCGACGAGTTCTTCGAGACGTCGAGCAAGACCAACCTCGACAGCGAGACTGCATACAGCAACGCCGCGACTGCCGAAATGGCTCTCATCGGTTGCTACAATGGCTGGCAGCGTACTCTCGGCGACGAGGGCATCGGTATGTTCCTTACTTCCGAGATCGCTTCCGACGAGTGCTTCGCAGGTGGCGGTGTGGGCGATGCCCGCAACTACTCCATCATCGACCGTTTCGATATGGGCGCCGCAGCTGGTTACTATGACCTCTGGCAGACAGATTGGAAGAATTACTATGCTGCAATCTTCCGTTGCAACAGTCTCATTCAGGCGGGTGACCAGATCAACTGGGATGGCGATGAGGAGGCTCACGGCCGAATCATTGGCGAGGCTCGCGGTCTTCGCGGTCTCCTCTACTTCGATATGGTTCGTCTCTTCGGCGATGTGCCCCTGCTCACCGCTCCTACGAGCGACAACCTCCCCCGCACAGATGCTAAGGAGGTCTACAAGGTGATCTTCGAGGACCTTAAGTTCGCCGCTGCCAATATCCCCGGCTCGGCATACAATGGTTCCAACCTCGACACCAACGATGGCCGTATTTCTAAGTACGCCGCCGAGGCACTCCTCGCC
>CAVILU010000214.1:0-3951 GCA_963643535.1 bacterium | reverse complement strand
TTCGACCACTACCCCCTCAAAGTAGCGTGTATACCAATTTCACCACCTGCGCATTAGCTCGTTTCAACCCAATCCCAAGGGTAGGGGAAACCAATGCTTTTCAATATGTCTGGAGCGGAAAACGAGACTCGAACTCGCGACCCCAACCTTGGCAAGGTTGTGCTCTACCAACTGAGCTATTTCCGCATTGTTTGTGTTGTGCGCAGGATGAGACTCGAACTCACACGATCTTTCGACCACTACCCCCTCAAAGTAGCGTGTATACCAATTTCACCACCTGCGCATTTTTTAATGCTTCTCTCTCTACATTCACCCAAACCGGTGTAAAGAAAGTATCAACATTTCTAAGGACGTAAACAAGTCTCTTGCGCCTCTTGCTTTGGTAAGAGCATCTTCATAACTGTGTGTTCTATTCGCAGTTATGAGAGGCGTTTGTCTCTCGTTTGCGGGTACAAAATTACTGCTTCTTTTTTATTCCGCAATACCTAAGGCCGTTTTTTTGCGAGAAAAATACAATTTTCTTCTATGTCATCTGCTTCTTCACGCAAGCTCAGACTACTTTTTTGCCGTTTAGCTATTATAATTCAAGTGCTTGTGCTCTCTATAAAGAACTTTGCCTCGATTAATGGGCTTCTTGGCAAAACTCGGCACTTGATTATAATCACAACCCGCCATACTAATATTCCGAGAGTGGTTTGTTCTCAGCATTAAGCTCGCCTTCCTTGATAAGTTTGTCCACGGCGGACTCTATGGCGTCATATTTTTCGGTTCGTATGAAGCTCATTTTGTCGTCGTCGCCCTGTTTGTCGAGCTCCGAGCATACGCGGCTGGCGGTTATCTCGCTGAGGTCTAGGGCGGGGATGAAGATGCGCTCGTCTCTTTTGTCGTCGTCGTTTTCCAGCTCGGCTATGAGCCCTGCGCTTTTCATGCGCTCGATGAGGCTGAAGAAGAGTGGCTTGGCGAGGCCCATCTCGTTGGCTATGTCGATGCCCGTGGGGCGCGTCTTCTCATACTTGAATGCATGGGCTATGCGTTGCATTATGGCCACGGAGAGCTTACGCTTCATATTGTAGCTCACTTCGGTCACTCCATGCTCAAGGCTGTAGTCGCTGACGTTTTGGATTGAGAAGGCTATTTTGCAGCCTGCCAAGACTATTGTCCACGTTATCTGCAAAGATGTCAGGAGGAGCGGCAGGAATGCGAAACTGCCATATACCGCGCCGGCGCTGTTTACACCTATCTGGAAGGTGATGTATACCCACTGCACAATCTGGAAGGCTGTGCCCGTGACGACTCCCGCAATGAGGGCGGGCATTATCTTGACTTTTGTATTCGGCATCACGAGGTAGAGCAGCGTGAAAGTCACCCATGCTATGCCGTAGGGCATTATGGCAAGAAGCACGTCCTGCAGTGGCGAGAGCTCGCCGGTGAGCGTATGGCGCACCGAGGATTTGAAGATTATCGTGGCACTCGTGGCCGTAAGCAACAAGATCGGGCCGAAGAGCATGATGCAGAGGTAGTCCGCTATCTTGCGAAAGATACCGCGCGACTTCTGTACGCACCACATGGTGTTGAATGCCGCCTCGATGTTGCCAAGCAATTTGAATACGGAGTAAAGCAGCATTGCCACACCCACGCCCGCTATGACGCCACTCTTTGCGTTCTCCAACGCACTGTCCGAGAAGTTGATGAGGTAATTGGCAACCTCGTCTGAATTTAGGCTCTCGCGGATGTAGTTCGTAAGCAGTGTCTCAAGACCAAATCCCTTTGATATCGCGAAGGCGAGTGCCAGGACGGGTACAATGGACAGCAATGTGTAATATGTAAGTGCAGATGCTCGGATGCTGGCTTTTTGCTCAAGGAACTCGCGTATGGTCATGACGACGATGCGCAGGAAGCCATACCCCCAACGGGCAAGTCGACCTTTCTTATTCAAGTCGACGTTCCAAAGTCCTACCTCTACGAATTCTTTGCCCTGGTTGATGAGCGTTTTGGTATCTGTCTTTTTCATTTCTTGCTTTTTCACTCTTGTGTGATGCGACAGCCCGCATTCCCAAATGTTGCGGACGACGGGCTTTCCTACGTTTTTGTGGGCTTTGTGGTTTTATGCGTAGGCCAAAAACTTATGGCTCTTACTTATAAATCGAAGCTTCTATGCTTTGTCTGTGGTTGTCTGCGTTGTTTGGGGCTTCAGCTTCGTTTTCGGTTTTCAATGGCAATAAGTAAAGTGGACAAAAAGAAGTCAGTCCCTGCGGAGGAAACTATTGTTCCTGCGGGGACTGACAATTTTAGCCTTGGGGGGCTGACGGGGTTTTATGCCCCATTGCTTTTTTTACTCGCTGAAAGCCTCGAGCGTCCTTACGGGCTTGTAGTCAGATCCGAAGGCACCCTTGTTATAGCTATTCCAATTGTAGCTCTCTGGCTCCCAGTAGAATACACCTGCGAAGACGGAGCTCTCGCGCCCTGCCTCTATGAGTTTATGGAGGCATGTGTAGCCCATCTCGGGGTTGGTGACGGAGAAGCCGAACTCGCAGACCATCATGTTTTTGTTGTACTTGACTGCGAGGCTCTCGATATTGTCGATGCAGAGCTGTACGATATCCAGTACGGTGCCGTACTTCGTGCCGTAGTCGTCAATTACATTCTCGGGGTAGAGGGACACGCCCATGATGTCGTAGTCAACTTTCTGAGTGTTGAGGATGCTCATGAGCCAACTCGTGGTGTTGTAGTTCCAACCATTGGGAACGTGGATTACGGCGAGGATGTTGGGGAATACAGCCTTTGCTGCGCTGATGCCGGCATTGAGGAGCTCGCCAAACTTTACGGCATTGGTGCTTGCTTTGCCGTCGCCCCAAAGGAGGCCGTCGCTAACCTCATTGCCAATCTGTACCCACTTGGGCGTTACGCCTGCATCCTTGAGTGCCGTGAGCACGTCGGTGGTATGGTCGGCCATGGCGGTCTTGAGATCCTCATACGAGAGGTCTTGCCAAGCCGCAGGTTTGGTCTGAAAGCTGGGGTCGGCCCACGAGTCGGAGTAGTGGAAGTCGATCATCACGTCGAGGCCGAGGGCGTTGGCGCGCATGGCCTTGGTCACTACATCTTCCTTGCCACAATATCCATCCTTTGGGTCTACCCATACGCGGAGGCGGATTGAGTTGACTCCAAGGCTCTTGAGGAGGGTCATACACTCGGTCTCTGTGCCGTTGGCGTCGTAGAATTTGATGCCATTTGCCTCCATCTCGGTAATCCAAGATACGTCAGCTCCTTTTACAAAATCGTTGTTCGAGCCGTCGTATATCTTGTATGTGTTGGCGTTCTTTATCTCCACCGTGCTGGTGTCTACGTCGTCTTCGCACGCTGGCATCGTGATGCACGCCATGGCAATGGCGGTCGCCGACAATATGCTTTTTATCTTCATCATTTTCTGATGTTTGCTCGCCCCTGCCGCTGCCCGTCCGCTCCCGCCAGTGTGACGTGGCGGACGGGGCCGCGGGGCTATTTTGTTTCAGATTACTTTATTCCGCTCGGCTTATTGCTTCACGATGGTGTAGGTGTTCGTCGTGAGGTCGATGGTAAGGACGTACGTGCCACCCTCGTTGACCCAGAACTTCCATACATCGGAACCTGAGGTGACATTGCCGTCATTGTCCTTGGGACCATACTTGGTTCCCCAGTTTTTGTCTGCATATACTTCGAACTCCTTAGTGGATGATCCCTCAATGGTAAGAGTGACGCTGTAGATACCATCTGCGGTGGTAGTGAAGTCTACCCAAGTTTTCCAATCATCATCCATGCCTATTGCGTAGAGATTGTCGGGATAGAGGCTTGCGGTCTTCTCGAAGTTGTAGGAGTTGGTGGTGAGGTCGATGGTGAAGGTGTATGCACCTACGCCGTCTGCACTGAACTTGCCTACGGAAGAGCCACTCGTGACGCTGCCGCTAATGATGGCGG
>CAVILU010000213.1:0-3962 GCA_963643535.1 bacterium | reverse complement strand
TGGTAGAGGAGGCCGAGGCCACTCGCGACGAGGCCGGCAACTTCTCTAAATTCATTGCTCCAGAGACCTTATTTGAGTTGGCCGAGAAACTCGGCACTCGCCCCGCGATAGTCAAGTGGGGAATTAGCGTTTTCAACACACACCTCGACTTTGCCGACGCACGCACGCTCCTTGAGGCGAGCGCTCCGGGCTGGCTTAGCGAGACCATTGCTGTAATACGCGACCAGATGCCGCAGTGGGTGCGCCGCGTAGGCAAGATATCCCACCAACGCGAGGTACTCCGCGAGCTCCGCCGCATTGGCATTGAGATACTGGAGCAGAGTAACATAGCCACGGGCGACACTCAGGATGCCGAGCGACTCCGCCGCAACCTCTCCAGCTGCATCAACGCCGCCGACGAATATAACTCCGCCCTCGCCAAAATTGAGGAGGGCACGATAGAGCAATATGCCGAGGGCACAATGAGCAGCCTGTCGCGCACGGGTTACATCTACGAGCCACTGCACCGCCTCCACGTCATGACTTGCGCCATGGCCACCGACCGCAGCCTCATGGCCGAGTGGATGCCGACAATGTTCAGCACACTCACGTCCCGCGGAACAGCCGATTGGCGACAGGAGCCTCTGCGCCACGCGCTGCTCGACATGCTGACGACATATATCGACATCAACAGTCACAAAGCCGACAAGGTAATAGACATCAAGCTTGGCGACAACAAAGTGATTGTCACCGACATCATGCGCGCCATGACAATGACGCTGCTCCTCACCACAGAAGAGGACCGCATCAACCGCCGCATGCTCATGTCGCGCCTCTGCCGCTACGCATCTCTCTACGGCACGACTCCCGCCACCAGCCAATCGCTCAACGACAAGGCTTACGGCTTCCTTCTGACCAATGCGCCACAGATATTACCATTCAGCTGGAATGACCTTAAATATTCGGCCGACATCATAAGCGTCAAGACTGGTGCGGCTGCTCTACTGACAGGCCCTGTCGAGACGGTTAAATATGAAGGAGAGCGCGCCACGGTGAGCGTCATTGGCGGCGACATCACCATCACTCAAGTTGGCGGCACGGGTCGCCTCCGCGAAGTCCTACCTGCCGGTCTGCCCGGTTGGCGCAACTTCCATATCCTCACGACAAACAAAAACCTCGCAGCCCCCGAAAAGGCCGACACGGACGACATAACCGAGCTCCGCCGCATGTGGCGCGACATCGAGGATACTCTCTTCGACCCGAAGAAAGAGAATGGAGCAGCAGCAACCACCACGGTGCGCAAGGCAAAGATCCATGCCGAGGAGGGCGACGAAGTCTTCATCCGCATCTCTGGCCGCGACGGCCGACGCGACGACTACGGCAACCCACTCTTCCACGCCGTAATCGTGAACGACTCAATCAAGGGCGAGGGCTCAATCTCGCCACGCGATATCGTGCACTACAATGTCAAGACGGCTCAGACGACAGACTTCCAGACTCCGGATGGCAAGCAGTTGCTCCTCCGCGCCTACGTGGACTACGTCTGCGACGACGACACTTGCGTATTTACTATGGCGAGCCTCGTGGATGGCTTCGTCAGTGAATATGCCCAGGAGGGCGATGAGGTGCTTTGCCGAATGACAATCACCATGGCCAATGGCGACAGCCTGCTCATAAGCGAGAAAGGCTATTCACTCAAAGTGCCGCGCGACTACGACACTCCGCAGCTCCGCAATGGCGAGATGGCAATGGTAGAAATCCAACGCGTATACCCCGACGGCAAGGTGGACGGAATCATAACGGGCAACGTGGAATATGGCCATGAGATAACCGACAGCGACTGCCTCCGCGCCATTATGCGAGCCTACGCCGAGGGCGTATATGAAGATGACGACGACGAGGATGAGGAGGACGACGACGACATGGGTTACGACATGCAGAACTCTGGCGAGATGGATCGCACAGAGCTCACCGAACTCATGAGCATCATAGACCGCCAGAGCAACCTGACCACCAACCGCGCCCAGGCGTTCAACCTCCTTGCCGTGGCACGACTCATGGCCCTCACCATGGGCGACAAGCGCAAGGCAGACGAATATCATGACCGCATGATTTTCATCCACCTCATGCAGCAATATGCCGTCAACCAGTGGATTGACACCGAGGAGTTTGAGCGTCACTACCTCAGCAGCCGCGACATACTAAGCGACTACCCCGACATGCAGGACCAGATAATGCGTCTCTTCTGCATCTCGCGAATGGACAAGGAGAACTCGGACCTCGACCTCGCGAGGGTTATGGCCGAGCGTCGCGGTACGCTTACTGCCGACATTGCCAGCCTCGTCTTGGCATACAACGTGCTCAAGTACCACGAGCTCGACTCGGAGCGTCGTGGCATTCGCAACAAGATTAACGAGTTGCTCGGTGTCGAGACCCGCGACGTGTCGCACCTCGACTTTATGGGTGAGGAGGGCGCATGCCTTGAGTTCAAGACGAGCCTCGTATTCCCGCCCGACAGCAATTTGCGTCCCGACAAGAACAAGCAGTGCACCAAGCTGCTCACCGTGGTCTGCGGCATGATGAACTATCAGGGTGGCCGCCTCCTCGTGGGTGTAAACGACACAGGCATGGCCGTTGGCGTAGATGCCGACTTCAAGGAGCTCTCCGGCAGCAGCATCTACGACGAGCAGAAGGCGCGCGACATAATGAATAACTTCTTCATCAGCATGATGAGGCAGCATATGCCGGGCGAGGCAAGTCTCTACGTCCGTACGGGATTTGAGGACCACAATGGCCGCTCCGTCTTCACGGTCGACGTCGACAGCGCCAAGCGCGTTATGGACGTGGACGGTACGTATTACCGCCGCGTAGGCGCAACCACTCGCGTCATGGACGAGAACGAGCGCATAGCCGTCGAGGACCTCAAGAAAGGCAAATAATGGACGAGACGGTACTGATAGACATAGTGCACATGCCGATGCCCTACGGGAAATACAAAGGCGTGCCGCTCTACAAGCTACCCGAGCCTTACCTCTCTTGGTATAAGACTCAAGGCTTCCCCAAGGGCCGTCTCGGAATGCTGCTCGAGACTCTCTACGAGATTAAGCTCAACGGCCTGGAGTATCTGCTCCGACCACTGATAAAATAGCCCCCCCAAAAAAACAGCCCGCGCCGGCCATCAAGCTTTTTTGATGGTCGGCGCGGGTGGTTTTATAAACGAAACCTAATACGAAAGTTGCGGGGCGGGGTTAGTTGAGCTTGGTATAGTAGGCCCAGCCGGTGCCCTTGCAAGCCAATGTGTAGCCGTCGGGGACTGTCGTGGGAGCCTTGGCCCCGATGCGGCAGATGAGCGAGCCGCGGCGGCCTGTCGCCTGGGCCTCATAGTAGGTTGAGCTCTTGGTCACGCGGACGTCACTGATGTTAGTGAGACCTACAGACTTGCGGGCGGCAATCATGTTCTCAATATTGGTCTTGTAGACCTTATTGGTCCAATGGGGCCAGAAGACGCAGGGAACGCCTGGCGAGGAGAGGATGAAGGCGTAGGCCTGAGAGACGTCACCAGTGTACTTGTTGTCGTCGCGATAGGTATCGTGGTTATCGACGAAAGTCACGGAGTAGGCATTTGTGGCAGAATGGTGGATGAGACCTGCGGGGCGGTTGACCTTGGTATCCTGGTCTGTCCACGTCATCTTGCTGAACGTATTCTTGGCGAGGCCGCTGTTGAGGGCATCGTACTTCATAGGGAAGTCGAAAGCCATGCTCTTGTGGCCAGTGGCCTTAATCCAATTATTTACAACATCGTAAGAGCCATCCCAATACTCGCCCACGGAGAGATAAGGGTTGGTAGCGTCGTTGTAGATGCCGACGTATTTGCCATTGTAGCCTTTGCAGAAGTCGTAGCGCCAGCCGTCATAGCCAAACTCGCCCTTGAGCCAGCTGAGGTATGCGATGCAGTCCTCCTGGACGTACTCACTGGTGTGGTC
>CAVILU010000212.1:3045-3966 GCA_963643535.1 bacterium | reverse complement strand
ATTTATAGGGATGTCTCTTTGTTTTATAGATTGGAATGTCGATCCCATTCTCTTCCATATCGGGAGCTTGGGCGTCAGATATTACAGCATCTTTTTTGCCATCGCCTTTTGGCTCGGTTACGTCATAACAGACAAGATGTTCCGTGACCAGAAGGTTCCTGACGGTATGCTCGACAAGGTTTTCTTCCTTATAATCATTGCTACTGTTGTCGGCTCCCGACTGGGCCACTGCCTCTTCTATGGCTGGGACTACTACTCTCAGCATCCCCTCGAAATCTTTCAGATTTGGAAAGGTGGCCTCGCCAGCCACGGCGGTACCATTGGCATCATTATTGCCCTTTTCTTTTTTAGTAAGTATATCAGCCACAAGTCGATGCTTTGGATTCTCGATTGTGTCTGTGTCCCCATTGCCCTTGCGGCTTTTTTCATCCGCATGGGTAACCTGATGAATTCGGAGATTGTGGGTATGCCTACGGATGTCCCTTGGGCTTTCCGTTTTCTCCGCCTCCGTCCCGACGAGGCTCTCATCCCGCGCCACCCTGCGCAGGTCTACGAAGCCCTTTTCTATCTTTGTGTCTTTGGATTACTTTGGTTCCTCTATTGGAAAAAACACCTGATTGTTCGCCATGGTGCTCTTTTCGGAATTTTTATGATCTCAGTTTTCGGTTTCCGACTTTTTATTGAGCATTTTAAAGAGAACCAGGAGGCTTTCGAGGATGCTATGACCTTTAATATGGGTCAGTTGCTCAGCATTCCAATGGTGATAATAGGTGTAGCAAGCCTTATCTATGCTTTCACCCACAAGCCCGATATGACAATTTACCCTGCCGAAACAAAGAAGTAACCTTATCTGGATATCTCGCCGTCCCTATGTCTATTTCACAGGGGCGGCTTTTTCTCATAATATAATCATTATTATAT
>CAVILU010000212.1:0-3035 GCA_963643535.1 bacterium | reverse complement strand
GGCAAGGAGGACAAGCTATCTTTTGCGTACGACATCATAATGGTCGTGGCAATTATCTTGGGCATCATTCCTCTTATGTTCAAAACGCAGACTCCTTTGTTGCTGCTCGTTGACTATATCTCGCTCACGTGGTTTGTGATAGATTATCTCTTGCGTTGGTTCACTGCCGATATCCATGGCAAGTATAAAGGTTGGAAAGCTTTCATTATCTACCCCTTTACTCTTAGCGCCATCATAGACCTTCTGTCTATACTCCCATCCGCCGTAAAGGTTATGAGCCCTTCGTTCAAACTTTTCCGTCTCTCTCGACTGCTCAAAATCTTACGTTTCTTCCGTCTAATCCGCTACTACGAGCCTCTTCAAATTATCATTTCTGTAATGAAAAAGGAAGGTTCGACCCTTTTGGCGGTTGTGGGTCTCGCTCTTACGTATATATTCATCACGGCTCTCATTATGTTCAACGCCGAGTATGAGGTGGAACTCTCTGGCGGTCGCGTTATGTTCAATACCATTTTCGATGCCATATATTGGTCTGCGTGTACCCTCACCACTGTCGGTTATGGTGACATATACCCGGTATCCAACATTGGCCGTGTTATAAGTATGGTCTCCGCAATTGTCGGTGTAGCTGTTGTTGCCCTCCCTTCCGGCATTATTACAGCCGGCTACATGGATGAACTAAATGCGCGTCGTAAGCATAAAGAGGAACTTAAAGCGCAAAAAGAGGAGCAAAATACTGAGGTGAATAATATAGAGAGCTCGCAAAACGACACGCTCACACAAGAGTCTCGGAATGTATAACTCCCACAAAACCATTGGAATGAATAAAAAGTTGTTCCTTGCCGCATGTCTTGCGGCGTTATCCTTCCCGTGGCAATCTGCCAATGCCTCAGGACGGATTTTCGGAAATGAGGACCCTGTGGAGCCATTTAGCTTGTCAGATGTCAAGGTGACCTCCCCAACTATCCTTCACGTCCAAATGTTGGCGAAGGATTATATTCTGGGGCTCGATGCCGACAGACTCCTCGCTCCATTTTTCAAAGAAGCAGGTCTCGAACCCTTGGCCGAGAATTACCCTAATTGGGAAAATACAGGTCTCGACGGCCATATCGGTGGGCACTATGTATCCGCCCTCGCTCATATGTATGCCGCCACGGGCGACGAGCGTCTCAAGGAACGTCTGACGTATATGGTTCAGCAACTTGCTCGTGCTCAATCTCCTGATGGCTACTTGTGCGGTGTCCCTGCCGGTAAAGAGATGTGGGCCGATGTCTTTGCTGGCAAAATAGATGCTGGAGCTTTCTCCCTAAATGGAAAGTGGGTCCCACTCTATAATATACACAAGATTATGGCAGGCCTCCGCGACGCATACAAAGTTGGTGGAGACTTGCAGGCCAAGACTGTATTTCTCAACTTATGCTCCTGGTTTGAGAAAAATGCTCAAAAGCTCTCTGATGAGCAAATTCAGTCCTTACTCATAAGTGAGTATGGCGGACTCAATGAGATTATGGCTGATGCCTACGACATCACTGGCGAACAGCGTTTTCTCAAACTCGCAAGACGCCTGACCCATAATGCAATTCTTAATCCTCTGCTTGATGGGAAAGACAATCTCACTGGCCTTCACGCAAACACTCAAATTCCCAAGATTATCGGTGTGGCTAAAATCGCAGAGGTCGACCATGATGCCGAATGGCGAAAGGCTGCCGATTTCTTTTGGCAAATTGTTACAAAAGGACGCTCTGTCTCAATCGGCGGTAATAGTGTGCGTGAGCATTTTCACCCTTCCGACGACTTCTCTTCGATGATCGAAAGCGAGCAAGGACCTGAGACTTGTAACACATATAATATGTTGCGACTCAGTAAGATGCTTTTTCTCGCAAATCCTAAATCCTCCTATGCGGACTACTACGAGAGGGCTATGCTCAATCATATCCTCTCTTCCATCAATGCTGTTCAAGGCGGTTTCGTCTACTTTACCCCGATGCGCCCTGGCCACTATCGTGTCTATTCTCAACCTCAAACAAGTTTCTGGTGCTGCGTAGGTTCTGGTATTGAAAATCACAGCCGTTATGGTGAGATGATTTACACCCACAAAGGCAAAGAGACCCTATATGTAAACACTTTCCTCCCCTCAAAACTCAATTGGAAGGAGAATAAGGCCGAGGTGGAAATCGATGGTGATTTCCCATGGACTGAAAGCCTCAACATAATTGTGCACTCAAAGAAGCCTAAGCAATGGTCTCTGAAAATACGTAAACCTGAATGGTCCGACGATTTCAATGTAGAGATTGGCGACGATTCTTATACTGTGGCTGGTGATGATGGTTACGTTGAAGTCAATCGTCTTTGGGGCGATAACGATACAATTAAGGTCTCGCTACCAATGCATCTTGCTGTTTCTCAATTGCCCGACGGTAGCGACTATTACTCTTTCCTTTATGGCCCAATGGTGCTTGCCGCCGATCTCGGTAAGGACAATCAGACCGGCCTCTATGCCGACGATAGCCGTGGTGGCCATATAGCATTCGGCCCCAAGATGGATCTTAGTGATGTCCCTGTGCTTGTTGCGGACAATGATCTCCTGGACCATGTCAACAAAGCTGAAGAGCCGATGCGCTGGTCGATTGATTGCGCTATGCCCCAAAAATATGCTAATATTTCTCTTGTCCCATTTGTCAACCTCTCCGAGCGACGCTACCAAATCTATTTCCGTAAGCTTAGCCAACGCGACTACGAAAACAAGATGGAGCAATTGCGAATTTTGGACGAGGCTCGTAAGAACCTTGAGGCAAAAACGGTCGATGTTGTTGTATGTGGCGAGCAACAACCTGAGAGTGACCACGGTTTCACGCAAGGCTCGTCAAATGCGGGTGGCAATGCCGATAATAAACATTGGCGAGAGACTGACACATGGTTCGCATACAAGATGAAAGTTGGTGTTGCGCAAAAAATCTCAGTCTCGTACCAGCAAATGCCAGGTCGCTCTGCTGTAATTGTTTGTGGCGACTCCTCTTTCGAGCTACAATCAGGCG
>CAVILU010000211.1:0-3967 GCA_963643535.1 bacterium | reverse complement strand
TACCTATATATGTATATTTGCTGATGTGAAAAAGATGTCGCTACATAGTTTTGTTGTTGCTCTTACGGCGGGCCTTGTGTGGTTCGTCGCCGGGTGGTTTTGTGGCGGCACGTCTTCTTTGCTCTCCTATTGCGGGACGGAAACGGAAACCGGTATCTCGGTCGAGGTTGCGAACGCAAAGGGAGATATTGGCGAGATAACGGGCAGAGAGAAGGGACAGATATATGCCTCGTTCAGGCTGTCGGCAAAGACAGGCGAGACAGCTCTCGAAGCCATAAATATAATCACGGCCCCTGCGCAAGTCACGGTGGAGCGACGCACGAACGGCAGCATACGTAGTTCGTTTGCGCGCGTCATTGCCGAGCATATTGACTCGACGGTGATACGCAGTCGCTTCGGACTGTTGACATTCAAACACATCATTCACTCGAATCATTCACTTCTTTCACGCGTCTGCGTACTTCTGATTTAGAGATTAGGGCGGCTCAATTTGTTCCTCGTATTTGATTTTTTGATTCTCGACGCCATTGGTATGGGTTGAGTTTTCGGGCTACCGCTGCGCACTTATTTTATTCTTGGATCTTGGTTCGCTTAAGCGCAGCGAGAGACTTACCCCGAGACGAGGAATATCCGTTATACTTACTTAAGTTTAGACAATTAGCGGACTCATACGGGTCTGCGGAGGCTCTGCTTTTGCACATTGAAGGCTTGAGTCTTTCCGCAGGAGATACCGGGAGTTCGCAGAGCTGCCGTCATTGATTTACACAGTCCCCTTTTACAGAAAAGAGACTTTAGGACGATGTTAAATGCGGCGCAGAAAAAGAAAAGGAATAATGTCAATCAATACAAAAGACCTCACAGACGAGCTCAAGGCGCGTTTTGAGGAGCGGACAAACAATAAGGTCCGCGCTATCAGCCTTGCCAGTTTCATTATTGGCGTAGCACTCATCATTGGAGCTTTTGCCGACTCAACTAACGGTGGCGCCATTTTCTACATTGGGATTTTGGCCGGCTTGACACTTGCCATATATGGAGGAGTAAAGGCCGCATTCGGCAGCACGATACTGACTGACACACAGACTGGTGCGCCTGTCGAGATGCGCAATCTGTATTTCGCCGCAAGCGACAAGAACGCCGTTATCAGCGCACTTGCGAACGAGCAATGGGATGCGTTGAAGAACGGCAAGAGCAGCGGTGGCACGCTGCCGCTGTGCCTCAAGGCATGGTACACCAAAGATGGCGGATACGCTTCGGCAATGCTGATGGAGTACGTGCCATACCAATATGTGCCTGTCGGCAAACTCAAGGAGGTGTCGGCAGAGACTCGTCAGGCATTCATTGGGGCTATCTGTTAAGGACTTAGAAAGGAGGACAATGAGCGGGAGGAGGCCCCTCCCGCGACAATAAGAGACAGAAACATTCGTACACTTCGGCAAATCTCTCACATAATAGTTACGGGGAGCGGCTACCTTGTTTTTTGGTGTGCCGCTCCCCGTTGTATCTTTTTACGCAGATTGTGAACACGCGCGTTCACAATCCGCGCCCCACCCTATTAAGAGTGATTAAGATTAACGGCGGGTGCGCATCATTTTTGGAAGAGCGGCGTAAAAAGAGAGCGCAAAAAGATTAAATTTGCAGAGATATCGCCGTGCGGAGCGGAGATCTTGCCTTTTCGGGGTAAGACAGAGCGCGCATGCGCGGCGGCAACACATCCGAAACAAAGAACCGAAAATAGACATGGCACAGACACCAGAATTCAAGTACGCGCCGATGTTCCAGATTGGAAAGGACGACACCCAGTATCGCCTCATCTCCAAGGACGGCATCAGCACCGGCAACTTCGAGGGCAAGACAATCCTCAAGGTCTCCAAGGAGGCCCTCACCCTGCTCGCTCAGCAGGCTTTCCACGACGTGGAGTTCATGCTCCGCCGCGAGCACAACCTCCAGGTGGCAGCCATACTGAAGGACCCCGAGGCTAGCGAGAACGACAAGTACGTAGCCCTCCAGTTCCTCCGCAACGCCGAGACCGCAGCCAAGGGCATCCTCCCCTTCTGCCAGGACACCGGCACAGCCATCATCCACGGCGAGAAAGGTCAGCGCGTCTGGACCGACTTCGAGGATGAGGAGGCACTGAGCCTTGGCGTCTTCAACACATACACCCAGGACAACTTGCGTTATAGCCAGAACGCACCCCTCAATATGTACGACGAGGTCAACACCCGTTGCAACCTCCCTGCGCAGATTGACATTGAGGCAGTCGAGGGTGACGAGTACCGCTTCGTTATGGTAGCCAAGGGCGGCGGCTCGGCCAACAAGACCTACTTCTACCCCATGACCAAGGCAACCATCCAGAACGAGGGCACGCTTCTGCCATTCCTCGTAGAGAAGATGAAGAGCCTCGGCACTGCGGCTTGCCCCCCTTACCACATTGCATTCGTCATTGGCGGCACCTCGGCGGAGAAGAACCTCCTGACCGTCAAGCTTGCCTCCATAAAGTACTATGACAACCTCCCCACCACGGGCGACGAGACCGGCCGCGCATTCCGCGACATCGACCTCGAGAACAAGCTCCTCGTGGAGGCTCACAAGATTGGCCTCGGCGCACAGTTCGGCGGCAAGTATATGGCCCACGACATCCGCGTTGTCCGCCTGCCTCGCCACGGCGCAAGCTGCCCCATCGGCATGGGCGTCTCTTGCTCCGCAGACCGCAACATCAAGGCTAAGATCAACAAGGACGGCATCTGGCTTGAGCAGATGGACGAGAACCCATCTGAGCTCATTCCCGAGGAGCTCCGCAAGCCGGGCGAGGGCACCAAGGGTATCGAGATCGACCTCGACAAGGGCATTGACGCAGTACGCGCCGAGCTCACAAAATACCCGGTATCGACTCGCGTAAGCCTCAAGGGCACCATCATCGTGGCACGCGACATTGCTCACGCAAAGCTCAAGGCTCGCCTCGACGCTGGCGAGGGCATGCCCGACTACTTCAAGAACCACCCGATTCTCTACGCAGGTCCCGCAAAGACCCCGGACGGCTATCCTTGCGGTTCCATGGGCCCGACGACGGCCAACCGTATGGACCCCTACGTAGATGAGTTCCAGGACAATGGCGCAAGCCTCGTCATGATTGCCAAGGGCAACCGCGGACAGGTTGTGACCGACGCTTGTCAAAAGCATGGCGGCTTCTACCTCGGCACCATTGGTGGCGTGGCTGCAGTCCTCTCACAGAGCTCTATCAAGAGCATCGAGTGCGTTGAGTATCCCGAGCTCGGCATGGAGGCCATCTGGAAGATTACCGTCGAGGACTTCCCTGCCTTCATCCTCGTGGATGACAAGGGCAATGACTTCTTCAAGCAGTTGAAGCCCTGCGCTTGCACTAAGTAAGGATTTTGATTCATTTTTGTACATCGCCCTGGCTGAGAGACTTTTGCCTCTTGGCCGGGGCTTTTCAATTAACAATTCACAATTAACAATTTACAATTACGCGGGGCTTTTTCTCCTTTGTTTTTTGGGGAGGGGGGAGGGAAGAGACTGTGCGCTGTTTGGCTAGAGAATTTTTCTTAGGGGGAGCTTTGAAAATTAATTTTTGGAGAGGTTATGTCAACCTTATGACGAAAGACTGATTTGGTTCGTTTTCGGCTTATCAAGGAAATCGGGAGTGTTCGGGGCAAAAAAATATTGGGGTTCGGCATATTTTGCTTACTTTAGCAGAATTGTATATAAGAGGGAGAATTACCCGATGAAATCGACTAAGACAATAGCCATAATGGCGGCGATGACCGCCCTTTCGACGATGAGCGCAGCCCAGACGCAGTATAACGGATACGCTCTCAAGACAAGTGTGGACGGCGAGACCGTCTACCTCTACACACAAGGCTCGACGCCCAAGATGAGCTACACCCAGAACGAGGCGGCGGAGATAACCTGGCTGTACTCGGCAGACGGGACGGCAAGCGAGACTTTGCGC
>CAVILU010000210.1:0-3986 GCA_963643535.1 bacterium | reverse complement strand
ATTGCGATTGTAATTATTTTATTTGCAATAAAATATAATGTACTGATACTATGGCGAGTGAGTTGATGGCTAACCCATTTGTGGTGGGCAGATATGCTGGCGACGAATACTTTTGCGATCGCGAGAAGGAGACGGAGTATATCATAAAACAGATTGTAAATGGCCGAAATCTGGCCCTTATATCGCCTCGCCGTATGGGCAAGACGGGACTCATTGAGCATTCTTTGCACTGTCCACAAATAGCCGGCAAGTATAATGTGGTGATTGTGGATATCTATGCTACGACGTCACTCGCCGAGATGGTATACCTCCTCAGCAAGGCTGTTTTCGATGTGCTCCGTCCGAGGGGGCGGCAATTATTGACGAGTTTTTTTCAGGTCGTAGGCTCGTTGCGTGTCGGTTTTAAGGTCGATGCCATTTCTGGCGAGCCTTCTCTCGATATCGGTTTGGGCGATATCCGCAAACCGGATACGACTCTCGATGAGATTTTTGATTTTATGGAAAATGCCGAGCGGCCTACCGTCCTTGCAATAGATGAGTTCCAACAGATTGGCGTTTACTCCGAGAAAAACGTAGAGGCCCTTCTACGAACCAAGATTCAGAGGTGCAAGCGCACAGCTTTCGTCTTCTCTGGCAGCCGTAGACACGTTATGGCCAATATGTTCACTTCCCCTTCCAAGCCTTTCTACCAAAGTTCGATAACGATGGGGCTCGATCCAATTCCGATGCCCGTCTACACCGCTTTTGCGCAAGGTCTTTTCGAGAGGTATGGGAAGATGGTTGCTGCGGAGGTTGTCGAGACCGTCTACAATCAGATGTGTGGCTGCACTTGGTTCGTCCAAATGATGATGAACGAGCTTTTTGCGCTCACGCGTGAAGGCGAAACTTGCAAGCCGGAAAAAATATCAGAGGCTTTGACTAATGTCGTGGCAATGCAGGAGGACACATACCGTGATGTCCTCAACCGACTTGCGCCTCGGCAGAAGCAGCTACTCCTCGCCATTGCGCATGACGGCATAGCCTCAAAACTAACTTCTGCCGATTTCATCAGTCGCCACTCATTGCCCTCGGCGAGTGCGGTGCAAAGTGCCTTGCGCTCCTTGCTGTCCAGCGACATCGTGACCCAAGATGGAGACTCTTACCGCGTCTACGACCATTTCTTTGGAATTTGGCTTCGGGGGTATTAGAGTTGAGCGGTTTCTGTAAAATGTAAAACTACGAAAGAAAACAATGGATACGTTGAAACAACTGATGTTCAGTGAGTCGCAACTCAAGAAGGCGGAGGGCATTTTGAATGACCCTCTGTCCAAATTGTAGAGCCTTAACTCTTCTGAGCTGAGGGACTTGGCTGTCGTGTGGTGCTACTATTCGGGAAAAATCGAAGGTAACAACCTTTTATAGATGGGAACATGCGAACCTCCCGAATGGTGGAGAGCATTGTCTTGATGAATGCAGGCCTCGTCCCTGTCTATTCTGCCAAAGATGCTGACATCCTGCACTATCGCAGAGGCCTGATGCATTTCTACGAGACGGGTGATTATGGGCAGTATGCCGATTACTTTTTTGATAGGCAGATTGAGAGACTGAAGGAGATTGAAATGTAAGGAAAGGCTTGTCAGTCGAAAGAGACCTCCTCGATGACCTCAGCCTTCCATCCTCTGAAGACGGCCACCGCCGCCACGAGGTCCCAGCCACGGGCTTTTGCCTCGGCTTGCAGACGATTGTCCGCCACGTAGCGTGAGACTTGCTCGCGGGCGGCCTGTCGTGTTCTCTCAACCTTGTCATCCGTCTCGGTGGGCTTGAGGTATTTGAGTTCCAGGACAAGGGCGCTGCGGTAGTCTGGGTTTACGGGATAGAGGTAAATGTCGGAAAATCCGTGGCCCATCTCGGCCTCGGTGCGGACAACATAGCCATTGCCGTTGCATAGGTGCGCGAGGATGAAGCCCTTGACAAAGCTCTCGGCCTCGGGAGCGAAGTCGCGGACGCTGTCGTTGTCTTGCATCACCGAGGCGATATACGAAATCAGGGGCTGCCACTCTCCGAAATATGACCATCCGACCCAGAGGTTGTCCATCGTGTCGTTGTCCGTACGCCACTGAAGGGTGTCGCGGTAGGCTTGCGACAGGTATTTGCCATATTGCTGTCGCATAGCCTCGTTGGCCACCACGAAACCCGCCATCTCGCGAGACACCCCATTGCGTTCGAGCCTCACCCGCCCATAGGTGAGCAGACCGAGGTAGAAGAGCAGGCTCACGAGGTTTTTCTCGTCGGCGAGCTCGCGGATTTGGAATTCGGTGTTGAGGGGCGAGATGACGTAGCCGTTATTGAGGATGTTTTGCATCCTTTGGCTCTTGTTGCCGAAATGAGTCTCGTAGCGCACCATCATGCGGACTTTGTTGTAGTCCTGCTTGATGTTGGGGTCCAGCATGTTTTCGGGGGCTTTGCCTTTCCGACCGATATATTTGTCGATGAAGTAGAGCGTCATGTCTGAGTTGAAGACGTGCTCTCCCTCTTCGGCGGCATCCATACTGAAGCAGTAGTTGTCGTAGTACGTCTTCATAAGTGGCAATTGGGCCTCTGCCTCTTCCTTGGAGAGTGACTCGGCCTCTGCAAAATATGCAATCATATCGCTCACCTCAGGTTCAGTGAAGCCTACCATAGCATTGAATCGCGGCTCCGTCGAGATGTTCATGGCTATGTTGAATCCACTCGTCACGTCGCTTAGGCACAATGGCGACACGCCAGTTAGGAAGATTCGGTCGATGGCGGCCGTGTCTGTGGTGGCGCTCTTGAGGACATTGTAGAAGAGGCGCACAAAACCGTCGGCATGCAGGAGCTTGATGTAACTGGATTCGTCGACGGTCATCAGCGTGTTGGCGAAATTGTCGTACTCGTCTATTACGACGTACATCTTATAACCTGCCGTGTGAACAACTGTCATCAAGGCCATAAGTGCTTCCGCACAGTTCTTTGTCTTTTCTAGAACCTCGCAATACGCATCTTGCTGAAGTCTATCCTTATAGGCTATGAGAAATCTTTTTATTGACGTGAGAGCCGTACTATTGAAAGCCTCTTGTACATTGGCAGGTGTGCTGTCCACGGCCGAGAAGTCGAATGACAGAATGAGGTAAGTATTATGAATAGGCGTGGGCGCTTTGCCAATGGCGAGGTCTCCGAACAAGGTGTCGAACTTGTCAGCCTGGTTGATGTCATAATACGTCTTGAGCATATCGGCGAAAAGGCTCTTGCCGAAACGGCGTGGACGGAGGAAGAGGACGTATTTGTAGACCTCTAACTTGGGCAGATAGGCTGTCTTGTCCACATAGTAGTAGTTTTCGAGACGTATTGTCTCGAACTTCGATATGCCGTAGGGGATGATTTTCTTGCCGTTTGCCATATGCGCATTTTATTCTGTGCGAAGATAGTGAAAATGGGGCAACACTTTTACTTGGGGGTGGAAATTAAAGAGGTATGAGCACACCTCACAAAGACATACCGAGCGCTTTTCAGAACGACCACTGGAGTGATTATAAACCATCATTAAAGGGATGTTGCATGACCGCATACGGATTGGCGATCTGTGCCATTGGTCTTGATCATGGACCTGAATAGCCATTAGATTGCCTCAAAATAACAAACGTTCCCTCGGGAAGATCAATCTCTTCCCGAGGGAACGTTAAGTTTATGGGTCTATCTCAGACTTGAGGGTCAGACACCCAAGCGCAGTAGCTTAGATGTTGATCTTCTCGTCGTCGATGGTTGACTCGCCGGTTACAGGCGAAGGAGTGCCGTTTGCGGGGTTCTGGTCGGCAGTGGTGATTGCGGGGTTGCTCTCAATCTCGCTCTCAGGGATGGGCCAGAGGAGGTTTGCGTCGGTGTGGTCAATTACGTAGGTGTAGGCACTTGCGAAGCCTGCGCTGCGGCGGTCGACGCCTGTGTTGAGACGCATAATGTCGAACCAGCTCATGCCCTCACCCCAGAACTCG
>CAVILU010000209.1:0-4001 GCA_963643535.1 bacterium | reverse complement strand
ATTCCGAGGCCATGCGGATGTTGCTCGTGTCGTGTCTACTGACGTTCGTTGCGGCAGTCGCTCGTGCTTTCCTTGCTGTCCATCCCTTTATTGCGCCTGAGATTTTCAAGGGTAAACGTGTTGTTATGACGTTCGTCGTCGTGGCTCTCGGAGAGTTCCTGTTGGCCACAGAGCATGTACTTGAGGAGGTCTTCTACGAAGTCGGCATGGAGTATAGCAATATGCAGACGGCGGCCACGGATATTTGGGCGTTCTTGGGCATCGTGGGGGGCTGCCTTTTCGCGCTCCTCTGGATGAAGGTGGCCAACCTTAGTCCCTTGCGGCTTACGACGATTAGTTTCTGGCTCATCGCGGCATATGTTGTCGTCTTCTACAATGTCATAGCGTCGGACTTCGACTACCGTTCGCTTCGGCTTCTCATAGTGCTCCGCACTGCTGGCTACGCCATGGCGAGTGCCTCACTTATGGTCATACTGAATAATCTGACGACGTTCCAGACGTTCTTCATGTCTCTGTCGGTCTTCAATATGTTCCACATGATTATTGGCGGAACAGTTGGTGCGGCTCTCTATTCCTATGGCCTCGACTATTTTATGGCGGACAATTTCTCGCGCTATGCAGAGTATTTCGACCACGTCGCCATCGGCCAGTGCCGCATTCCGTTCGAGTCTCTCATCGGTGCGGCTGAGCGTAGCTTTATGCTCGTCTCCATCAAGCAGATCCTCGGGTGGGTGGCCTATGCCGCCATCTTTTGCGGTTTCGCGCTTCTGCTATATAAGGTGCCATTGGTCAGCCGTGGCTATAACCATATGACGACGTGGACAAATGTCGCCCTCCGCACCATAAAACGTCTCCGCCGCGAGGAGGCTCAAGCCGAGGCTTCTGAACCGCAAAATGCACCTCAACCGGCGGAGCATGCGTAACGCTCCCTCCCATAGCAAACACTTTTGGGTGTAATTTACAGACAGAAAAGAAGAGGCGGATAAGGATATTAATACCCTTGTCCGTCTCTTTTTATTGCCTATTCATATACCGTTACCACAATTTTCCGTTCCCCGCCATAGTTGCGGAACTCGCAGAGGTAGATGCCCTGCCACGTGCCGAGGTTGAGCCGCCCGTGGCTCACGGGAATCGTGATGCTCACGCCAACTAGGGAACTCTTGGCGTGGGCCGGCATATCGTCTGGCCCTTCGAGTGTGTGGTCGTAATATGGTTCGTTTTCGCGGACTATGTGATTGAGTGTCTTCTCCATGTCGGTCCGCACGTCGGGGTCGGCGTTCTCGTTGATACTCAGTGCGCACGAGGTGTGCTTTACGAATATGTTTACAAGCCCCGTCTCGGGCAGCATGTCCTTGATGTGGTTCATTATCTCGCTCGTGACGAGGTGGCAACCGCGACGTTTGGCGGCGAGTGTGAACTCTGTTTGGCGTATCATAGTCTTTTTTGTTTTTGATGTCTCTCGGCAAAGGTAGCTCTTTTAGCTTTTGAATATCTTGGCTATATTTGCCAATATGATAGAAGATATTCTCGCTTTCAACCGTAAGTTCGTGGCCGACAAAGGCTACGAGAAGTATATTACCAGTAAATATCCAGACAAGAAACTGGCCATCTTGTCATGTATGGATACGCGCCTCACAGAGCTACTCCCCGCCGCCCTCGGCATCCGCAACGGCGATGCCAAGATCATCAAAAACGCTGGCGGCATCATCCTACACCCCTTCGGCAGTGTCATGCGCAGCCTCCTCGTAGCCGTATATGAACTCCACGTCGAGGAGGTCATGGTCATTGCTCATACCCATTGCGGCGCATGCCATATGAACGGTGCGGATATGAAGGCCCAGATGCGTCTCCGAGGCATTTCCGACGAGACCCTCAATATGGTAAAGCACTGTGGCATAGACCTCGACCATTGGCTCGAAGGTTTCCACGATACCGACGAGAGCGTTCGCAAAACAGTCGACGCAATACGCAACCACCCTCTCATGCCACACGACGTGACAGTCTATGGCTTCATTATCGACTCAACTACAGGCGAACTCACGCAAGTTGCGGAGGAGGAATAGGGCGTGCTCTTTATATCACCTTCTCCAAAAGCACCAACTGTATCCCCGCAATCCCGTTGAAGTCGCACTCAACAATACCTATCTCCTTATATCCCAATCGTCTGTATAGCGAGCGGGCGGCCGTGTTCTTTGCCTGCGTGTCCATACGCAAATCCTTGCAGCCCGCCTCTCGTGCCGTCTGCTCATAGAAGTCTACGAAACTCTTGCCAATACCTTTGCCCGATGCGTGAGGGGCGACTACGAGTGTGTGCAGTACCATCACATCGTCTCCCTCGGCCTCGATACTCCACTCGCCGCCAGCATACGAGTCCATCTGTGTGTGGTTGATTACTGCGGCTGCCAAAACTTCATGCGTCGCGTCCTCTTCAAACACGTACATGTCTTTGCGCTCCACTCCGCCGCGGGCTGTCTCTCGTGTCGGGTATACGCCTCGCGCCCAGCCTATAGATGCCAGGCCGCTCTCTTCGCGGTCCAGGATATTGTCGTAGATGTGCGAGATGCTGTCGATGTCTCTCTCGGTAGCTTTCCTTATCATTGTGCGTTTGTCTTGAAAAAGTGGATGCTGTAGGGTAGGGGGGGAGAAAAACAAAAAATTCGCACTGAGAAACCCATGTAGGGTAGGTCAGTGCGAATTAAAGTATCTTTATTTTCCGACTCTCGTCCCTTTTTTAGAAGGGGAAGAGCTTGAAGTGGCCGTCGAGGGTGTCAATCTCACGCTCTGCATCGAACGGGATGGCGTCCATAGCCTCGGCATCGGTGGAGTAGATCCATACGTCGAAGTCCGAGAAGTTGCGCGAGAGGTAATATGTAGCCTCCTTGTAGAAGTCTACGAGGCCGCGGCGGGTCTGCTCTGGGTCGGTCGGCGGGCAGGTGATCACCATACCCTCGCTCGTCATGCGGCTCTGCTCACGGAGGCTGCGGCGGACGATGCGCACGTCGGTGGTCAGGTGCATCTCGAGGGTCGAGGTCTTGGCCATGTCGGTGGCGTCGGTATCCACATCGCTGCCTACAATGCTGAGGCGGAGATTATTTTGCTGAGCCTTGGCGTCGGTCTTGACTTTCTCAAGGAGAGCCGCGTCGAAGTCCTTATAATTCTCGAAGAGGAAGGGGTATTTGCGGAAAGTTGCCGCGGGGATGTTGCGTGCCTTCATTGCGGCCTCAATGCAGATGGTGCCTGCGCCGCACATAGGATCCACGAGAGCCTGCTTGGGCTGCCAACCAGAGAGCTCTACGAGAGCTGCGGCGAGAACCTCATTGGTGGCTGCGTCTACGCCCTCGGGGCGGTAACCGCGGCGGTTGAGGGGTACGCCCACAGCGTCGAGGCTTACGGCTACGCGCTCGTCAGTGATGTGGACGTTGATGACGTAGTCGGGGTCGTCTGCGTTGGAATACGGGTGGTCGTTGGTGGTCTCCATCATCTCGTCTACTACGGCATCGAAGACTCTCTGTGCCGCAGAGCGCGAGTCGGTAATGGCTTGGCTGTAGGTTACGTGGTCGATGTAGAGAGTGGACTTGGGACGGATAATCTCGTGCCATACTATGGCGCGGACGTTGTCGTAGATGTCGTTCTCGCTCTCAGCCTTGAATTCGGCCAGACGTACGTTTACGCGGATGGCCAAGCGTGAGCAATAGCAGATACGATAGAGTGTCTCCTTGTCCGCCTCGCAATAGACGGCCCTGCGCTGCAGCTCAATCTCAGTGGCGCCGAGCTTTGCCAGCTCTTTAGATAAAATCTCCTCTGCGCCAATCAGAGTCTTTACGATAAGTTTCAATGGAAATCGGTTTTGCTGGGGCACGACATGCTACCCCTCGGGGGAATATGGATTAGCTTTTTAGGATTAGCCTTTTGGTCCAAATCTGTGAGCGGTAAACGGGACTCGAACCCGCGACCCTCGGCTTGGGAAGCCAATGCTCTACCAACTGAGCTATTACCGCATT
>CAVILU010000208.1:0-4005 GCA_963643535.1 bacterium | reverse complement strand
TCATAAATCTGCTTGTTGGTGCCCTGCACCGAGGCGGATGTTACGCTCACGCTGCACTGGATCTCCTGAGCCATAGTCGCCAAGGATGTTGCTGCTATGGCGAGGGCTGCGAATATGGTTTTGCTTATGCTATGCATTGTCTCTCTTGGTGTTCATTATTTTTTCGAGGGTGTCGGCCACGTCTACCGCTACTTCGGTTTTCGACTTGAGAGGGTAGGGGGTCGTAGCCCCCGAGGACTCTATTATGGTCACCTTGTTGGTGTCGACCATGAAGCCCGCGCCTTTGTCCGCCAGAGAGTTGAGAACTATGAAGTCCATATTCTTCTTGGCGAGTTTGCCTTGGGCATTGCTCATCTCGTCGGTGGTCTCCAGCGCGAAGCCTGCCAAGGTTTGGCACTCTTTTTTCATCTTGCCGAGCTCGGCGGCAATGTCTGGGTTGGGCGTGAGCGATATGGTGAAGGCGTCGTGGTGCTTTATCTTTTGCTCGGCCATCTGCGCGGGAGCAAAGTCGGCTACGGCAGCTGTCATTATCGCCGCGTCGCTCTCGGGAAATGCCTGGCATGCGGCCTCATACATCTGTTTGGCAGTCTCTACTTTCACGAGCTTGATATTCAAGTTGCGCGTCACGAGTTTCACGGGTCCCGAGATGAGCGTGACGTTTGCGCCGCGGTTGGCTATCTCTTCCGCTATGGCGTAGCCCATCTTGCCACTCGAGTAGTTGCCAATGAACCTTACGGGGTCCATCTTCTCGTATGTCGGGCCAGCCGTTATCATCACATTGCGTCCGCGCATCGAGCCGTCGCGGCGTGCGAAATATGTCTCTATGCGGTCGGCTATGTCACCCGGCTCTGCCATTCGACCTTTGCCTGTCAGTCCGCTCGCGAGTTCGCCGTCTGTGGCCTCTATTATCTCCACTCCGCGGCTGCGAAGTGTGGCTATGTTCTGCTGTGTGGCGGGGTGCGCCATCATGTCGAGGTCCATAGCGGGGGCTGCGAATACGGGGCACCGCGCCGAGAGGTATGTTGTCAAGAGCAGGTTGTCCGCAATGCCGCATGCCATCTTGCCCAACGTGTTGGCCGTGGCGGGGGCTATGACGTAGGCGTCCGACCACATGCCGAGGCTTATGTGGCTGTTCCACTGACCGTTCTCAGGGTCGAAGAAATCCACCACAATGGGGTTCTTGCTGACCGTGGCGAGTGTGAGCGGGGTTACGAACTGCTTGGCCGTAGGGGTCATGACAACCTTGACCTCGGCTCCGCGTTTCACGAACTCGCGCACGAGGAACGGGGTCTTATAGGCTGCTATGCCGCCCGTGACGCCTACCAATATATGTTTGCCTTTTAATTGCATGCTTATAACTAATGAGGTCTTCTGATTTTTTGTGGCCCGTCTGTTCTTTGTTGACGGCTCTATACTTTTGAGTTTTTCTTGCCCAACTTTAGCGAGTAGCCGACATTCCATTCTATGAAGTCCGCCACTGTGAGCCTATGGGCGTATATGTTGACGCCTGTGTGTATGCCTATCGGGAATGTGTATTTTAGTCCTGCGCGTTGGAAACTGACATCCTTTTTCTGCTTCTTGGTTATGCCGCTCGGCTGATGGAGGTAATAGCCCATCTGAGTGACAATGCCAAGATTACCAATGCAAAACTCATGTGCGCCAAATACACCGAATGAGTATCGCTTGCTGGCCGGACCAAGGACGACAGCCACGTCATCGCCTTCCACACGGATTGTCGAGCCTGGCAACTCGTCATATACCATTGACAGGCCTATGCCGTACTTGCCTTTGTGGCAATACTGGTGCAAGAACTGCCCTTGGAGTGTGAATGAGTTGTATCGAGCCCCGAGCTTATATGCGCCTGTCGCCTCAGGGTATTTGATGGTGTCTACCTCAAAACGCTTGAGGCCATAGCCCAATGTCAAGTCAATCTCGTTGCCCTTGAGTTTCTGCATTGGTTTCCGCACTTGTGGCAATGGCCTCTTCTTGAGCATATACGCTGCCGAAACCTGTACGCTGCCAAGGTTGACTCCCTTGTTCGGTTTGCGTACCGCGCCATTGGAATAGTGTGTGAAGCCCGCGCCTACGCCAATTTTCCACTGATCAGCAATAGTGTAGGCATACTGAAGTCCCAAGCCAATACGGCAAGTGACTTTTGAGCCTACGGCGATATTGTCCGGATGGAGAACTTCGTCGTAAGGTGTCCACCCGCAGGCTAGTCCAGCCTCGATATTATAATGGAACGAATGACCGCGCCCCAGTCTGGCAATCACGCCATTGTAGAATCCGTAGAGAGATACAGGGTGACCAACCTCCTGACTGTTGTCCAGCCATGCCGCGCCAATGCCAATGCCGAAAGAGGGCAGCCTGTGGGCGTGCTCCCATTCGCGCGTGCCGAGCGTCTGCCATGCAAATTCAACTTGGCCTCCCTTATACTGCTTCATGTCGCGGTCCTCAAGGAATTTGTTGGTCTGCATTATCTTGCCGATGTCCGCACGAATCCCGACGGAGTGGTTGTATTTAGCTTCCGCCTCCTGGGCTTGCGCCATGCCTGTGGCCGCTATTGCTGCGACTAGGGTCAGCAGGTGTCTTATTGTCATCCCGTTCTTTTGTCTTTTCGGACTGTGGGTTGCGTCTCGTCCTTTTTTAGTCTGTTGCTTGTCTGTCGTCTCTCTGTAGCGCCTTATTGCTTCAGAAGTGCCTGGTTGTCATATCCGCCGGCATCGAGTTTCGCCTTCATCTCCGCCATGCTCTCTATGGTGTGCTTTACGTTGTCCATAGAGTGGTTTGCTGTAGGCATGAAGCGGATCATCAATGTGCCCGGGGGTACTGCCGGATATTTTACGATAGTGCAGAATATGCCGTAGTTCTCGCGCATATCCATCACCATGCTCACTGCCGAATTGATCGCCAAGTCGTCCGGTGAGATGCCCGAGAGCGTGTCGTCGGCCGGTACCTCGACTTTCGGGTGGATATAAACAGGCGTAATGGGACTCTGCGTGGGTCCGAGGTCAAATCCGGCCTCGCGTAGGCCACTCTGCAATGCGTTGGTGACTTTCCAAAGTCTCTCCCTTCGCTCTGGCTCATCCTTAAGTATCTCGAAGCGCTTCTGGAGGCCGAGCACCATGGCCAGTGGCAGCGACTCGTCGAAAATCTGCGAGCGCATATTGTATCGCAAGTAGTTGATAACCTTCTCTTTGCCTACAATGAAGCCACCGATGCCTGCCAATGCCTTGGCGCACGAGCCAAAGATGAGGTCCACCTTGTCGTCTACGCCAAAATGCTCAGCCGTGCCACGCCCTCCGGGGCCCATGACTCCAAAACCATGAGCATCGTCAACGAGGAGAGTGAACTCAAACTCGTCCTTAAGTGCCGCAATCTTGTCCAGGGGGGCAATGTCGCCAGCCGTGTCGAATACACCGTCCGTGACTACCATGATGCCGCCGTCTTGCTTCTCCTTGGCTATGTAGCTCTGTGCGAGTTGCAGTTTCTTGCGGCAATTCTCAGCATCGTTGTGCGAGTATATGAAACTCTTGCCGCCCTTTGCCCTGTGGAGCAGGATGCCATCCATAATGGATGCGTTGGCCGCTGAGTCGTAGACGATTACGTCATATCTGTTGCAGAGGGTGTCAATTGTCGATACCATGGCCTGATAGCCAAAGTTGACAATAAACGCATCCTCCTTTTTCATAAAGCGGGCTATCGTGTCCTCAAGCTCCTCGTGTTTGCTCGTCTGGCCCGATATGATGCGCGTGCCCATGGGGTAACCTAATCCCCAGTTGCGTGCCGCGTCGGTGTCCACTTCGCGTACGCTGGCGTCGTTGGCCAGGCCGAGGTAGTTCTCCATGCTCCAGTTGAGGACGCTTTTGCCGCGGAATTTCATTACGGGGCCTATCTCGCCTTCCAACTTGGGGAAAACGAAATATCCGTGCGCAACCTCCTGATACTTGCCGAGTGTGCCTCCGCAAGTGTCATCTATCTTTTTAAAGAGGTCCATGGTTAGAC
>CAVILU010000207.1:1519-4009 GCA_963643535.1 bacterium | reverse complement strand
GTGCCAGCCGTTCGGTGGCGTGGCGCGTGCTGGACCTCGACAAGGTGGAGTTTGAGGATGCCGACGGCGACCTCAACTTTGTCGTCGGGACTACCACTTTGCGATGCATAAGTCAGAACGACAGTATCGATATCCAGGAGACCAACGGCAGGTATTACGGCAAGACGGGCGAGTGGCTCGGAATGACCGGCAAAGTGACATGGGAGCGCGTGGGACTGCCGGCAGACCAAGTGTTTGCCACATTCGGTTTCTACAACATCTCGATGAAGAGTAACGAGGTGGAGATAAAGAACTGCCAGTTCACGAATAAGAACTACTTCGAGGAGGCCCTGCCCGGCAAGGTGACATATAAGTGCATCAACCGCAGCACCGTCTACGGCAAGCGATATCCGAAATTCGAGACCGAGGAGAACGCCAAGCTCAACATACCGGAGCTCTTCCCCAACGTCGGCTACAACGGCGGTTTCACTCAGACCGGCGCGCTCTTCGTTGGTAGTGGATCTATCTACATGCCGGCCGAGGTGTATATCCACAGGGGTGATACCGTACAGGCCACATTCAGCGCATCGAGTTTCACTATGAGCCAGAACTCCATAGAGAGTAGCAACACAGAGGTGAACATCGTGCTCGGCCGCGACGCCATCAAGCACCCGGGCCTCCGATTCCGCTACTCGGACAAGAGTCGCGAGATATCGCTGACACGAGGCAACAAAGGCATGGAGCGCGCAAAATATCGCGACACATACCACAAGATGAACATCGACGCCAACCTGATGCAATGGAATATCGACGGATCGCAGATATTCATAACGCAGCAGGCGGGATCGCCAATGAACATCGCATATTTCGAGAGCTTGGGTTACTATAGTGAGGAGTCGTTCAACGAGATATGGGGAATGAACACCCAACACCCTATGCAGACTATTGCCGACTACGCACGATATAACGGTGGCGGCGGTTTCCGCGTAAAGGACTTCGCTCAATTCAATGGCATGACGCATTTGGATGCTCAGCGAATGATGCTATCGCTTTCTTATGACGGCTTCGTGGATTACTACTCGGAGCGCGACGTAGCCATTGCTACAGAGCGACTGTATGACTACCTGAAATTCAGCGTCGGGAAGAAGGACTATGACGAGATGCGATTTATCTCGGTGGACTCCACGGCAAGTGCGCCAAACGGATATATCGACTTGAACGACTTGAACTTCCACTTGAGGAAAGTGCAGGGCGTGCAGATATCGGATACGGAGCATCAGAACATATATCTGACCCCGGCAAATGGCGACATGGTGCTGAAGCGCAACCGCGATATCGACTACGACGGCGTAGTGACAGTAGGCCAAGTAAGAGCCACGGGCACACAGTTCCACTTTGACTATGAAGACTTCCAGATACGCCTGGACAGCATCAAGGAGATGCGAATGAACATCACGGACTCGACGGACATTCGCAACGGACAATATATGCAGAAACAGCTGGGCAGTACGCTAACCGAGCTCAGTGGCGTGGTGCAACTCAACGACCCGACAAACAAATCGGGCAAACAGAATATCGAAGGCTACCCTCGACTGTCGTCCACTACCCCAGCGAAGATATTCTACCTCAACGGAATAAAGGGCGAAGACGGCGCAACGTATTACTACGACACGGCGCAGTTCTACTTTATGGTAGACACATTCACCTTTGAGGACATAAACAACATAACAAACAGCAACTTACCATTTACGGGAGTGCTGCACACGAATATCTTCCCCGACATACGCCACGACCTGGCGATACGCGAGGACCGATCGCTCGGCTTCAAGGCAGAGACGCCCGCCGAGGGCTACCCCATCTACGGCGGCAAGGCAACATTCTATCAGACCTTCGACCTGAGTAACAAGGGATTGCGCGGCATTGGCGAGATACAGTACTCCGCAAGTCGCTCGACATGCTATGCACAGCTCAATGCCGACGGAGAGTTCAAAGGCTTCAGCGAAGAAGACTGTTTCCGCTTTATGCAGGACCACGCCGAGGGCAACACACGCCAGTTTGACGTAAAGAAGAGCAGCGCGACACCTGCATTCCCGCAAGTGGAGCTCGGAGCCAACCAGATGCATCGCGACGCGAACAACTTCCAGGTGCCGGGCAAGAGCCAGATGAAATTCTTCCCGAAGGACGACCATATGGACTTCCGTAATATGGAAGGCAAATTCCACCTCTTCCCGAATGCCAAGAAAGGCAACAGGCACGAGTGTAAGTTTGAGGGACTGCTGACCGTGACCCCCACAGGTCTGCTCGGAGAGGGACGCGGAGACCTTGAGATTTTGGCAGAGCAAGGAATATCTAAATCGACATTAGAGAGCCGATCGATAACCTTCACGGATCACACCATCAAGGCCGACACGTCTTACTTCCTCGCCTATGCGCTTGGCGACGACCAGCAGGACGTAGTGGCCTCGGGCGAGCTGAGGCGCGACATCGTAAACAAATTGGACAACAACATAT
>CAVILU010000207.1:0-1509 GCA_963643535.1 bacterium | reverse complement strand
ACAACATATATGCCGCGAAATCGTCTATCACCCGCGGTAAATATGTGAACACAGCCATCCGCGAGGACTCCATCATAAGCAAAGTATGCCACGACAAAGCCAAAGGAAAGAGGATAACTCGAAAACTCATAAGCCGAAGCCAGGAAACCTTTATCGACTTCGACAAACGCGAGGGCCACTTCCAATATAACTCGGCGGGAGGTAACGAAAAAGACTTCTCGGCCATCAAATACACCACGATGGTCAAGAACTACACGTGGGACCTGGAGCGAGGTGAGGAGACAATCGGCACCAAGGGCAGCGAAGGTAACCGCTTCGTCTGCACCAAAGAGCGCGGAGACTCGCTCAACTTCCTTGTGCCCGTGGCAGTCTTCGACCGCAACGCAAATATCTTGCGATGCGAGGAGGTCAAGTTTATTGACGTGGCCGACGCGAGAGTCAACCTGAATAAGGGCGACATAGTGACGATACGCAAAAACGCCGAGATGGACGAGTTGCGCGGCACGCACGTGGACGTCAAGAGCGACAGCGCAAGTCACTCATTCGACAACGCCGGCATAACGATCCTCGGAGCGAAAGAGTACAAAGGCTACGGCAACTACACCTTTGTGGACAACGAGGGCGGCAAGAACTTGATATATATGGGTGACATCCATACGGACGACGCCACGACAATAGCCAAAGGCATAGTGGGAGACGACATGCCAGTGGACAAATGGTTCGCCTTCAAGGGACTCACGACATTGAGGGGAGACCGCAAACTACTGGAATTCGACGGCGGCGCAAAGATGAGAGTGCGCGGACCAAAGGGGCCGAACACCTACATACGTTTCGACGCCATACTCGACCCCACCAAGGTGCGCATACCCGTTGACAAACGCTCGTTCAACACCACGCAAGGCAACAGCAAGGAGAAACAGGACGAGATATACCACTCCTTCAGGATTGGCAAGGACAGCACACACGTATACTCCACTGTAATGGAGCATTACAAGGACGTGAGCGACCTGACCATGATATCCGCGCCGGTAGGTTACCTCTACCACAATAACATCTTTGCAAGGTACGAGATAAACACACCCGAGAAGATAGCCAAGCCGGACACCATAGGCAACTACATGTGCTACTATCATGACGAGGATGCCGTGACCGCCTTCGGACAAGTCGATCTCCGCGTGTTCTTGACAAAGAAGCCCACAGGACGATTTGACATTCGCAGCGCGGGCACACTGCGTCACGACAGGGAGAAAGATCTCATCACGGCCAACTTGCTGACCGAGATGGACTTCTATATGCACCCCGAAATACTCATGATGCTCTACAACGACATCAAGAATAGTAAGGCACCCAAATGTGACTCGGCAAGCACACGTTATATGCGCAACATGGCCGAGTTGTATGACACGGCATCGGTGACCGGGATAAACAAGGGACTCTTTGGTGGCTTCGACCCCAAGACCAAGATGATGTTGCCCAACGGCCCGACATTCACCTTCGACGGGATGCAGC
>CAVILU010000206.1:0-4024 GCA_963643535.1 bacterium | reverse complement strand
CCCTTTGCGCCATACCTTAGTGTGTACGCCCTCGTGGCATTCATACCGAGGAGCCAATCGCCGATAGCCCTTGCCGAACCCGCAGCATAAAGCGAATCGAACTCACTTCCTTGTCGAAGGTTGGCGAAACCGTCGCGGATAGACTCCTCGGTCAAGGATGATATCCAAAGACGCATAACCTGACACTTCGCCTTGGCAAGGTGCATGACCCATCGTTGAATCAGTTCACCCTCTTGTCCTGCATCGCCGCAGTTTATGATAGTATCGGCTTGTGAGAATAGTTTGGATATAGTGGCGAACTGTCGTTTCACACCATCATCAGCTTTGAGTTTAATGCTGAAATGGTCGGGCAATATTGGCAACAGTCTGAAATCCCAACGTTTGAGTCCAGGGTCATAGTCGTGGGGTTCTTTCAACTCGCATAGATGGCCGAACGTCCATGTGACGCAATAACCATTACCTTCGTAATAGCCATTACGCTTCATTGACGCCCCGAGGATCTTCGCTATTTCCGCTGCCACTGAGGGCTTTTCCGCTATACAAACCTGCATCTACAGTCCTAAATCTAAAACAACAATCACCCTCTTACAGACAAAAACCTCCGCAGAAGCATATCCGCAGAGGTTTAAAACAGTAGCAGGTCTATAAGCCGAGTTCTGTACCCACCAAAGATGGATGTCTATCATTTATCTAGGCCGACACGTCACCGTGTGGCTCAAGCAGCCTACCCCCTCAATCGTCATAAGGACCTGGCACGAGCAGCACCAGCAGCCGGGGCTGAATTGAGTGTACATGGCCTTACAATTCGTGGTCTCGTATGGCCGTCACAGTCACCTGTGACGCGGTGAGCTCTTACCTCGCCTTTTCACCCTTACCCGGAGGCGGTTATTTTCTGTTACGATAACAGAACCTTGCGGCTCTCTTCTAATTAGGAAGCACGATGCTCTATATTGCCCGGACTTTCCTCTCGCCAATTGCTTGGCCAGCGATAGACCGTCCTGCTACTTTATGCTAAAGCCCCTACCCTACTCTATTTTGTAGGGCTGGTAGGCAGAATATTCAACGACGAACGCCTTGTCGTAGCCAAGGGATTTAATGCGCGACATTTCCGTCTCTACTTCAGAGCCCTTCATAGGCTTGGTGGTATAACGGAATACTTTGTCGTTTAGTCGATACTCGTAAACCTCACCGACATTCTCGAAGAAAGATATGTAGAGTGGGTAACGGTATGCACCCACCTGAATAACGTAATCAGTGTTAGGGTCAAGTTCAATGGGTTTGCCACCGACGGTGACAATCTTGCCAGCTTGGGACTTTGGGCTTGACGGTTTGGCCGACCCACCACGAAGATTTACAATGAAAGCCTCTTTGAAACCATTACGACGTACGCTCTGAAGTGCCTTATTAGCCTCGGCGTACTTAGAAAACTTGCCGTAATAATATTTCACCAGTCCATCAGTCTGATACTCATACACCACATCGAGACCTTTAGCAAACGAGGCATCAGCTGGCGCATTGCGGGATGCGGAAATTTGGATAGAATAGACTGGCAGGTCAGCATCAGTCCAAGAGACAATCTGCTTAGAAGTGCGAAGCTCATCAACTGTGCTTTGCGCATTCACAATGTTGGCGAATGAGAAAGCAGGTAAAAGAGCTAAAGCCAGAAAAGAGATTTTCATTGAATAGAGAATTGAGAATAAGCTACTTAGCGACATTCCATACGACTACCTCTATACGGCGGTTAGCCTTGTGCTGTGCCGCATCGCAGAACACGCCACGATGGCAACGATTGAGGAGGTAACGCTCGCCATAACCGCGAGGGATCAGTTGGCTGGAATTGACACCTTTGGAGACGAGATAATCCTTTGCCGCATCGGCCATCTTTTGAGAGACACTGAGGTTGTTATAGCGATTGCCCTTTGCCTCGGTATGGGCATTGAGCTTTACAGTGACTTGCGGGGCATTGATGAGGTAGCCAGCGAGTTTGTCGAGAGTCTGCTTAGCGGCATCGTCGAGGGTTTGATCGTAAGCTATTACCATGCCGGAGATGTCGTCGAGCACAGCGTCGTTGAAGATTGGGGTCAGTTTGATGCCAGCTTTGGCAATGTCGACAAGCTCGTCTTCGGTAGCCTGTATAGTCTTCTCGTTATATCCTTCTTTCTTGACCTCGATAATGACCTCGCGGCCATTAGTAACCTTTGCCAATGGCACGGATACAGTCACGACACCATCAGAGCCGGAGAGACCTGAGGCAAACTCGGAATCAGTCTCCTCGTCGTTCATTGCAAGACGCGCACCACCGATTATCTCGTTGTTGTATGTACTTGTAATCTTAACTGAGAAGTCCATGGACTCGACTTTTTCTGCCTCAGCCATGGGAGATATATCGCCAGCGTCGACTGTGGGAGCGAGATTCTCAGCGCCAAAGACAGGGGGAAGCTCGGCCATCTCATCTGTGCTGACCTCGAATGTCTTTACGTCCATGAACATATCACGGTTGTTATCGAAGTCATAACGAGAGAGGAAGCCATCGGGTTTATCGGCACTGAACTGGAGGTAGTAGAAGTCGTCGCCTGCACCGTTGAACTGTTTGAGCATATTACGGGTGTTCTGCCACTTGCCATCGACATACTCGGAGCAGAAGATATCAAGGCCGCCGAAGCCGTTACGAGTGTCGGAGCTAAAGTATAGTTTGCCGTCGGGGTTTACAACAGGGTAGACCTCATCGCCATAGGTGTTGACCTCAGTGCCGAGGTTCTCAACCTTCTTGAAGTGATTGACATCGGAGGAGAACTCCGCGCGGTAAATATCCTTGCCACCATAGTTCTTGACATCCTTGCCATAAATTTTGGTGTGGTCGGGCATATTGGAGACGAAGTAGAGGTATTTGTCGTCGGGGGATACGGCAGGGTGAGCGAAGTCGTAATCATCGCTATCGAACTCAACGACACGCTCATTTACCCAATCATTGCCATCGAAGTCAGCGACGAAAATCTTGATACGAGGTTCTTTGTCGACGTAGACAGTCTTTGTGATGAAGATGTGCTTCTTGTCGCTTGTGAAGGCGATAGCACCTACGTGATATTCTGAGCGGAGGTTAGGGGAGAATACTTTAGGCGTTCCTTCGAGCACTTTGCCATCGACGAAATCCTGAGTGTAGAGATTGAGGAAAGCGTAGCCGTTCTTATCGACCTTGTCACTATTTTCGGGAGCGTAGGAGTAGACAATCTTATCACCATAAACTTGAATACCGAAGGAGACGCTGACGCTAAGGATTGAGAGGTCGGGGTTGACGACGACCCCCTTAACTGTGGAGAACTCGTTAGCAAGCGCCCAACGGCAGGATGCGATCATGTCGTTCACTTGCATCACCTTGCCACCAACGGCTCCGGCCTTCTTAGCCTTGTCGTACCACTCGATAGCCATCTCGTAAAGGCCGAAACGGTGTAGAGTCTTGGCGTAGATGAAAATATCCTCGTCAGTGAGATTATCCTCAATAGAACTATAAATATCGTAAGCACGTGACACCTGATTGAGTTCAAAACGTGAGCGTGCGACCCTCTTTTGGTCGTCAAGGCCAAGAGTAGCACCTAGCTCGACAGCCTGGTCATAATAGACCGTACAATGGTACCAATCCTCTTCGTTGAAAGCGGCTTTGGCCTTACGTATTTCCTTCTTTTGACCAAAGGCTGCTGTTGAGAGGCATAGGCCCAACAAAATCATCGCTGGCAGAATATATCTCATATCAGAATGTATGTCGGTTGTTACAGTGTTGAATGTCTCGTACGACTTAAAAAGTCAAAAAACATCAAACTCATTACAAAGATAATATTTTAAGTGAGTTAAAATTACCTATGTGTGAAAATTGTTGGTAAAGAGTTGAAATGACTTTAAGGGTTAGAAATATCGGATATTTCTCATGCCTGGGCGACGCTTGAGCTGGAAGTCGTAGCGAATGCCAATTTCATGAGTGCCTGCTATGGTATATTTCTTTATGTCGTTGAGAGGGAAGTCGAATGAATAC
>CAVILU010000205.1:0-4041 GCA_963643535.1 bacterium | reverse complement strand
GAACTGTGCACTGTGAACTGTGAATTGTGAATTGTGCACTGTGCACTGATAGTAAAATTGCCGCCACGCCTTGAAGTGTTAAAATATTTGTTGTAACTTAGTAATTCATAAAAATGGAGTAAAAGGAACTATAATAACACCCAAGGCCGAGAATTATGATTATCGACAACAAAAACCCTCACACGCGCGGCTATGGCGCGGGATACAGAACCGCATGGGATTTCATAAAGAGCAAAATTGAAGGGCAAAGGAACGGCGAATTCAACATAGTAACAGGATATTTCACCATCGGGGCACTCGCCGAGCTGGCAAAAATAGTCAAAGACGGCGACCACAAGATCCGCATCGTCTCCTCCGAAATGGTCAAGGGGCGCGATGACATGGCCGAGCACATCGTGGACCTCCTCAACGGCGACCTCAGCTCGGCAAACGTCTTCACTCAGCAGGAGAACGCCCGCATTGCCAAGGAGTTCCTACTCAGAAGAGACGTGGAGGTGAAGGCCATAACCAACGCCTTCTGCCACGCCAAGGCTTATATCTTCCACCAAAACAATCCGAACTCCTTCTTCCACCTCATGGGCAGTTGCAACCTTACGGAGGCGGGACTTGGGCTTCGCGAATCGTCGAATATCGAATTGGCCACAGCCAACTCGTCTGCCGACGAATATAACGACTTTGTAGACCTCCAAAAATGGTTCGAGGACGACATCTGGCCCAAGGCCGCCGACAAAGTCCCAGACCCCGACGCACCGCGATCTTTGCGCAACGCCCCCAAAATCACCGTCAAGGAATATTTCCTCCGCCTGATAGACAATTACTACAAGGAGTACTCCCCAGAGCAGATATATTACAAGATCCTTTTCGAGCTCTTCAGCACCGAGATAGACATAGACGGCGGCCTCGAAAACGAGAAGGACATGGGCCTCTTGCGCAACAGCGTAATCTGGAACACCCTCTACCCCTATCAGCAGCAAGGCGTCATAAGCCTCGTAAAGATGCTCCGACGACACAACGGCGCCATCCTTGCCGACGCCGTGGGCCTTGGTAAGACGTTCTCGGCCCTCGCCGTCATGAAGTTTTTCCAGACCCAGGGATACAAGATTGTCCTCCTCTGCCCCAAGAAACTGGAGCAGAACTGGGCACAATACCTCCGCCACCGCGGCTCGCGATTCGAGAACGACGCTTTCGACTACGCCGTGCGCTTCCACACCGACCTGCAGAACGACCGCCTCTCGACAGCCTACCAGGACTACCACCCCGAATACCTGGCCACGCAACCCAAAGTACTCTACGTCATCGACGAGAGCCACAACCTCCGCAACAGCAAGAGCAGCAGGTACAAGGATCTCATGGAGACCCTCATAAAGCCCAACACCGGCGACGATGCCGACCAGCGCGACGTCAAGGTCCTCATGCTCTCCGCCACACCCATCAACACGGGTTTCAACGACATCTACGGGCAATTCAACATCATTGCCAAGGGCACGGACGAGGCCTTCGACAATGATGAGTTCGGCATCCCGCACCTCGCCAACCTCTTCATGAGCATCAACAAGGAGTACAAGCAATGGTGCGAGCAGCCCAACAGGACCATCTCCGGCTTCATCCACAAGATCAAGCCCGAGTTCTTCAACCTCACCGACAAACTCCTCGTCGCCCGCACGCGCAAGATCATCGAGCAGTCGCTCGACATCGACCTCAAGTTCCCCGAGAAGGAGGCCCCGAAGAACATATACGTCAGCCTCGAGCACTTCGGCATGCTCCATTCGGCTTCGGACATCTACGACACCTTCGACGCCCTACACCTCACGGCCTACCAGCCGTCGCTCTACATGACGGCCATCCCGGCCCCAGAAGATGCCAACGCACCCAAACTGAGGTGGGACGACAACGTCTTCCGAGAGAAATTCCTCGTCAAGATGATGGGCATCCTACTCCTCAAGCGCCTCGAGAGCTCGTGGTTCGCCTGCAAACTGACCATAGACAAAATCCTCGAGATCCACGAGCAGACGCTCGACAAGGTCAAGAGGTTCATGGAGCAAGGCGGCGCGGCCGACATAGACATACCCGTGGGCGAAGAGATCGACGACGAGGAGGACAACACACAGCTCGACGAGGAGTTCGCTCTCCGCGGCGGCCAGATCAACCTCCGCAAGATGAAGAACATCGAGGGCTTCCGCCGCGACCTCAAAGCCGACGTGGAGAAACTATCGCTCCTCGCCTTCAACATGAAACGCTTCGAGGACGAGTACCGCGCCGGGCGGCAGAAAGACGAGAAACTGGATAAACTCGTCGAGATCCTCAACGAGAAGAAGAGGAACCGCACAAACAAGAAGGTGGTAATCTTCACGGCATACGCCGACACGGCAGCCTACCTCTTCGACGAGCTCAAGAGCCGCGGATTCCGCCACCTGGCCATGGCCTCTGGCACGGAGATCCGGACCACGGGCAACCACTCGACAAACAACTTCACCGAGATCCTCCAAAGCTTCGCCCCCTACAGCAAACTCTTCATGGAGCGACAGTGGGACGACCTCTACCGCCGCGCCGGGCTCAACCGCAACGAGCTCTACGACAACATACACAAGCGGTGGAACGTGACCTACGAGACTTGGCTCGACTGCGTGAAACGCACCGACGACGGAGTGCGGAGACTCGTGGACGACAAGATAGACATCCTCATAGCCACCGACTGCCTCAGCGAAGGTCAAAACCTACAGGATGCCGACATGCAGATCAACTACGACATCCACTGGAACCCCGTCCGCCTTATCCAACGCTTCGGCCGTATCGACCGTATCGGTTCGCCAAACAAGAAGATCCGCAGCGTGAACTTCTGGCCCTCCAACTCCGTGGACAGCTACCTCAAGCTCGAGAGCCGCATCCAGAACCGCATGTCCATAATGAACGTCACGGGCACCGAGACCATCGACCTCAACGAGCAGTACCGCAAAATTGTGGACGAGAACCCCATCCAGGATCGCAACGCGGACAAGCTCTTGCGCCAGCTCTCCGAGAACAGCGTGGCGGACATCGAGGGCGACGACAACGCGAGTGGCGAGGGCGGCGAGTCACTCTCCCTCTCCGACTTCAGCCTCGAAATCTTCCGCCAGGACCTCATAGACTACTTTGAGCGGAACAAGGACGAGTTCCGCCGTATGCCGTGCGGCATCTTCTCTGGTTTCACCATCAATGCGGCGGACAGCTCGGCCAGGATGGGCATGCCGGATAGCCTCGTGGCCGTCCTCGGATACCCCAAGCGCGACCCCGCCGACAAGGGCAAGACGCCCTACCAGCAGGTGCGAATAATATGCCAACCCGTTGGCGGCGAGGCGCAAAGCCTTACCCTCAACAAGCCCGACATCCTCGGCCTACTCCGCGCCAACCGCAAGAAGCCTCGCCAAGTGCCTCTCTGGATTGACCACCCATCGGTCGAATCGAGCGACAAGATGACCGCGCTCCAGGAGGCCCTGAAGTCCTTCTTCAACCAGCACATCCAGACCGAGACCCACAGCAACCTCATGCAACTCTTCGGCAACGGCCGCGGCAAGACGCGCAAGGCCACCACGGAGCAACCGTCTGACCTGCAACGAGTAGAGGATCGCTTCAAGCCCGAGAACTACGACCTCGTGGTCTGGGAATACATCAGCCGAGTGGGAGCCGCCACTCCCAACAAATAACGCACTCATACACAAAAAAAATAGAGAGACAACCATGTCCGACCTCAATATCCGCCAAAACGTCAAGACGTGCCTCATGAGCCTCGCCTCAGCCGGCACCACGGCCTCGGGAGCCTCGCTCCCCAAAGCCTGCCGCGACCTCTTCCTCTCCTTCGGCATCGACATTGCGCCCGCCACCGACCTGCCCATAAGCTTCGAGGAGTACTACTCCGAAGTGTGGCCCCTCCGCAATGCGGACGGCGAGGTCAGCATATCGGGCGAGCTCCGCCGCAGCCTCGCCTGCGTCCGGGATCTCTATCTCGTCGGCAGCATTTTCGGCTTTGGCGGAGACGTGGCGGACGACCTCAAGGCTGTCCGCGAG
>CAVILU010000204.1:0-4073 GCA_963643535.1 bacterium | reverse complement strand
GAAGTTGGCTATGGCCTGGCTGTTCTTGACTTTTGCTCGTAATGCTCCCTGTGGCATGGTGTCGCATTCGAGGGTGAATTTCTGCTCATGGGGCATTATGATGTCCATGACGCCGCCATTTTCGGGGAAGTGGAGCAAATAGAGTCCCTCCGCGTAGAGGGTGTCGCTCTTGAAGTTTGCCATTCCCCTTGCGTCTGTCCATACGGTGTCCTTGACCAGCATGCGCTCGTCAAAGTAATATCCGAGGACGACGGGTTTGCCAGCGTAGTTCTTCACTTTGACGTTGAAGTCTACGATGCCTTTGCCTGTCTCTTGCTGCTTGCCGAAAGGCTTGTTGGTGCTAACTTTCTTCTGATGTGGAGCTTTGCCAGTTTGGCCGTATGTCGCCTGCGCTCCTATGGCAGCTAGTATCGCTATTGCTATTGTCTTGAATTTCATCTCTTGAAAACACTTAGGCAAACAAATTTAGCCCAATCCCGCAAAAGATGCAAGTGTTTAAAAGAAAACCGTCACCAAGGGCGGGCCCTTAGTGACGGTTCTTGAATTTTATGTCGGTCGGGGAGCTCTTAATCCTCCCTCTGGCATTGGGCGAACTTTAGAGGTTAACCTTGAAGCCAACCCAGAAGCGACGCTCGCCACAACCGAGCTGTGTGAGCTGCGGGTAGTTGTTGGTCGGGTCGGGCTTGTAGGTGAGGCAGGGGCGTGTCTCGCCAAGGAGGTTGTTGGCCATCACGTAGATTTGGAGTGCGCTGATGGGCTTGAAGGAGATAGTAGCGTCGAGGAGGTTGCGGCTGTCAAAGTATACCTCGTTGTAGTTCTCGGCGTTCTCTGCATTGTTTTCGAGAGCGGGCTCCCAGAGGTACTGTGCGCTGACGAGGAGCTTGCCTTTGCAGAGGTGCTGCATGAAGCCGGCCTTGATGTTCTGCTCGGGTGCGATGGTCGTCTTGGAGTAGCTGTCAGTGTTGCTCTTGGCTATGCTGTAGGCTACGCGGATGTCGGTGAAGCTGGGGAGGCTTACGGTTGCGATGGCCTCGCCACCGATGATGTCGATGTCCTCGCCGTTGTTGACGTATGCGCTGAAGTTGGAGTCCTCGCCATTTTTGAGGTACTTCTTGTTGACCTTGAAGTAGTACTCGGCGATGGCGGTCTTCTGCTCGTCGTTGAGGTAGCTCTTGCCAGTGGCCGTGAGGTCGCCGTTGTACTCACCTACGTCGATGCGATCCTCGCCAGTGTAGCTGCTGGACTTCTTGCCTTCCCACTCTACGAGTTTGAGGTAGTCGATGGTCTCCTTATACCTGTTGAAGAATACGTTTGCCTCGAGGGTGAACGCTTTGCTGAAGAAGTCACCACGGTAGTTGAGCTCGAAGGAGTGGAGTCGCTCGGGATCAATCTTGAGAGTGAAATTCTCGCCACCCTCGACGTTGCCTGCCATGAGGTAGTTTTGGAGGAGCGGGTTCTTCTGGTAGTAGGTCTGCGCATAGTTATAGAAGTCCATAGTGCGGAAACCCTGCTGGTAAGACGCCTTGACTACGTGATTGTCGTTTACGAGCCACGATGCGCCAATTCGGGGTGAGAGGTTGCTCTGGGTGTCGCTGAACTCGTCTACGTTGAAGACGTCGTAGCGGAGGCCGAGGGCGATGACGACCTTGTCCTGGATCTTATAGATGTCCTCAAGGAAGATTGCCCACTCGTTCCATTTGCCGTCGGGCATCTGGCCGTTGCGGAGCTCGTATGCGGGATCGTAGACCATCACGGGGTTGTTCTTGGAGTCCGTGAGGAGTTCGCCGGTCTCGGGGTCGTAAGACTCTGTGCGGTAACCGTCTTTTGTGGTGGGGTCGAACTTATAGTTGTTCTTGTTGACCTGGTCGGCCTCGGAGTAAGGCACGTCGTGGCCGAAGAAGTAGTCGCGCATGTTGAATTTGCGGCCACCGACGAGTCCGCCAATGGCGAGCTGGTTGTTTGCGATGCGCTTGGTGGAGGCAACAATCTTTGCCTCGATATGGCTCTCGCAGCCGCCCTCCTGGTAACCGCGCTTCATGCGGCCAATGTCTGTGAGCTCGCTGCTTACGCTTGCCGTGAGGTTCTCGTACTCATTGAAGTTGTGGTTCCACTTGAGGCGTGCGTTGAACTGACGGGTGAAGTTCTCGAGGAGGCCATACTGGTATGTGGTTTCCCTGCCAGAGCCTTGGGAGTAGTAGAGGTAGGATGTGCGGCTTGCCTGTGTGTAGCCAACTTGGAGGTTGAAGTCGTCGAAGTTGCCATAACCTGCGAGGCGGAAGTTTGCACGGGGGGTAGAGCCGAATGGCTTGTCGGCAAGCTCGTCCGCTACAGTGATGTTATATTTGTCTACCAACTGGTTGCAGAAGAACGCGGAGTCGGCTGTCCAACCATTGCTGTGGTACCAACCGGCGTAGAAATATCCGTTGCGTGTCTTAGAGCCGAAACCGTAGCCAATCTCGGCTTTAGAGATGCCAGATGCCTGGTTTACGGCATGCTTCTCAAACTCCTTGTTGACGTTGATATAGAAACCGTTGTTGTCGAAACCATTCTTTGGCACCATATTGATGTAGCCCGAGATGGCACCCGAACCATGCACAATGGCGTTAGGGCCAAGGCTTACCTCAAGTCCCTTGACATCGCCAAGGAGCATAGAGTTGAGTCCTACACTGTAGCCTACGTTGGAACGCAAGTTGAGGTTCTGGCCGTCGAACATTACAATGCTCTTCGAGTTGTCCACAATCTTCATGCCGCGTACGCCGAAAATCTCCGTGTCGGTATGCGAACCGTCTGAGTAGCTGGGGATTATCATCTTGATGATGTCGATGAGGCTCTGCTGGCTCACCTGCTCTCCCAAGTCGAACTTAAAGGTGTAACCCGGGGCCTCTTTGGCCGTCAGGGTGAGGAAGCTGGACGACTGGACCTGCATATTCATAATGTCCTCAATGTCCAGAGCGAAGAGGTCTTCGATGAGCATCTTAGTGTCAATCTCGTCGTCGTTGCCTACGAGGACCTCAGTGGTGGCGTAGCCCTCATTGCTGAAGACGAGTACATCGCCCTTCTGCGCGTTAATCTTGTAGCGTCCATACTCATCAGTCTCAGCACACTGCTGCTGACCCTTGATGCATACGCTAACTCCCGATACTACGGTTCCGAGGTCGGATTTTACGACTCCCGAAATCTGCTTTGCTTCGCCTTGCGCCACGGCCATTGTGGCAGCCGTAAACACTGCGGTCGAGGCGATAGCCCTTAGAATGTTTTGCATATGATTCTGTTGTTGTCCTTTATTGTACTTCTGTCTTGCTATGAGTTTTGTGGTATTGGAATTGAGATGCCCGTTACCAAAACGGACTACCCTTACTCGTACAGTCGCCAAAGGTAATGCTTTATATCTTTTATCCCCAATATTTCTAAGTGTTATTTTTTTATTTATCAATGTTTTGCACACTTTTTATGTTTCTTGGGCGGCGTCTCCGTTCAGCGCAAGTCTCTTCGTTGCTTCTCTTTAAGTTATTGAGTTTGTGCTTGTTCTGTAAAATGAGGTTTTACTCTTTCTCCGATAAATTGGAGTTAATCAATAAATGCAAAACGGACCCGATGCAGGTGATGCACCGAGTCCGCAACCAAACAAACTTAAAATTATGAATGCAAAGCTTTTGCGCTAGTCAACATTGAATGTCAATTCCGACGTGATGTTGTCCGAAGCATTGCCGACATAGACAGTGTAGCTGCCTTTCTCGACTTCCCAATTGTGAGTCTCCTCATTGAAGAATGCGAGAGCTGAGACGGGAATGGTAATGTCTACGATCTCGGAAGAACCTGCTTCGAGCGATACTTTCTTGAAGCCTTTGAGCTCTTTGACAGCACGCTCTACTTTTGAGTCGTTTTTGCCAACGTAGACTTGGAGAACCTCCTTGCCCGAGCAGTTGCCGGTATTCTTTACTGTGGCTATGACCTCTATCTCGTCATCATCCCCAAATGAGTTGCCATGGATAGATGCGTCAGAAATCTCGAAAGTAGTGTAGCTGAGGCCATGACCAAATGCGAAGAGCGGTTTGATGCCCTTGGTGTCATGC
>CAVILU010000203.1:0-4091 GCA_963643535.1 bacterium | reverse complement strand
GCTTCAGCGAGACGTTCTCAGTATCTCTCGCAACATCCCTCGTAACACTCTACGTACTCATCAGATCCCTGTAACATAAAGAATTAAAATGATGGATAACAATAACGGCAGCTATCCAGTCGAAGAGGAAGAGGATAATATTCTCTCGCAAATTGACGTAAAAAAGCTATTGTCGGACATCATCAGGTTTTGGTGGGTGTTCGTCATCTCTGTTGGCGTAGTGTTCGTTGCCCTCAGAATATACCACACATATAAGACCAAGATATACTCATCCGAGGCCACGGTAATAGTAGACAACTCAACAAAGAGCAGTTGGCGCAGGACGATACTTGAAGGTGTCGACCTAGGTCAGAGCATGAGCAATTTTGACAACCAGTTGGCTATCCTTGGTTCTCGCACTTTGATATCGAGAGTCGTGGATAAGATGGGCGTCTACATCTCATATTACCATATAGGCAGAGTCAAGGACACAGAGCTCTTCAAGCCGAAGGAGCTTACGGTCATTATGGACTCCACTCACCTTCAGCCCATTGGTGTTCGCATACACATCAGTCCCAACGACGATGAGACATATAAGCTCTCCGTCAAGAGCGAAAATCTGGAAACGTATTGTTACTCTACCAGACAATCTGGCACGGCTATAGATAACGTCCAATTTGAGGACACATTCCACTATGGGGAAGCGGTAGTAACCCCATGGTGCGCATTCTCAATCATCTGCGACAATCCATTAAAGGAAAGTTTTTACGTAATTTTCAACGAGCCTAAGGCTCTCGTAGCGCAATACACGGCGGCATTGTCTATCGAAAGCGAATCAAAGACCGAGTCCACCGTCGTCACGCTTCGCACAATAGGTGCCAATAAGCAAAAGAACGAGACCTTCCTTAACACCCTCATAAGCACATACGTATCCGACAATCTCCGCCAAAAAACAGAGATGTCGGAGAACACAATCCGCTTCATCGACAGCCAGCTCGTACTGCTGTCCGACTCCCTCGACCTTGTCAGCTCGCAACTTAGCAACTTCCGCTCACACAACCAGATACAAGACGACCTGACCAAGAAAGGCGATGATTTGTTCTCTGAAGTAAAGACGTACGAAACTGAGCTCAAGCAACTGAAGCTCGAAAGTTCCTACTACTCATATCTTGAGAAATATTTCAGCAACGACAGCATAATGAGTGGCAACGTAGCGCCTGCGACATTCAAGACGGAGAGGCCTATGATAACAGAACTGCTGAAAAAGATTCTTGACATCAACTCGCAAAGGCAAGTCTACCGCGACACCTACGGTCGTGAGGGCAACCCAATGTTCGATGCTCTGAATGCCGAATTCAACATTGTACGCAACACTCTCTTAACCAGCATCAAGAGTCACAAAGAGATGGTGGCTGAGAACATCAACGAGGTTGAAACTAAGATAAGTGAGTTCACCAAAGAGATTATGGACTTGCCAGAGACGGAGCGCACCCTCCTTGGCATAGACCGTAAATTCAAGGTAACCAACGACCTTTATACTTTCCTACTCCAAAAAAGGGCCGAGGCACAGATTCAGCGCGCATCAAGTACGCCAGACCACAAGCCACTCGACCCGGCAAAGACAAGTGGCGTCGTAAGCCCAAATATCAAGCGAAACCAGATGCTTGGCCTTGCAGCAGCCATTTTACTTCCCGTCATTTTCCTTGTGTTGCGTCAGTTGCTGGACAACAAGATTCGCACATCAAACGACATAAAAAAACTCTCCAAGCTCACCATTATTGGCGAGATTCCCAATAACACAAAGGAGACCTCATTTGTGGTCCAAGAGTACCCGCGTTCTGTCACATCGGAGGAGTTCCGCCGTATGCGTATAAAACTCGACTTCCTTAGCAAACGGAAGACCCCTACTGTAATCCTCGTGACATCGTCCATGCCAGGTGACGGCAAGACTTTTTGCGCAATCAACACGGCATCGGTATTCTCCATTGCGAAGAAGAAGACTGTCGTCGTCGGACTTGACCTTCGCAAGCCCGGATTGTCAAAAGTCACTGGCATCATGGGGCATCAAGGTGTCACGGATTACATCATTGGCAACTGCGGTCTTGAGGATATAATCTGCAAATATGGCGACCTACATATCATTGGCTCGGGTACTATTCCTCCCAACCCATCGGAGTTGCTCCAGAGCGAGGAGTGCCATGTCATGTTCGATAAACTCAAGCAGATGTACGACATCATTGTCATAGACACCCCGCCTATCAGCCTTGTCTCAGATGCATTGCAGTTGACAAACATGGCAGACGTCACAATGTTCGTAGTAAGACAAGACTACACAGAAAAACAGGCTGTAGAGTACTCTCTAGAGTGCCTCAGCGAGAACAACGTAGCCAATGCGGCTATCGTCGTCAACGACATCAACAGCCGCAAGACCAGGTATGGATACGGATATGGCAACTACGGCCATTACGGCAAATACGGTCGCTACGGCAAGTATGGCACGTATGGCAAATACGGAGAAAAGTACGGATACGGCGACAGCGACACCAACTACGGCGAGGACGCTTAAGTCTTAGAATTGCACGGAAACAGATGACAATCATTACCAATAGCAAGAAATTTGCTATAAGCTTAGCAATAGTAAGCGGTGTTTTATGTGGTTGCTCCTCCACCAAGAAAGTGACGCCACAACAGACCCTCAACGAGGCAAATAAGCTTGCCGAGGCCGGGCTCTACGCAGACGCATACGCCAAATACTCATCCAGCATTGCTCAAACAGCGCAGTGGGACAGCGTAAGCAGCCGATTAGCAACAATTGCTGCAAATGCAGTAAATCAAGACAGCAGCGCGTGCGTATGGGGCAGCAAGTTCTCGTCCAAAGGTGACATTCAAAAACTTAAAGCCCTTAACGAGAGCCTTACAAAGCTCGGTCGCGATGAGGAACGTTCGTTCCTTGTCATGAGCGACACCACATCGTTCTTCACCATACTCGGTGAGCAACCAGTTCTCGAAATCAAGGCAAAGAGTCTCGCTGCAGTCAAAGACAGCGAACTTGTAACCGTCTACGACAGGCTCACAAATGCAAATATCCGCGCCGAGGTTTTTGACTCCTATCTCAAGCTGGCACAAAAAACTCTCAGTGACAAGAAATTGGAGAAAGAGAGCAAAGCGATTTTGAAAACTGCCCCCGACAACAAAACCGCACTCTACTATCTTGGCACCAAGAAATATGAATCCGCAGAGAGCACATACACTCGCCTGATGAACAACTACAACAAGAATAAGACTCAGGCGGCGTACGCATACCTCACTCGCGACTTGAAGAAGACGGTCACTCCACTCTACAAGGAGAGTAAAGAGTACTTCGAGAAGTTGCGCAAGGCAGATCCAGAGAACAAGACATACATAAAATATCTTATCAACATCAACGATCGACTGAGCAACAGCGCAGAGGTCAAGAAGCTAAAAAAGCTATTGTAGAGGATGCAAAAATTGCTTCTGTTCGTCGTCCCAATCATCTGCTACTTCATTGTAGAACAGATTTATGGTTGCTTTTGGGGTCTCGTGGCTGGCATTGCCTTGACGGCCTTGCCAGTTGTTGTCGGGAAAATCAAAGGAGAGACAATCGAGTGGAAGTCAATAGGGACAGATGCCGCACTTATTGTTGCATTCGGTGCAGGTGATATTGTAGCTATGCGTTTCTGCCCTGACATTGCAGCTGTAATTTCTTCTGGAATTCTCACGGTGCTCATTGGTTTACTTGCTACTCGCAAGGGATGGACAGTAATGAGCTCTAGCCTAGACAAACTCCGTCCGGGGATTTCAGAGAACCCGTATGCCTCGCATATTATGCGCAATGCTATGAAGCGTATGTTCTGTTGGGCTCTGTTTGCTACTTTAATATTGATTGCAGCCAAAGCGTCAAGTGACGAGGTTGCCAAAGATTGGCTCGACAGCTATCTTCTTGCCACGATATTGCTATGTTGCCTTGCTACGGAAATTATCATCTCCAACATCACAAAGCGCAAGTATAAGAATGTTGAATGGGTGCCTCTTATGACAGAAGATGGCAGGACTGTTGGTGGTGCGCCACGTCCACTCGTACACAACGGAAG
>CAVILU010000202.1:0-4103 GCA_963643535.1 bacterium | reverse complement strand
TTTTGAGGGTTAGACGTAACCTTGCGATTGTCAAACTGGACGATTTCTCGTCACTATGTTTTACTTTTCAAACTTTTAGACTACTTTTGCGTACCATATGCGTCTTACGCCGTTCGCAATAAGATGTTCAATAAACTGGTTATCAGTACAATTACAAATACCAGCGGCATCAAATGGCGAATGATAGAAGACAGGATTTGGCCAAGCAAAGTATTAGAAAACAAGTCACTAAATTAATAAAATGGAAAAGAACGAATTGATCCAGAAGGTCAACGAGGTATTAGCAGACGAGTTCGAGGCAGAGGTAAGCGATCTCACCCCCGACGCTAACATCAAGGAGGCCCTTCAGCTCGACAGCTTGAGCATCGTAGACATGGTAGCCCTCATCGAGAGCACCTTCGGTGTCAAGATCCCAGGCAACGAGGTCGGCACCATCAAGACATTCGCAGATCTCTACGATTACCTCGCAGCTCGCGTAGCCTAATCCTGACGGATGACCCGCTCATCAGTCAAGATGTGCGGACTCGGGCAGTTTGGTGGGGAGACTCACGTGCCTTTCGCAGTGTTTGCGAATGGCAGCTGCACTTGGCCGCAGGAGGCTAACGGCGCAGAGGCGCTGAAGAAGATTTAGCCCGCAAAACCGGCTCTCTCAGATAAGTAAACCTTGACAAAAGGTGAGTCTGAGCGAGTCGGCTTTTGCGGGTTTTTACCATTTTGTTAAGTATGACTAAGATAGCACTCGCAATATATTACTTTTTCGCAAAGCATAAGGTACTCCGATGGAGCTCAATGATTATCAGCTTCTTGGTTTTTGGTATCCTTGCTTTGCAAATGCATTTCGAGGAGGACATCACCAAGCTGCTGCCGTCGACGGGCGACAAGTCAGAGACTCTTGCCTTCTCGCAGCTCAAGGTAAAGGACAAGATATTCGTTCAGGTAACTTCGCGCGATGCGGAGAACCCGCTGTCGCCTGACGAACTTATCGAGATAGATGACGAGCTCATAGAGTCCATCACAGAGGCGGACTCCGCCACTTGCTATGTAGCCGACATTCTCTCGCAGATTGACGAGATGATGCTCGTGGACGTCGTAAGCTATCTTGCAGAGAACTTCCCACTCTTCGTAGACACCGCGTCTTACGCAGACATCGCCCTCCTCGTCAACGAGGACAGCATACGCTCCAACATTGCAAGAACCAAGGCAATGCTCGGCACACAGGCTGGTATAGCCATGAAAGACATGCTCGCGGCCGACCCAATCGGCATGCGCAATGTCGTCATCAACAAAGTAAAGGACATCAAGGAAGGCCTCGGCAATTCGCAGACGATGTATGAGGGACACCTCTTCACGCCCGACACCACCGTGGCTCTTGCATACATATCGCCCAATTTCAAGTCCTACGACTCAAAGGCGGGCACCAAGCTCATCGAGCTTCTCGAGACAGAGATAGCTAAGTGCGAGGCAGCGCACCCCGATTGCGAAATTCTCTTCCACGGTGCACCAGTGCAGAGCGTCAACAACAGCCGTCAGATCAAGAAGGACCTCTGCATGACGTTGGCGGTATCTATGTTGCTTGTCTGCATTGGCATTGGCATATGCTTCAAGAACAAGAGCACCATTCCGATGCTCATCTGCCCCGTGATTTATGGTGCCGTCTTCGCCCTGGCAATGATGTACCTCGTCAAGGGCACGATGTCACTCATGGCTCTTGGCATTGGTGCGATAGTGCTTGGCGTGGCACTCAGTTATTGCCTGCACGTCATCACGCACTATAAGTACGTCTCCACCCCCGAGCGCGTACTGAGGGATCAGGCTACGCCGGTATTCCTGGGTTGCCTCACCACCATTGGTTCTTTCCTTGGCCTGTTACTCACTAGCTCGGAACTCCTTAGCGACTTTGGCCTCTTTGCCTCGTTTGGTCTTGTTGGCACAACGTTCTTCAGCCTTGTATACCTGCCCCATTTCTTCAACCCCGAGCGTAATAAGCGTTCGCGCAAGGCGTTCCGCATGCTGGAGAAGTTCAACTCGCACAGGTTCGAGAAGCACAAGTGGCTTATTGCCGCCATCGTAATCCTCTCGTGTGTATGTTTCTACACTCAAAGATTCGTAACCTTCGACGCCGACCTCACGCACATCAACTACACGGCCGACGAAGTCAAGCGCAGCCAGGCACTCCTGCAATCGAAGACACAGCCTGGCCTCGTAACAACATACTATGCCACATCAGACTCGTCGCTCGACGTAGCCCTGACCAAGAGCCGCGCACTCTACACAACGCTCGATTCGCTCAAGGCGAAAGGCAAGGTACGTGGATTCTCAAAGGCCGCCAGCATCTTCCCCACCGAGGCAGAGCAGGAGACACGACTTGAGGCATGGAGCAACTTCTGGAATGACGACAGAATCGAAGAGACAGACCAGCTGATAGCAAAGGCCTGCGCAGTCGAAGGCATCAATCCGTTATTTTTCAGTGCATTCGACGATGTGCTCACCACGGACTACGAATACGTCTACCCTTATGATGATGAGCTTCTGCCAGCCGGTTTGATGGCGAACATCATAGAGTATACCGACAGCGTCTACATGGTGTTCACCTCCGTACAGATGAAGCAGGAGGATAAGAAGCTTGTAGGCAAGGCACTCGTGGCAGCCACGGGATGCGTTGTCGTCGACCCGATGTTCTACACCGAGGAGATGGTACAGACCATCAACAACGACTTCAACACCGCGCTCAACATCTCCATGGCTTTCGTCTTCATCATCCTGTTGATTTCGTACCGCAACCTCGTACTGGCCATTGTGGCGTTCATACCTATGACGCTCAGCTGGTTCATAGTGCTTGGCATCATGGGCATCTTCGGAATGCAGTTCAACCTTATCAATATTGTCATCTCGACATTCATATTTGGCATAGGCGTGGACTACAGTATATTCGTCATGGACGGCCTTCTGAGCAAGGCTCGTTCGCAGTCGGAGCCTCAGCTGCTCGTATACCATAAGACCGCGATCTTCTTCTCGGCCTTCACGCTCATCATCAGCACGGGCTCGCTCCTCTTGGCGTCGCACCCCGCATTGTCCTCTATCGGCATTGCCACCATCATCGGTATGTCGTCGGCAGTCATCCTCGCCTACTCTCTGCAGCCATTCCTCTATCACGGCCTAGTGAAGCTTATCTTGCGAATGGGTTGGAAAGCCAATTGGCTCGAAAAGAAAGAGGAGAAAAACTAGAGAGAGTAAGAATATTGAAACAAGAGGGACAAAAAGAGACGTAAGAAAGTCCAAAAGAGAATAAGTTTTGAATAAATACGACGTCATAGTAATAGGTGCCGGCCTTGGAGGTCTCGAGTGCGCATACCTGCTTAGCAAAGTGGGCAAGAGCGTACTCGTACTCGAAGCCGATGCACTGATAGGCGGTTGTCTGCAGACATTCCGGAGGGCGGGTCATACGTTCGACACGGGTTTCCACTATGTAGGTGGACTGGACGAAGGTCAGATGCTTCGCAAGCTGTTTGACTACTTCGGCCTTATGAATTTGCCATGGGTGAAGATGGACGAGGCTTGCTTCGACGAGGTGACACTCCCGAGCGGATCATACCCCTTCGCGCAAGGTTACGATCGTTTCCGAGAGACTCTCACAGAGCGTTTCCCTTCTCAAAAAGAGAACCTTAAGAACTATGTAGCCCTGCTAAAGGAAGTTGGCGACAACATATCGCACAGTTTCGACCCGCGCTCGGCATCGGACGTATACGAGCAATCGCTTTTCGCCCGCTCGGCATACGACTTCCTTACGCAGACCATAACAGACCCTACACTTGTGGACGTGCTCTCGGGCACCTCCATGAAGATGGAGCTCAATGCCGGCAAACTACCCCTCTACATCTTTGCGCAAATCAACAGCACCTTTATACAGAGTGCTTACCGCATCACGGGCGGCGGCATGCAGATTGCAGAAAGCCTCCGCAAGAGCATAGAGCAGATGGGCGGTAAGGTAATGAGGAACAGCAAGGTGACAGCTATAGAAGGATCCGACGGACGAGCCACGGCAGTTGTCATAAACGACGGGGCGGACAGATTTGAGGCGGACACATTTATATCCGACATACATC
>CAVILU010000201.1:0-4137 GCA_963643535.1 bacterium | reverse complement strand
GTCTAAGGACTCCTCTAACAACGAGTCATACGGCACGCTTGGCGAACCGCAGGATGCTGACGATCTTTCGTTCGGCGAGGTTGACCCCTCTTCTTTTAAAACCCCGTTCTAATTTTATTCCCCTAGAAATTGGACACGTTCGACGAACTGATTAACAGTTTCGCTGAGATAACTTTCAGCCCGATCACGGCAGAGACCGTTTGTATCGGGCTGATTCTTGTTGTCTTGCTTTTTGTCAGTGGTCTTGCTTCTGGTAGCGAGGCCGCTTGTTTTGCTTTGTCTCCACAAGAACTTGAGATTCTCCGCGAGAGTGACAAGCCTACGGATAAGACTCTTGTTCGTCTGTTAGATGAACCCAAAAAGTTGTTGGCTACGATTCTCATTGCCAATAATTTTGTCAATGTCTCTATCGTCATGCTCTCGGCCGCTTTCTCTAGTGCTATTGTCAACTTTGGGGAAGCCAAAATATTGCAGTTTGTCTTTGAGACCATAATAATTACCTCACTTATTCTTTTCTTTGGTGAGATCCTCCCGAAAGTCTTCGCTCAGCAGCACAGACTTGCGTTCAGCCGTTTTGTCGCATATCTGCTTAGTACGTCAATGAAGATTTTCAGTCCGTTTAGCCGTCTCCTTATGAGCTCAACAAGTGTTGTAAACTCCAGGTTGGCTAAGCATCAGAAGTCTATGTCGCAGAACGATTTACAACAAGCTCTCGACCTGACGTCCGGCGCAATGGCCGATGAGAAGGATATGCTTGAGGGCATCGTGAAGTTTATGGATCTCGAGGTTTGCGACATTATGACCCCACGTGTTGATGTCGTGAGCATTAGTTATAATGATACTTTCTCTGCCGTTCTTCACACTGTCGTAGATTCTGGCTATTCTCGCCTTCCTGTTTTTGGTGAGACTCCTGACGATGTTAGAGGTATAATATACGTCAAGGACATTCTACGAGACCTGGGAAAGGGCAATGAACTCGATTGGCATCCTTACATTCGTAAGAGTTTCTTCATCCCTGAAACTAAAAAGGTTAACGACTTGCTGACTGAGTTTCAGTCTACTAAGACTCATATGGCCATAATTGTCGATGAGTACGGTTGTATGCAAGGAATTGTGACGCTTGAAGACATTATCGAGGAAATTGTTGGTGACATCAGTGATGAGCAAGATGACGAGGAGGAACCCAAAGATTGGTACCGCCAACCTGATGGCTCGTATGTGTTTGAGGGGAAGATTTCTCTTAACGACTTTTGTAAGGTACTCGATGTTGATGCCGGCGTTTTCAACAAAATGCGCGGTGATGCAGAAACACTCGCAGGCCTGTTGCTTGAGAAGACTGGTGTTATACCCAAGAAAAAAGATATAGTCGAAATCGGCAAATACAAGTTCGAGGTGCTTTCCGCTGACCAACGAAAAATCAATAAGGTTAAGCTTATCATAAGGCCTGAGTCTAAGAAATGATTTTTTCCCGTTCACATAATATTCTAGTTCCCTTGGTCTCTGTTGTAAGTGTATTGCTTGCGTCAGGCTGCTCCGACCCTGCAACTCCGAAGCCGAGGGGGTATTTCCGTATCGTACTGCCAGAGCACTCATACATACAGTATGATGCAGACGGTATGCCATTCTCTTTTGAGCATTCTACTTTGAGTCGAGTCTTGGTAGATAAAAACTCAGTAGGCTCCGATGAATGGCTAAACATTGATTATCCGTCGCTTAATTGCAAAATCCACGTTACCTATTTGCGTCTTCAACCTGGTCAGGAAGAAATGGCGTACGAGGACAACCATAGGCTTCTCTATAAACATACTGTAGCTGCGGATGCTATCGTAGGCAATTTCTACGATGACGACGAGCGTAACGTCCATGCGGCAATGTATGAGGTTAAGGGTAATGCTGCTACTCCTGCGCAGTTCTCTATAACGGATAGTCTCGGCCAAGTTTTCCGTGGCTCGCTCTATTTTTTCTGCCATCCCAACAAAGATAGTCTCGCTCCCGTGGTGTCTTACGTGGACGAAGATATAAACCATCTGATTGAGTCCTTCAATTGGAAATAATCATACTCCAATAATGCCACTCATAAAAAGGTTTGAGTCCGAAGGCTCTCTTATGGGCATTTGGCGGATGACGGAGTCTCTCGCTGATTTGCTGTCGCTCTACGAGCTGAAGCCGCATGAGAAAGCAACTTTCGACGGCTTCCGGAATGACCGTAGGCGGAAGGAGTGGTTGACTGTGCGCGTCCTGCTGAGTGAGTTGGCTGGGCCCGATGTCTCCATAGAATATATGGAGAGTGGAAAGCCATTCCTGAGAGGCTCCAAACTCTTTATCAGCATAACGCATACTATTGGTTACGTCGGTGTACGCCTTGGTATTCAGCCTGTTGCGCTCGATATGGAGTATATGTCCAACCGCATCATACGTCTTATCCCTAGATTCGTATCTTCGCGTGAGATGCGCTATATCGACGAGGATAATCAAGTAACCACGGCTCTCATCGTTTGGAGCGCAAAAGAGACTCTTTTCAAGCGTTTCGATATTTCCGACGTCCTTTTTGATTCTCATCTCTTTGTGCGTTCTCTCGTCGTAAGTGGATGTGAGGGTGTGTTCACTGGTTGTGTCGATAAGGATGGTTTTTATGCCGAGGTCGAGTTGCATTACAATCTTTTCGACGACCTTATTCTCGTTTATTGCTAAAATTTCCCCGTTCAATGGGTGTCCTAGATAAGCTGCTTAAGTTAAAATCTGAGGGGCGTAAGATGGTCATCCCTCTTATCGATCCAGATCGTTATAATCCAGATGTCATTTCGAGATTAGTTACGAGGGGGCACGTACCGCCAATTATTTTTGTAGGTGGCAGCATTGTCTCTTCTAACACGGAAGATGTTGTTGACAATATTAAGGGCCTTGTTGGCTCGTCGTCTGATATTGTTCTTTTCCCTGGCGATTATAGCCAAATCGCCCGATCTGCTGATGCTCTGCTTTTTCTGTCACTTGTCTCCGGGCGTAATCCAGAATATCTGATAGGTCAGCAAGTTAAGGCTGCTCCTGTCTTGAAAAGGGTAGGGTTGGAGGTTATCTCAGTAGCTTATATGCTTATAGATGGCGGTCGCACCACGTCTGTGCAATATGTGAGCAATACGATGCCTTTGCCAGCCGATAAGCAAGATTTAGCTGTGGCAACGGCACTTGCTTCAGAAATGTTGGGGCTCAAGATGGTTTACCTTGAGGCCGGCAGTGGAGCTGGCAAACCGGTTTGTGCGGAGACCATATCAGCAGTGCGTTCTGCTATATCATTGCCCATAATCGTTGGTGGAGGCATAAGGTCTGTTGAAGCCGCTAAAGCCGCATTCGACTCGGGTGCCGATTTTGTCGTTGTCGGTACTGCAATAGAAAAGTCGCCCGAGATTGCAGATCTGTTCTGGTAGAACTTTACGAAACTTTTTATATATTTGCTTTAGTTGGCTGTTCTATAGCCGTATTAGGTATGTTTTATACGGTTAATGGCTAACAAAACATTCTCAGAAATGGAATTTATTGGCAGTTGTATAATAAAAAATGGCTCAATCGACCCTATTGACGAGCAAGAACAGATTGGGGATGACAACGAGGTCTATGAGGTCTTGCGCATAGAGGGTGGGCGACCGCTTTTTCTCAATGATCATCTTGACCGTTGGCGCTCCAGTATGTCTGCTGTAGGTGCGAAGTTGCCAGATTGGACGAAAACATTCGGGCAACTCATTGATTGGCTTGTCGTTTGTAATGCAATGCCAAATTGCGATATGAGAATTGTCTCTTCTGCCAATGGTACAATTCAGTGTGGATATGTCGAGACTCATTATCCCACGGCTCAGATGTACGCCGAGGGTGTCGATGTCGAGTTCTTAAAAGCAGAGCGCAAGCAGCCGAAGCTTAAAATATTCCATGCCGATATGCGCTCCGAAGCGCAGTCTCAACAAGACACAACTGGTGCCTACGAGAGCTTGCTCGTTAATAAGCAAAGTCTTGTGACTGAAGGCAGCCGCAGCAATGTGTATTTCATTGATGAAAATGATGCGGTGCATACAGCTGGAGACAATGATGTCCTAGGTGGTATTATGCGCAAGCATGTATTGGGTATTTGCAAAGACAAAGATATAAAGG
>CAVILU010000200.1:0-4146 GCA_963643535.1 bacterium | reverse complement strand
GTACTTGCCGCCCCGCTGCTTCTTACCCGGAATACCATTCGCAAGGATTTGCCGATAGCCGTGGCGGCATCCGCAATCTTGCTTTTCCTTTGTCTCGACGGCACCATATCGCGACTTGACGCCGCAATCCTCTTTGCAGCATTCCTTTGCTTCCTAGCCTATACGCTGCGCATTGCAAAAAACGGATCCGAAGAGGTCGAGGGAGCCAATGAGGATCTGCCCACTTGGAAATCTGTACTTTTCATTGTCGTGGGCTTGGCTTGCCTTGTATTTGGCAGTAACTTGTTCGTCGATGGGGCAACGGGTGTCGCCAAGTCGCTTGGCGTGTCGGATGCCATCATTGGCCTTACCATTGTGGCTTGTGGCACATCGCTTCCAGAGCTTGCCACGAGCATTGTAGCCGCACGCAAGGGCAATAGCGGCATTGCCATTGGCAACGTCATTGGCAGCAACGTCTTTAATATCCTTATGATATTGGGCATCACGGGTCTCGCTTGCCCCATGACTGTGCAGGGCGTCACAATGGTCGACTTTGCCGTAGTCCTTGGCAGCGGATTGCTGATGTGGCTCTTCTGCGCAACCAAGCGCACCGTTGAGCGTTGGGAAGGATTCATTCTCTTCGCGGCGTATGTTGCTTACGTCGCATATCTCATAATGAACATATAATCAGGGTGATTTGTTATCATCCTACATCATACAAACGAATAACATACAATAAGTCAACAAGATGAATATAGCACTCATAGGCTACGGCAAGATGGGCAAGACAATCGAAGAGATTGCAATCAGCCGCGGACACAAGATAACGGAGAAGATTGACATCACCCTGCCTGGTTCATTCGACAGCGAGGGCTTCCGCATGGCCGATGTCGTCATTGAGTTCACAGCCCCCTCCGCAGCCTACGCCAACTATATGAAATGCTTCGAGCGCGGCAAGGCCGTCGTCTCCGGCACCACGGGTTGGCTCGACAAGTTGCCCGAGATTCAGCAGATGTGCGCCGACGGCAGCCACACCTTCTTCTACTCCTCAAACTTCAGCCTCGGCGTAAACATCTTCTTCGAGCTCAACCGCCACCTCGCCAAGGTTATGAACCAGTTCGACGCATACAAGCCCTCGATGAGCGAGACCCACCATATCCACAAACTCGACGCGCCCAGCGGCACCGCCATCACCCTCGCCGAGGGCGTGGTAGACAACCTCGACCGCATCGACGGATGGATGCTCGACCGCACCATCTACACTGCCGGCGACAAGCCAACTACTGTAGCCAACGAGAACATCCCAGCTGACAAGTTGCCCATAACGGCATATCGCGAGGGTGAAGTCCCCGGCATCCACACCATACGCTACGACTCCGAAGCAGACTTCATCGAGATTAAGCACAGCGCCAACAGCCGCCGCGGTTTCGCTCTCGGAGTAGTCCTCGCCGCAGAGTACACCAACGGCAAGAAGGGCTTCTTCGGAATGAAGGATATGCTTGGTTTCTAATATATATAGAGAGACGACGAACAGACAGAAACGAACGAGACAACGAAATGGAGACAAACGAAACGAATAACAACGGATTGACAAAGGGCAAAGGCAGCCTCAAGCAGAGGTTTGTGGCCATGAGCGTATGGGACTGGATATTCACTGTAGTGCTCACGCTGCTTTATATCGGCCTCATCGTATGGACTGGCAATGCATGGCTCATTATCGGCATCCCGTTCGTCTTCGACCTCTACTCTACGAGGTTCATACCTTGGGGATTTTGGAAAAAGCCAAAGCCAGGCAAGAAGCCGTCTAAAATCCTTGAGTGGGTCGATGCCATCATCTTCGCACTCATCGCGGTGACGCTCGTCAATATCTTCCTTTTCCAGAACTACCAGATCCCGACATCCTCACTCGAGAAGTCGCTCCTCGTAGGCGACCACCTTTGCGTGAGCAAGATATCCTATGGTCCACGAATGCCGAACACGCCTATAAGCATGCCGATGGTACAGAACACGTTGCCGCTCTTCAACGTCAAGTCTTACCTCGACTGGCCTTATTGGGATTACCATAGGTTGGCAGGCACCGACAGCGTACGCCATGGCGACATCGTCGTATTCAACTTCCCGGCGGGCGACACAGTGTGCGTCAACATGAGCAACCCTGATTATTACCAGATTCTCATGTGGCAGGGGCTCAACTCGTTGCAGAAAGCAGACGCCGCTAAAGTGAACGATTTCAGCACGGCTTGGGAGCGCAACCACTACCTTGCCGACCTCGGCCGCAAACGCGTCAACCAACCGAACTCTACTCTTAGCGAACTCGCAGTGCGCCCCGTGGACAAACGCGATTGCTACGTCAAGCGATGCGTAGGTCTGCCAGGCGACACCCTCTGCGTCAGCCACAACGTCCTCAGCATCAATGGCAAGGCCGTACACGAATACCCCGACGTGCAGCATTGCTACAAAGTAGAGTCCAGCATCATGCTGCCCGACAAGTTCTTCAGCCAATTCGGCATCTCGAATGAGGACAGGGCACAGGCAGGCCGCGGACCGATCTACATCCTCCCCCTCTCGAAAGATAAGGCAAAGAGCATCAGCGAGATGCAGCAAATCAAGTCCGTAGAGATGATAGAGGAGGAGCCCGACTCAATGGGCCTCAGCGTCTACCCCTTCAGTCCCGACTATCCATGGAGCCGCGACAACTTCGGCCCAATATGGATTCCAAAGCGCGGCGCTACGCTCACACTTACGCCTCAGAACGCCCTCCTCTACGAGCGTGCAATCTCGGCATACGAGGGTCATCAGCTCGACGTACGCGAGGGCAAGGTATACGTAGACGGCCAGGAGACTACCGAATATACCTTCGCGATGGACTACTACTTCATGATGGGAGACAATCGCCATAAGTCCGCAGACTCTCGTTACTGGGGCTTTGTCCCTGAAGACCATGTTATTGGCCGCCCGCTCTTCGTATGGCTCTCGCTCGACCCCGACAAGTCGGGCTTCGGCAAGATTCGCACAGACAGGTTCTTCAAGACTGACTTCGACAGGCTGTGGTAAAGCGCAAGGACGAGTTCTCGCTGCGCGACAGCAAATACTCCATAGCATTCGCCATAATCCTGATAGCCGCGGCAATCTGGGTGAGGGCCTACCCTCTTATCCTGCCGATTGTTGTAATCTCGTGGGCGTATGTCCGTACGGATATGTTTGTCCATCTGGCGGAGTGGGTTGAGGGGCATACGCCTTTCAGCCGCACACTGCTCTCTTGGGGGATGGCGGCTTTGTTCGCTATCGCTATTGTGGCATACGTACTTATTTTCGTAGTCGTCTTGGCCACATACACAACACCCGACGTTGCAGGCGAGGGCGATGACGGACGACGGCTGTGCGTAGTGAACAAACTCAAATATGGAGTGGCATGCAACGCCGATAAGGCCGACGACTATTACAGGACGCACAAGATAGGAGCCATACGACGTGGCGACAACGCAATAGTATCGACCCCGGACGGAACTATAATACAGACCATCGTGGCCAAACCAGGCGACACGGTATCGGTAGCCGATGCGGCACTCTACGTCAACTCCGAGCTTCGCGACCATAAGATGCACCAAGTCGCAACATTCTGCATGCGGCCACACGTCCCCTACTCCGACAGCCGAAAGATGCACGAGGCGAGCAACACTCTCGGCAGCCGAGGCAAAATAAAGGAGTACCCGATGGGCGTAATCTTCCGCGACGGGCACATAGGGCATACTGACACCACGGCATTGCGGCTGCCCATAGAGCAACGCGTAAACGACTGGCGGATATGGACTTTCGCGCCCTTGCAGCCCAATTGGTATGACAAGCGGTGCTACCCGCACAACGAAGCATACCTATGGAACGCCTACCAATGGGGACCGATGCGTCTGCCCGCCAAGGGCGACCAAATAGAGTTGACCTACGCCAATGTCAAGCTATATGGTCCTATGATTAAGGAGCACGAGGGAGTAAAACTCAAACCCACGCGCGGGGCCACATATACGTTCAAACTCAGTTACTACATGACCCTATCGGACGACCGCGACATAATGAACGACGGCCGCACATATGGTCCAACTCCCGAATCGAAGATAATAGCAAACGTCGTAATATTATAATTTACTATGTTCAAACTGAAGAGCTTATTGG
>CAVILU010000199.1:0-4164 GCA_963643535.1 bacterium | reverse complement strand
GTAGCGTCGGCAGTAGTGAGAGTAAGAGTAGGACGCGGATTGACAAAGACCGTCATAGTAGCCACCTTAGAACAAGACAGCGTACCATCAGCGAACTTGTAAGTTACAGTAACAGAGATTGTATGGTCTCCTGGGGTAGCATCCTCAGGTACGGACCAGTTGAAGGACTTAGTAGCAGCAGACTCTACACCATCGACAGACCACTTGTAGGAGTAACGAGACTCGGCACCGTTAGCTCCATTGTCCTTGATAGAGGGCTGGGCAGAGAGGGCTATGGACGAGCCTTGGCAGACGTAACGCTTATCCTCAGCAGGAGAGAGAGTGAGGACGGGTGTCGGGTAGACAGTGAAGGTGAAGGTTGAATCTTCACTTACACAACCCGGGTAGTAGTCATTTGCGGAGACTACATAGGAGAAAGTGGTGATATCAGTGATATCAGACTCATTGAAGCGAGACTCAAACTCAGTGTTCTTAGAGTTGGCCGCAACATTGAGAGAAGAGGTGAAATCTGCGGGAGAACCTGCAGCAGCAGTGAAAGTCAAGGCAAGATCACGGCTGTCGTTGGAACCAACATGGACAATGGCCTTTTCTTCGCTTGCGCATACCTTAACACCTGACTCGACATAAGGATATGGGAGAGGGTTAACAGTAATATTGTTTGTCAGGGTCTGAACTGGAGCTGTTGTAGCAGAGCCATCAGCACTGAGAACATAGCCACAGCTGTTGGAGTCAGTAACGTAGAGCGTGAAGAGAGGCTGCTTGTTAGAAGCTATGGTATGGCTGACTTCTGAGGTGAGACCAGCGAAGGCATCGGTAAGGACATTATTATCAGTAACATTCTTATTGCCAATAGCCTGGCCCTTGCCATTGGTCCATGACCAATGGTACGTCATCGTAGGTTTGGTGACGTCGGGGTTGTTAGCATAGAAGTTATCGTAGGCACCATCGAGGGTAGCGGTAACTTCGAGAGCAGAGGCATCAGCATTGCGGCAGAAAGCATTGTCGCTGAAAGAGATGCCAGTGACAGTAGGCTGCGGGAGGATTGTTACTACAAATGGAACAAGATCTGACTGGCAACCAGTTGTCTCATCAACAACAGAAGCATAGAGAGTAACCTTGCCACCTGCAGCATATGCTGCTGAGAAGTCGGACGAGAGGCCGAAGGTTATTGAAGTGCTCTGGGTTGAAGTTGCAGAAGTGGTAGCTTCGCAATTTGCAGCCAGAGTTGTACCATTAGCATCTGCGTAGACGTTGTAGGTAAGGCCAGCGGCAGGAACAGGAATGTTGTTGGCGAAGTTTACAGTAAACTGAGTTGGCTGAGCGTAGCAAATCTGGAAGTTTGGAATTGCAGAGAGCTGCGGACGCTCGTGAATCTTGAAGCTGATAGAAGTGACAGAGTCACAGGTTTGCTCCAAGTTGCTTGCGTCATGGACGAGAACATCGAACTCGAGAGTCTGATCATCATCTATAGAGGACTCATCGTAGTAAACAGTAAACACGCCATTAGAATTGCCGCTGACAGTCACTGGTGAATTGCTGCCAGTAATAACAGTTCCAGTCTTCGGGGTAAATGTGAACTGAACATCACGGCTATCAAGCGAGGCAAGGTTAATATCCACCTTACCAGAGTTGGCACACACCGCAGTTGTCGGAGTCTCAATTGAGAACTCGGACTTCGGGTTAATCTTGACGACAGCAGTTGCCGGGGTTATAGCATTTTGCACATACTCACCACTTGCGTCAGTTTTTACAGAGCCGTCGAAGTTGAGTTCATAGCCACAACCGTAGTTATCGGAAGCGTATACAGATACAGTAGCGTCACCAGCATAATGCGCCAACCTTACATCAGTAAGATGATAAGGATTTGACTCGACGGTTACCGAATCAATAAGTTCACCATTGGGATAGTTCCAATTATAGTGATACTTGACAGAGGGTGCGTCCTTACCTGCTTGCGAATAGTCGAAACTTGTATAGTTTGCGCCGAGAGAGGGAGTAAGTTCAACATCCACAGGGTTCGTATTGAGACAGAGGGAAGTTGGGTCTGCAGCTACAGACATCTCAGGAACAGGAAGCACATGTATTGTAGACTTCACTGGACGAGAGAAACATGTGGTCTCCTCGTTTTGGACACGAGTGTAGAAAGTATAGGAGCTGACGGATGGGTCAGTTTTTTCGATGCCCCACCAGATAAAACCACCAGTAGAACCTAAACGGCGGAGGCTATACTCATCTTTTGCTATACCTTGATTACGAGAATTACCATCCTCATCACCATAGATTGGATGAACAACATTTTTGCCGAGAGCGCTTTCAAAGGTTGTAGTATCTTCAGTGATGAAGTAGTTCATTCCTAAACCTGTTGAATTCACAGGAATAGTAGAACGTTGGCTAAGTACAAGTTCGAAAGAGACGGGCTGACCTGCACAGGCGATGACATCCTCAGGATTATCGAGAACAGGACGATAATATACTGTAAACTTGTCCTCTGTTGGGATTTCGCAATAGTAAGTATCGTCACCTACCTTATATGTGTTGGCGAGAACAAACTTCACGTAAACGTCGTCGACAACTGTTGGATGCTGGATACCTTTGATAGAAATAGAGATACCAGCGGTAGGATCAGACCAATCGGCGTCACCGTTCTTGACGAAGTCGGTGGTGTTGAGGTCGGTGTACGTATCACCACCATCGTTGGAGTAGTACCAACGATATGCGTAGTCGGATGCGCTGTCACCAGCGGGGAGGTTGGATACGGTTGCCTTAATCTCGGGGTCGGAGTCTTCGCAGACTTTCTCGGAAGGGAGTGTTAAGTCTGTGGTTGCAGAGACTTGGCGAACTTCGATGGTGAAGATTTTTTCAGTGGGGCAAGGGTTTTCGTCAGCGGGGTGAATGGCCCTAAAAGAATTTGCACCAGAATATTCAGCAACAAGTTTAAAGGTCTTTGTCTCTGTCATATTCTCGAAGAGGGCTGATGCTCCACTCACATAAGCCTTCTTATCCACATTGTAAGAACTTGATGCTACTTTACTTCCGTTAGCATCAATCTCATAAATTTCCCAATTTGCAGTATTGGAAAGAGTTGTATTATTTCCGTTTATGTTCTGAATAAAAGTCGGCGTATACTTTACATCATCACCGTAGCAAACTTTGATTGTGTCAACGTTGGATTGAGAAACAGTATAAGCACCATCAATAGCTCTGTAATCGAACTTATCGTTAACCTCAATAGGAGTGAAATGATAAATTCTATAAACTTGCTTCATATCGACCTCACAAGCTGAGCCAGAGTTCAACAAAAGAACTTGCTTCCCATTTGCGTATACGTGATAAACAGGTCGATACGAAGAATTTCCCGAAATTGACTGACTTGTTATCTCGTCGTCACTATAAACCTTTGTATCATTTGCAACAATCTCATTAACAGGACGGCCAAAAGAATCTGGAGAAAGACGCTTCCACTGATATTTTGCAGAAAACGTATTTCCTAAAAATGAAGTCTTGGACTTATACAATTCATCTCCGTTCGAGATTGACATAGTAACAGGCTGACCATCAGGGCACGGAGTCAATATCAAATTCGCCCCACGTACAGCAACACCATCTGTTGCATTTATTACTGTAGATTCAGAAACATTTGAATTACCAACAGGATCAAAATAAATGTCTACTATTCTGTTCGGATCCCCCCATTGAGAATCAATGTATTCACCAAAGTAAATCCTAAGCAACATAGTCGAGCCTTGGTAGGCCGATAACTTAGCTTGACTTGGATAAACAATCAACTGATAGATGCGAGAATAGTCATCTATCATTAAATCATCCGGATTTCCATAATATTGCGTCGCCTGTTCGTCGGTCGCATACTGTATTGGAGCTCCACCATTGAAGTTTGATATAAAGCCCTTCAAAGAGCCACCCTCACCGTCATTGTCATTATAGCTCACATAGTCAATAAGGGTCTCAGTCCCGTCCGCTGCAACAGAATATAACTCTATCTTCTGAGGTGCTCCGTCAAGAAATGACGTTATCTTGGAATAGCCAGGGTATGAAGATCCTCTGAAGGTGTAATAATCAGCCAAATTCACAGCACTCAAGCTACCGCAAATAGCTCCATTGGTCCCGCTACCAGCAATACCCTTTTGAATTGTCTGTGCATCCACA
>CAVILU010000198.1:0-4167 GCA_963643535.1 bacterium | reverse complement strand
GCTTGCCAATGGATTGCTCTCTTTGTGTTACAATGAGCGTAGTTCGTTTGATCCCGTTGCAGACTATCGTGCGGCCATGCCTCAATATGAGAAGGATAGTTTCTCTAAGAACCGTGAGCTCTTTAAGTTGCTAAGTGATGTGGCTGATAGTTATCATGCCACGCCGGCGCAAATATCACTTGCATGGATGATGGCCAAACGCCCGTGGATTGTCCCAATCCCTGGCTCGCGAAAACTATGCCGCATAAAGGAGAATATTGGAGCTGCCGATATTTGCCTTGCTGCCGAAGATTTCGCAGCTATAGATGTTGCGCTCGACTCTATGGAGATGAGTGATGTTTTCGGTGGGTCGAATATTGTAAACTCGAAGAAATCCACAGACCAACGCTGAAGATAAGGATTTTCCTGCGTATCTTGCCAAAGAAAATAATAGGTCAAGCCTATGGAGCAGAAAGACATTATCATAACAGATTCTATAGACGGCATCGGAACCAAAGAGTATGATGGCTACTTAGGCCATGCCTTGTGTCTAGACGGCGAATGCTCGTTTGAATGGTGTGGCCGAAGAATGTCAATGCACGCAGGCGATTTGCTTATTGTGCGACGTGGTAAACTTGTAGAGCGCATAGAGCATAATGCCAATTTCCGCGTGAAGATGATATACGTTACGGCTTCGTTTATTACGCTCAGCACTCCGCAAAGCAATTATGGTACGAAGGGGCAATTGGCACTCTTTCTTAACCCCATAATGCATCTCACGCCCGTTATGTTCGCACAGTGTCTGCGCAACTTCGACAATTTACAGCAGCGGATCCTCGAGACAGACCACCATTTCTATTGCGAACTGATGGTTAATGCAATGCAAACTCTTATTCTCGATTTCTTCGATTTCCACTCACGTCTCTATGAGGAGCAGGATGTCACCACTCAATATGCCTCGATTATGAACGGTTTTATTCGTCTGCTCGAGACTGGTGAGTATCGTGCGCACCGCGAAGTGACATGGTATGCCGACCGTTTGTGCGTCACACCGAAATATCTCTCGGAGGTGTCTAAGAAGACAAGTGGTTACGCTGCCAACTTCTGGATAAACCGCTACACTGTGCTGGATATCTCTCGCCTATTGCGCGATAAGAGTCTTACTTTTGTGGAGATCTCTGATATGTTCGGCTTCTCTTCTCCTGCTTATTTCAGCCGTTACGTGGCCCACAATCTTGGCATGAACCCTACTGAGTATCGCGACTAACATCATATTCCTAACCTAACGATGCAAATATGGCCTGCAGAAATTTCGATTTTTGCAGGCCTTTCGCTTTATGTCATTTATGCCGGAGTTCCTTCTTTACGACTTCCTCCTTTGCCAAAATATAATTGTCAAAACAAGTGTAGCAAGCTCCGAGAATGGCACGGTAAGCCAAAGTCCTGCCTCTCCTAAGATGTTCGGGATGAACAAGCTAAAGGCAAAGATAAGTATGTAGCCGCGCAAGAGCATAAAAATAGTCGCACGTTTGCCGTCCTCGATGCTCTGCAGGTAGCCAATAAGCACAATATTGAGCGTAAAGAAAAGGAAGCCAAGCGAGAAGAGGGGCAATCCGCGCTCGGCAAGTGTATAAGCGTGAACCGCAGGGTCGATAAAGCAACTGGCCAAAGCCCCTCCGAATATAAATACCGCCACCGAGACAAGAAGCCCAGTGCCAATTGCCACTTTCAAGCTCAACCGAAATGTCTCCCTGACTCTATCCTCCTGTCCGCAACCATGGTTGTAGCTGACAATTGGCATTGACGACTGCGCAATGGAGTTGCCAAACATAAAGACCATTGGCATAAGGTAGCACGCTACGCTGAAAGCCGCCACGCCATCCTCGCCCAACATTCGGATAAACATATAGTTACCCACTACGAGCATAAAGGAAATTGCAGTATCGCCAATAAAGGCTGGCGCACCAATCTTGCACATTTTCCAAATCTCATCAGCCGCTTTGCTGATCTTCTCTCCTGTTTGCATGGGCTTGCAGAAATGCAAGTCTTTCGAGAAAAATAAGAAGTAGGCAGCGATAATCAGCACACCGACAAGTCCTGATATGGATGTGGCTATCGCTGCACCGCCAATGCCCATATCGAGCGGGAAGACGAAAATATAGTCCAAGACTATGTTGAGCACCGATGGTATTACGTTAGACATCATCGCAAAACGCGGAGACCCGTCAAGACGTATCGCAAAAAGCCCGGCAACCATTGTCCCGTAACAAAGCATGCCAAGCCAAAGGTTTACAAGGTAATCATTTACGTATGGCAAGAGAATGTCCGAGCCTCCAAATATGTAACAAAGTTGAGTCGGAAGCAGCACCACCATTGCCGCCACGAGGATGCCCGTGAGGAGAGTCATCCCGAGGCCTTGGGTCATACATTTATTTGCCTGCGCTTGGTTGCCGCGACTCATATGTATTGCGCCGATGACGGACATCCCGCTGCCAAGCATAAGGCCAATGCCAGTGGCAATCATAAAGACGGGGGCGGCTACATTGACAGCCGCAAGCGCGTCACTGCCAACACCACGGCCCACGAAAATGCCATCGGTAACGTTCAGCAATGCTGAGAAAGAAAGACTTAGTAGGGTAGGGAAGTAGTACTCTGCGAACAAGCGGGACACTTTAGTCCTGCCGAGGTCGAGCGAATTTCTTTTTTCCATTTGGTTAAAAGTGTTTTCACCGCCTCCCGTAGGGCCAGTGCTTTTAATATAATCGGTTGCAAAACTACTAATTTTGACCCGAGCTTAAAAATTAGTAGTTATTTTTTTGCTAATGTGACGACCGCCCGTTAAATTTGCGCCACTTATCTACCACGGGGCTGAACTGGATTTGACAGCGTTGCAAAGTGGTACGTAAGCATGCAGAGCGTCGGTATGCTGGCTCTTTAATCCCGGGTATCAACCTTTAACTGGCAACACTTCTTACGCTCTCGCTGCCTAACCGAAGTACAGTAGGTTAGCTTGATCGGTGTCACAGTGGCATCGACGAGACGTCTCCCAGATGCCCACTCCTTGAGGCGGTCTGATCCGGAGGCGCAGGTAAATCAGGGATGGTCTGCGGCGTGCTCCTCGCCAAGGACGAGATCGTAAAGAGCTAAGGCGAAGCGTTGGGCGCCTGCCCTCTAACTCCGCTCGAAAATCAAAGGCGGGATAAGCATGTAGAAAGCGTATGACTTCAATGTTTGGACTGGGGTTCGATCCCCCACAGCTCCACAATTAAGAAAGGCGAGATGCTCCCAAACGAGTGTCCCGCCTTTCTTCTTATATTATATCACAACCTACTTCCGATACGTTCTCTCTATCGACTGCGTAAGCGTATCATATATCATCCGCAAATTTTCGTCGTTTCCGATTATCTCTCGGTGTTTGGCGAGTGTCTTTGTGTCACCGCGTCGTGCCGGGCCGGTCTGCGCATCAAGCGGATTAGTCCTGAATGCCTTCTCTATTGTTTGATTTATAAGCGGCTGCAATATCTCAAGTGGCAATCCTGCTTGCTCCATCACTTTCCCTGCTTGCAAAAGTAAGTGGTTTGCGAAGTTGCTTGCCAATACGGCCGCCAGATGAAGTCGTGCCCTCGCCTCGCCATTGCATTCCGTTGCTCCCGAGCCTATCGACTTTGCTATGTTCGCAAGTGTAGCATAGGTGTCGCTGTCTTTGGCCTCAAGGAGGAATGGGCAGCGGCTCATGTTTATTGTGTCCGATGCGCTAAATGTCATACATGGGTATAGTACGCCTATGCGCTTGTTTGGCAACAGGGCTTCGAGTGGGGTGGCTCCCGATGTGTGGGCAACTATCGTATGTGAGTCTCTTTTGCTCAGTTCTTTTGCTGTATCTTTGATTGCGTTGTCGGGTACTGTTATTATCGTTACGTCTGAGTCGGGCAATTGAGCGATCTCCGTTGTGAAGGCGGCTCCCACTTTCTCCGCCAATAGTTTTGCATTCTCCTCCGTTCGACTTGCTATGCATACTATTGAGTAGCCATTTTGTGCGAGTGCTGTCGCAAGATGGGTGGCTACGTTGCCTGCGCCTATTATGTTTATTGTTGGTTTTCCTTCCATCTTTATGTTGTTTCGGGATTCTTTTCCGTGGGTAAAATTACTGCTTTATGTGTTTTGTCTGACGCTTTCCATAGCGTATCT
>CAVILU010000197.1:0-4179 GCA_963643535.1 bacterium | reverse complement strand
TACGAATTTGTCGGAGTAGATGCGGCGGGTCTTGGTATCCCAGAACATCTGCTCTGTGTTGAGTATGTCGCCTTTCTCTGTCATTGCCTCAACGTCGTTGTTGAGCTCCCAGAGGTTTTGGGACTTATAATATCGAGCCTTGTTGCAACGGATTCGGCTCTTGGTCTTGACGCCCTGCTTGTCGTACATCTTGAAGTTGAGACCGCCAGGGAAGTCGACGTACGGCTCCTCGACATTATCATATTGCTGGAGCTCGGGAGTCGTGAACTCATAGCGATAGACACCAGAGTCGGTCACGAAAGTGTGGAGGTCGTAGGCACCGAGGCTGGAGCGCTCCATCTCCTGCTCCACGGCCTTGAGCTCGCTATCCTCGTTGCGCATACAAGACGAGAGCGAGGCGGAGAAGAAAAATGCAATGGCAAGCAACGCCAAAGCGTTGCCTGCCATTGCTTTACTGTATCGAAGCACAGCCGTCATATTAAAATATGTTCGGGCTAAGGTCAGCGACCTTATTTGCGCGCACGGACTGTGGTGTTCTCATTGATGAAGCCGCCAACATGATGAGCGGAACCATCCTTGAGACCCTCGAAGAAGAGGTCCTCCTTAGAGGGGAAGTACTGAGAGTACTGACGGATGAGGTCACTTGCCTCCTTCTGTACGGACTCGCTGGAGTCGATGCTCTTAGCCTTCTGGAGCTTATCGACAGCTACCCAGTAACCAGCCTTCTTCTCGTAGTCCTTCTCACCGATGTTGCGAGAGCCGGTAGCGTAGACCTTAGCGAGGACGATGTAGGGCATACCCCAATCGGAACGGAGGTTGATAGCGTTGTAGCAGCACTGCTTAGCAGCGGAGAGGTTGTTGCCAGAGAAGTTTACAAGAGCCATCTCGTAGTAGTACTTGCCCTTCTGGACGTCGTCGGTCTCGAGCTTGATAGCCTCGTCGTAGTAAGAGAGAGCCTTGTCGATATCGCCCTGCTTGAGGTACATCTTGGCGATGCCACGAGCAGAAGAGGCCTCGGGAGAAATCTTGTGGAGAGCCTCGGAAGTAGCGTAGAAGAGGTCGTTCTCGGTGCAGTCGCCATTACCGAGGAGCTTGTTGACGCGCTTCAGCCAAGCCTCGTCAGCCTGGTTAGCAGCGAGCTGCGGGCCGAAGATCTTCTCGAGGGTAGCGCAGTCGGCAGCACCGCTCTGAGCGAAAATCTGCTCAATGTTAGCCTTAGAGGACTCGCAGGTAGCCTTAACCTTCTCAGAGACGGCAGCCTCAACCTTAGGCATGAGGTCGCAGCAGAAAACGTATGCGTCTACGACAGCCTCGGCAGAGACCTCAGCATCCTTGAACTGGAGGACGATCTGCTGCATGTAGGTCTGGAGGAAGGCGGGCTGGATGGTGCTGGGATCGCCGGCCATAGCAGTCTTGAGGAGACCGACAGCCTCAGAGCGAACAGCCTTGTCGTCGCCCTTGTAGTTGAGCATATCGAGGGCCTTCATACCAGAGAGGTAAGAAGTGGGGTACTTCTTATTGGTGCCGTAGTACTTGGCGCGCTGGTCGTAGATTTGGAGGATAAGGTCGTAGTATGTCTCCTTGTTAGCAGCGTCCTTGACGTAGAGATCCTTAGCAATCTTGAGACCATCGGTGTAAAGGCCGACACCCTTAGCGATAGGGCACTGAGTGAAGACAATTTTCCAGGGCTCGTAAGCCTCCTTATAGTTCTTCTGCTTGACCATGTCGCCGTACTGAACGAGGTTCATGATACAGGTGACGCTGTCTTCGCCATGGCCATATTTCGAGCCATCCTCGACGCCTTTCTGAGCGAAAGCGACCGTCGGAGCTACCATGAGAGCGGCAGCAGCCAAGATCTTAATGTTGTCCATGTTATTGTTTGGTTTAATTTTCGGGTTTGCAAACAAATGATAAAAAACACGAGCGGAAGTCGCAGCCCGAAGGCTATCGAAGTGTTAAACGACCTCCTTAACCCTTAAATAGCAAAAAGTTTGCCAAACGGCCGACAGCGAAGATATATTCGGGGGCAACCGGAGCCAACTCTGCTATAAATCAGCGCAATAAAATCTTTTATTTCTCTAAAGATTTGTATGCGCCAACAGGGCAAGCCCCTCCAAGACGAGGTTAGGGCGTGCAAATATGCCTATTTTTGCTGTTAAATCAAAATTTTCGTAATCGCCGCCAGTCAAAACCACTATCGAATCGGGGTGCTCGGCACGGAAAGCGTCTACGAAACGCGCGGCCTCGGCCATTACGCCATTCATGACACCCGAAGCGATGGCCGACTTAGTGTCGCGACCAATGAGGCCATCGGGTGCGTCGGCGGGAGCGCACAGCGGCAACTTGGCGGTGAATGCATGGAGAGCGCGGAAACGCATATTGATACCCGGAGAGATTGCTCCGCCACGGAAAACGCCATCCGACGTGAGGAAGTCATAAGTTATGGCAGTGCCGGCATCGATAACTAATGCGTCGCACATTCCAAACTGAGCCACGACACCAGCCACACCCGCCACGCGGTCCGTGCCGAGCGTCTTAGGCGTGGCATAATCAATCGAGAACGGCAAACGCATGCCGACAGTGAGCAAGAGCGAGCGCAACCCGCCATCGCAGAGCCCGCGGACGAGAGCCGAGCCGCCCTCGGCAACGCTGCTTACGAGGCAACAATCCGCCCCACCCTTCCGCGCGAGAGCTAGAGCCTCGCGGACAGTGGTCTCATGGTCGGAGAGCACAACATCCGACACGAGTCGGCCGCCCTCCGAAAGGGCCAACTTCGACTTAGTGTTGCCAACGTCGATTAAAAGTTCGGCCATTGATTTGTGGATATTTGCGGGTTGATTTTTCAGAAACCTACTTTGATGGGCACGCGGTCCAGTCGCTCGGGGATCTCGATTACTGGCGGCACCTTAGCCACGCCGTCGGCCGAGACCGTCCAAATGTCACTGGCCTCCTCGCGGCTCATTATCTCGATACGATACTTGTCAGCAAGGTCGGCGAACTCGCGAAGGACAATATCCCTGCGGTTGTTGTCGTGGCTGATATGGGAGATAAAAATGGCGCGGAGATCCTCCGGCATGAGGCGACTGACAATGTCGTGGGCCTGGACATTGGAGAGGTGACCGTGACCCGAGATTACTCGATGCTTGAGATGGTCGGGGTAACGGCCATTGCGCAGCATATCCATATCGTAGTTCGACTCAAGGAAAATGAGCTGGCACTTAGGCAGATGCTCATCGAGGCCCTCGCATGGCGCACCGATATCCGTAAAGACACCAATATTAATGCCACCCACCTCGACGCGGAAGCTGCAAGGCTCCTGAACGTCGTGAGGCTTGGCAAAGCTATGGACGGTGAACTTGCCACAAGTTATGGGCGTTCCGATATCGATAAACGACGTCACGGCCTGCGCCGAGCGATATTTCTCGCGCATGCCACGCCACGTGCCGCGGGTCATATATACGTGAGCACCCGTCTGTCGGCTAAGGCCAGCGAGACCGTAGACGTGGTCGGAATGCTCATGCGATATAAAAATATGCTTGATTTTCTGAATGTCGACATGACGGGTCTGCGCCCTATTCTTCAGTTTGCGAAAACTGATGCCGACATCGACGACGAGAGCCTCGCCATCGTACTCTATATAATAAACGTTTCCGTTGCTGCCCGAAGCTAAAGAGCAGACTTTTACATCTTCCACCTATTGAAAAAAATATAGTGAGCAAGCGCCCACAGTTGAGCAAAAACTGCGCAATTTAGCAAAAAGGCGCAATAATCACAAACTAATGCGCTCAACGACATTCTCGGCAAAGTACCACAAGTAAGCCTCAACGCGCTCAAAGCCAGCGTATTCAAGCCATTGCAAATATTCACGCACCTGACCATGATGTTTCTTGTTGCGCTTGCCAAATTTATAGTCCACAAGCACCGTGCGCCCGTCGGACATGCGCATGACGCGATCGGGACGGCGACGCACAAAGGGACGTGGCGACGACTCGGGCGCGGGACCAACCATGGATGTCTCAGTCCAAACTTTCTGAACCTTGTCTGAGTCGAACCACTCGGCCACAATGGGATTGTCCGTTATCTTCTGGCGCATCTCGGCCTCGCGGGCATCGGCATCGGCTTGTGGCAAAACACCCTGAAGCACAGAGCGGCGAATGGCACGCGGGAGGTCGGCGAGAG
>CAVILU010000196.1:0-4186 GCA_963643535.1 bacterium | reverse complement strand
GGTTGTTTGCTGGTTTTTAAGGGGTTAGGCTTGGTTGTTAATTTGAGTTAAAAGGGTTTGGTGTGACAGAGTGTGGGGTGGTTGGGGTTATTTTGGAGGGATTTTTGGGAATGGGATAGGGGTAAAGGCTCTGTGTGATGTTGTCAGAGGGAAGGAATTTGTAATTTTGGGGAGAGATTGGAAAGTAATGGAGAACAAGGTAAGCCATATATTCAGCAACCGCGACCTTTGGCGGTTAATATGGCCGCTGTTGGTGGAGCAGTTGCTCCAGATAACAGTGGGCATGGCGGACATTATGATGGTAGCGTCGCTAGGCGAGGACGCTGTGAGCGGAGTGTCGCTAGTAGACCAGATAAATGTGTTGCTGACGCAGTTGTTCGCAGCACTGGCAGCTGGCGGCGCGGTGGTGTGCTCTCAGATGATAGGGAGTCGGAACAGGGGCAAGGCATCGGACTCGGCTCGGCAATTGCTGTATGTTGGGGCTATGGCCAGCGTGGCGATACTGATTGTCGGGCTTGTGTTCCACAGACCAATATTGAGTGGAATTTTTGGAGCCGTGACACCCGAAGTTATGGCTGACAGCCAGCGATATTTCCTTATAACGCTCTTCGCATTACCAGGCATAGCGATATATAATTCTGCGGCGGCGCTCTTCAGGGCACAGGGGAACTCGAGTATAAGTATGCAGACGGCAGTCGTGGCCAACCTTATAAACGTTGGAGGCAACGCATTACTGCTCTTCGGTTTCGGATGTGGAGTGGAAGGAGTGGCGATACCCACTGTGGCTGCTCGCACCGTGGGCGCCGTAATACTTATGATACGCCTCAGGCGGAAGAGCGAGACTGCGGACGCATGGGTGGACATACGCGGATTGCGCAGCTTCAGACTCAACGGAGGAGTAATTCGGAAGATATTGGCAGTAGGGATACCGAGCGGCGTTGAGAACTCGATGTTCCAAGTAGGAAAACTTATAGTGCTCTCGCTTATTGCCAGTTACGGGACGGCAGCAGTGGCGGCAAATGCAGTGACCGCGACATTGGCATCGTTCCAAGTATTCCCTGGTGCATCGGTGGGATTGGCGATGCTGACCGTAGTCGGACAATGCGTTGGCGCCGGAAGGAAAGATGAGGCGGACAGATACGTGAAACGCCTTATGTTGGCGGCCTACGCCGGGCTTTGGATAATCAACATACCGCTGTCGATATTCGCACGGGACGTGATTGGTCTCTATGGGCTATCGGCAGAGGTCAGTGACTTGGCGTGGGTAATGACCATGACGCATGGGCTATGCGCGATGCTGTGGTGGCCGTTGTCGTTCACACTGCCTAATGCTCTCCGTGCATCTGGGCACGCAATGTTCACGATGTGCGTATCTATGATAACGATGTGGACGGTACGTGTCGGACTGAGCTATGTGTTTGATGCCACTGGGATTTTAGGGTTTCAGAACTTTATGGGGTGGCCGAAATCTTATGGGGCAGAGGGCACTTGGATTGCGATGGTATCTGACTGGATTGTCAGGCTATCGCTGTTTATTTGGTATTACAGACGTTGGATAAAGAAAGAATGAATACATCAAGATATATCAGAATGGCTGTCGCAGTCGGGACAGCAACATTTTTCCTCACGACAGGAAACGCCGAAGCAAAAGACAGGAAGAGAGCCACATTCCCCGACGGGAGTAAATTTAGCGAATGGTTTGTTGATACCGCTCGGGTAGACATATCCGAGCTCGGGAAACGATATGTCGTAACTGACTATGGCGTCAGGGCGGACGACTCGACGGCAGTCCAAACCGAAGCACTTCAGGCCGTGATTGACATGGCTGCAGAAGAAGGGGGCGGCGTAATAGTCATACCACGTGGGACATACCTCAGCGGGGCAATATTCTTCAGACAAGGGACTCACCTCAGGATTGAGGAGGGCGGAAAGCTCAAGGGGATAGATGACATAGCACACTACCCTATTAGGAAGACAAGGATTGAAGGGCGGACGCTACGATATTTTTGCGCACTCGTGAATGCCGACAGCATAAGCGGATTTAGCATAACAGGCAAGGGGACTATAGACGGCAACGGATTACGCTTCTGGAGAGAATTCTGGATACGGAGGGAAGTGAACCGCGAATGCACAAATATAGAAGCCCTGCGGCCGAGACTTGTGTACATCTCAAATTGCGAAGACATAAACATAAACGACGTGACTTTGCAGAACTCACCATTTTGGACCACACACATATATAGGAGCAAGCGGGTCAAAATAATCGGCACACGCACATACGCACCATCGGCACCAGTGAAAGCGCCGAGCAGCGACGCCATAGACATCGACAACTGCGAAGACGTATTGATAAGCGGATGCTACATGAGCGTAAACGACGATGCGGTGGCACTAAAAGGCGGCAAAGGGACATGGGCAGACAAAGACCCAGACAACGGGCCGAACAGGAACATACTGATAGAGAACTGCACCTTCGGCTTTGTGCACTCATGTCTCACATTGGGCAGTGAGTCTGTAGAGGATCGCAACGTCGTAATGCGGAACTGCAAAGTAGAGAAAGCCAAACGCGTATTGTGGCTCAAGATGAGGCCCGACACGCCTCAGACGTATGAGCACATATGCGTAGAGGGGATCAGCGGTCATAGCGACAACTTCCTCGTAATCAGGCCATGGACACAATTTTTCGCACCTAGTGATAGGAAGGACATGCCACTATCGGAGTGCCGCGACATCACGATACGGGGAATCGAAATGGAATGCTCAAAATTCTACAATGTAGGAGCGTCGGACAAATATACATTGCGACGTTTTACGTTTGAAGAGATTGACGTACGGAGCGCGGACACAGAGTTTGACACGTCATATATTGATGGCGTGCGGATTAAGGATGTACGGATTTCACCATCGGGAGCGAAAGTCACCGGGGATGCGCATCGGGCAGGAGAGGCGGACTGAGGATTAGAAAAGGAGTGCCAGCAGAGGGATAGAGACTGCGCTGAGGAGCGTCGAGAGCAATGTAGCCTGAACCATAAGGGTATCGTCGCGGCCGTAGCGGAGGCAGAACATAGTGCCGTAGGAAGCTACGGGCATACCTATAATGACTGTGTTTATGTTTATTACAAGAGGATCTATGGGAATGAAAAGAGCCACAAAGTGGAAAATGCCGAAGAGGGCAAGAGGCACAATTGCCAAACGGATGACAGAGATGGCGTAGACTCGGGCGGAGCGGAAAGCACTGCCTAGATTGATGGCTGCCATGGAAGATCCGATAATGAGGAGAGCACCGGGGACGGTGATATTGCCGATGAAAGTGACAGGCTGCGCAATAACCTTGGGCACACAATCTATGCCAAGAGCCACGATAACGATGGCGACATAGCAGGCCAACATGGCGGGCGTAAAGAGCAAGTGCCAATCGAAATTGCGGAGAGAGGCCGAGCCGCCTTTTATGAAAGCAGTGCCAAAGACGAAGATGAACAGCGTGTTAGGCATATTGAGGAGCGAGGCATAGAAGACAGCTTGTGGGCCAAAGATAGAGGCCGCGACGGGATAGCCGAGGAAGCCGACATTGGCAAACATAACCATAAAGCTGAAGAGGCCACGCTCGACATCGTCGCGACCCAGGAAACGCGAGAAGACGAGTGCGAGACCAAGGAGGAAGACATATGTAGAGAAACCGACGCCGAGGAGTGGGAGAATGAGAGAACGGTCCGGAAAGACATCGCCAAAAACAGACGAGAGGATAAGGCAGGGACTGGTGACGTCGATAATGAAAGCGGAAAGACGCTTGTCGAAATCGCCGCCCATAAGATTGCAGCGATGGCTCACATAGCCGACGAGGACTATGATGAGCAGGCTTAACATTTGGATTGCTACAGACATTTATTCAGTTCACAGTTCACAGTGCACAGTGCACAGTTTGCCGTTAGATTTTTGGGGTTGTTATGTGGTCTGATTTCAGTGCACAGATTGCAGCTAACAGTTTGTTGCTAACAGTTTGCTGTTTGCTATTGCCATATGGGTTAAGATTCATCTAGACTAGAATTAGCAGCATCGGGGAGACGGGCATAAAAAAATCCCGACTGGAGAACCAATCGGGATTTAGATTTTAGCTAGTCTGGAGATAAAACTTGAGCCGATGACGGGACTTGAACCCGTGACCTCTTCCTTACCAAGGAAGTGCTCT
>CAVILU010000195.1:0-4193 GCA_963643535.1 bacterium | reverse complement strand
AAGCTATATGGCCCCCACAGCCTGTCGCTCACCTGCCTTTGACGGAAACGGTTGGGAGTCCAATTTATTAGTTCTGCGCGAAGTTCTACAGGATTGACAAACTTAAACATCGAGTAGACAATGCAATTACGGATTTTCATTGCATCCTTGGCATTTGCGGAACTTAGGCTTGAGCCCTCGCGTATGAGTCCCTGACCTGGGGGATATTTTGAGTAGAGGAAGTATTGCGACGCATGAGGATTGCCGCCATCGCCACGCAGCGAAAGCATCGTCTTGTAGAGCATCATCTGGATGTAATGATCCTCCTTGGGACCGTTGACGCGAAACGTCTCCATCTTGCCCGACTTCTGCTCAATGAGGAAATTCCAGTCGGACTGCATAAGGTCGGCTCGACCACGGAGACCAAGGTCGGCACATATCATAGAGGCCTCAGTCGTTGCCAACTGCGGATTGAAATTAGGATCACTGCTTTTCAGAGCGGCAAGGGCGTCGGCAACATTGCGCTGCTGCTGTTGCGCCTCTTTGTGCCATACGGAATCTATGCCTTCTACTGTTGCTAAATCGAGAGCATTGGTTCGGAAAAAGCGTTTGGCGCTTGCTGTATAGTCAAGATGAGGAGATCGCCCGGCACGTAAATCTGTCAGACTCTCATCCAAGAATTGACCAGAGAGATTACCAAGGAGAATATACTTGGTGGACTCGTTTGGCGACAAACGCCTTATAAAGAAAAGTTCCGGCGTGATGGCATATGGGGCGTAGCATGAACTGATGGACGTCACATCCATAAGGTAATCAGGCTCATAGACTACAAACGAAAGACTTGAGCCTTGCTTTGTCACAAAATACACCAAATTAATTCGTGTCCCTTTCTTGAGCATATGAGCCAGATAACTGTACTCCCTCAAGTCCACGGACAATGACTCTTCTGTCTCCATATTGACCACCTCAACATTTTCGAGAGATTTACACTCAGATATTGAGGCGCGGACCACAACCCACGGCGACTTTGAGGCTGACTGTACGGCAACAGAAGCGGCAGACGTAGTAGCATGCTCATCAGAAGAACGATCAACAATACCAGCATCTGAGCTCAAGAGATTGGCCAACAGGCGAAGCGTAGACAAATCGGCATCCAAATGCTTATCGAGGTTCGATTTATCCCTGTCTCGATAGCGACAATGCATTCGTAGGCGGCGCACAGCCGAACTCTCCTTTTTGCCCAGGAGTTCGCAGACATACTCCACCTTGGCGTATTTACCCGACATCACGTATGGGAGATTTGCCGTCAGCAAATCAAGAATTTCGGACAGAACAGCGTTGATGCTTTTGTACTTAGAAAGAATATTGGCTTTTAGAGCCGCTATAGAATCTATTCTTTTAGTGTATTCCTGGGAGATGGAGGTTGAGTAAAGTTTCCTTTTCTGCATAGGACAAATAGAGGTTATAAACTGCGCATTAACTGTTGAATGCCGAAGCTGGCAATCGCTATAGTCGTTATATTTCGTACTAAATCAGATATTAGCTTACTGTAATATAATGCTTACCACATGCACATACGCAATTATTAATTTCAGCATTGCCTTATCTTTAATTGTAAAACGTTTTAGTTCGCGTTTTATTACAAAAATCCCCACCCCTGTTTAAAAAATAAGGGTGGGGTTTGGTATTTGAGGATTATCTTGTGGCGAGAAGTAAAGAGATTGCGTCTACTCCCAACGTTTCTCTATAATAGCCCGTCGGAAATAGTGGTAGAGGATGCTGCGGAAACTGAAGCCCTGGTGCGCCATCATCGCAGCACCAATTTGGCAGAGCCCTACCCCATGTCCCCAACCGGCGCCGGAGAGTGTAAACTTGCGTCCATCAGCTGACTTGTCGACGACGAAGGCTGAGCTGTAGAGATGCGATGGACTAAGCAAACGCCTTATTTCGAGTTCCTTGCCAACCGTAATGGACTTTTCGGAGCCGACAATCTTCAACTTATATATGCGACCAGAAGGGCCTCTTTGTAGCGGTATGAGATCGAGGATCTCCCCAATATCATAGCCTCCTTTTGTATGAAGGAGCGCACGAATATCGTCGGCAGAGAGTTCGACCGTCCAACGGAAGAAATCACGCGTGGACTGGTCATAATCATTGAGGACCTGCGAGAGAACATTGGCATCACTCGTATTGCAAAAAGCCTCGGGACGTGAGGTTACCCATTTGCGAGCACCCGCCTCTGTTGCTAAACTCTCGCTCTGCAATGTCGATGGGATAAGAGCATCGTGAATTGACTGCAGATAGGGATATTCTTTATCCCCCCAACACGTTTCAAAACGTTCGGAGACACCACCACAACACTTAGAAAAACGCGCATCGCAGACCTCACCCTCATACGTGAGGATAAGTCCGCGCGTCTCCGCTATGGCCTTGTCCACATTGGGAGACGACACTCGGGAGACACCTTGATAGCGTTGGCAATGGTCGTCGGCGCAGACATCAAAAAGTAAATGGTCCTCGCGGTCGCGCCAGGTGATGACCTCATCCGCCGACTCATGTTTCTGAAGACCAGCGTACTTTTTCTTGCCCCAAACTTGCGCCATCAGCCAACTACGCGACGTGACGGCATGGGCCTTGAGGAGCTCAAAATCGGACGTCGCACTCATCTCGGACGATATAACGCTACGCAGATAACTCTCGACACCAATAACATTCACCGCCCACAAGGCGTCACCATCGACAACAAACGTTAGAGTCCCAGCAAAAGTCTGACGCTCCCGCTTGTCCCAATGGAAACCAATGCCAATCTGCACATCTTGGATTGAGAATAAAGCAGACTCGCTCGAAGGTTCAAAAACAAGGCCAGACACATCCTGCCCGTCACACATAATCAGCCCGTTGCGCAGCGAAAAAGTGCATTCACCTTTATAATTGCTCTTAACTCCTTTGTTCGAGATACAAGAGAATGGGCGCGAGAAATTGACCACGACGGAAGGTGCACGCACGATGCCGACGTGAATCATTGGCTCGGTAGACATAAACAGTGTTGGGATGTGTTAGTGTGTTGTTGGTTTATGGGACACGGTAAATCTGGCTATCGTGCTCGAAGCAAACCTGTTTCATTATGCTTATAGCCTGCTCTGCAGTGAGCTTGTCGAAATCCTCACGCCTCGGGAGGACATATATGCCACCGACCTCGACTGCGGCGGGGCTGATGAGCACACGCTCATTGCCCTCGGCCGAATATTGCCAAGGCCGGAAGAGTCGACGCTGAACCATATAGAGGTCCACAGCACCAGAGCCATCGAGCCTTGCACGAGCGATGACGTTCACCATATTCCTATGCAAAATACGCATCGAGCATAGCTTAGAACCAAGCTTGACAGCTGCGACGTCGGACTTCGGAAGAAGGTGGTGAACCAGTCGTCCGGTGCATTCAGAAGAGTATATGGAGCCGAGTTCCTCATCCTCAAAAACAAGAGTTTGCGGACCGGCATCGACTTCGCGCTGAAGAGGAGAAAGAGCAAACATACCGTCACCTGCCTGGAAATGGAAGTGATCGGGAGCCGACGCTCCACAAAGAGGTCCATTGAAGAAAATGGAGTATCCCTTAAGTTCAAGAGCTAGCGCATACATATCACCAGCACGGCCACCGATATCTTGCGCACAATGCGAACGATCCACAATAGTGAGGTGGTGCGGGAAAATGGGATATGGATTTACGAGTACATCATAGTTCCTCCATGTGATAGACCTTTGCTCCTTGGGTCGGTTCTCCTTGCAGAGGAAGCAGGCACGGTTGCTGATGGAGAAACTATCTACTTGCGCAGCGGTGGAACGGATTCTCTCGGGATTGTACATCAAAGTAATCGACGGAGCAGAATGATTAACCTCGCGGTATTCTGCTTTCTCGAGAGCAAGATAGTTGGCCTTGGCCATAGGCCAAAGCTCAAGCATATCAAACAGTGGTTGTACGTCCATTTTGTTACACTATTTATTAGTCGTAGACTTACCGAGTTCAATACGCAAAGCAATCTCGTCGGACCTCAGCTTGTCTTTATATGCATCGTGTGCCGCCTGGGCCTTCTGTGAGAGGCCAGCGTCTGAATTGCCACCCCATCGGCGACAAAGGTAGAGAACGGAGAAAATTCGCCCAACGAGGTAACGTCTGGTTGCTGCGAGAACGGCAGCATAATCTTCACCATAGCTAACAT
>CAVILU010000194.1:0-4202 GCA_963643535.1 bacterium | reverse complement strand
ATGCTAAAGGTCATTTGTGGTATCCAGCCCCCGACGGAGGGCAACGTTACGATTCCCAAAGATTGCTCTGTAGGCTACCTGCCGCAGCATATGACCTATGGCGACGACAAGACCGTGTTCGCCGAGGCTGAGACGGCTCTCAAAGAGCTCAAAAATCTCCAGGCTCGCGTAGACGAGATGAATGAACAGCTCGCCGTCCGAACTGACTACGAGACTGAGGATTACATGAAGTTCCTCACAGAGCTTAGCGAGAAGACCGAGCGCCTCTCAATGATGGGTGGCGACAATTATAAGGCCGAGATTGAGACTACACTTAAGGGTCTCGGCTTTGAACGTAAGGATTTTGAACGCCCCACAAAGGAGTTTTCCGGTGGTTGGCGTATGCGTATCGAGCTTGCAAAAATCCTCCTTTCGCATCCTGATGTCATTCTCCTAGACGAGCCTACAAACCACCTAGACATCGAGTCTATCCAGTGGCTTGAGGATTTCCTTAAGGAGTATTCTGGTGCCGTAGTCGTCATCTCGCACGACCGCGCTTTCCTGGATAATGTTACGACTCGCACTATCGAGATCGTCCTCGGCAAAATCTATGATTATAAGGCAAATTACTCCAAGTACCTTATCCTGCGCCAAGAACGTTTCGAGCAGCAGATGAACGCCTACCGCAATCAGCAAAAGATGATTGAGGACACCGAGAAGTTCATCGAGCGTTTCCGCTACAAGGCTACCAAGTCCGTTCAGGTGCAAAGCCGCATCAAGCAACTTGAGAAAATCGAGCGCATCCAAGTGGACGATTTCGATAAGAGTGCGTTGAATATCAAGTTCCCGCCTGCTCCTCACTCTGGTGTAATCACTGTTCGTGGTAAGCATGTCGGCAAAGCCTTTGGCGACCACGTTGTCATCAACGACGTCGATTTTGAGATTGAACGCGGCGAGAAGGTGGCTTTCGTCGGTCGAAATGGTGAGGGTAAGACCACTATGGCCCGTATGATTATGCGTGAGCTTGATCATCAGGGTGAGATTATTCTCGGACACGGCGTCAAGGTCGGATATTTCGCACAGAATCAGGCCGATATGCTCAATCCTGAGGATACCGTTTTTGACACAATAGATCGTGTGGCTGTTGGTGACATCCGTCTCAAGATTCGCGATATGCTTGGTGCCTTTATGTTCAGTGGCGAGGATATCGATAAGAAGGTGGGTGTCCTTTCGGGCGGTGAGCGTACGCGTCTTGCCATGATTCGTCTCCTCCTTGAGCCTGTCAACTTCCTCATCCTCGATGAGCCAACAAACCACTTGGATATCCGCTCAAAGGAGATTCTTAAGCAAGCTATTAAGGATTTCGACGGCACTGCACTCATTGTCAGCCACGACCGTGAGTTCCTCGATGGACTGGTTACCAAAACATACGAGTTCCGAGGCGGCAAGATGAAACTCCACCTTGGCGGCATCTACGACTTCCTCCGCGATCGCAAGATTGAGAGCCTCCGAGAGCTCGAGATGCAAAAGAAGTCGCAGCAAGACTCCTCCGCCAAGACCGATAACAAGGCAGCTCAAAAGACAGAAGTAAAGCCGGCAGCTTCTAAACCCTCGCAGCCTGTAGCGGCTACCCCAGAGTCCAAGAAGCCAGCTATGACCTACGAGCAGAAAAAGGAGTACGACCGTAAGGTCAATAAGCTCACAAAGGGCATCAAACAGGCGGAGACGGATATCTCCAAGACGGAGTCAGAGATTGCAGACCTAGAGAAACAGATGGAGAGTTGCGTAAGCAATGAGCAGGCGACAGACCTTGCTAAGCGCCATACCGATGCCTCCGCACGTCTCGACACTCTGATGACTCAATGGACCGACCTCCAGGCCGAGCTTGAGGCTCTCCAGCAGTAGACCAGAATTTTACTGAGATAGCTAAAAACATTAATAGCCCCGAAAGATTTCTCTAATCTTTCGGGGCTAAATATTTTAGTATTGAATCAAATGAGAATCCCTGTCAAGGGGTTCTGATGTTTGATGGGGATTATGAGCAATTGCCGACCTCCGCGACTAGAGTAACGTGCACTGTGAACAGAAAGCTGGCGTTGTAAGCCAGCCCAGAGCGCAATCCCTAGGGCAAAAAGCAATCATAGGCAATTGACAATTAAGATATAATGGACAAAAAGTAGGCTGAAACAGCCATAGGACCATTGATATACAACTTATTAAACAATTGACAATTGCGCCGGCCTTGCGGCGGGGGTATCTAAAATCCGAGAATCAAGAATGCGAAAACACCTGTTGGCATTATCCGCATCGCTGCTGGCCTTCGCCGCGTGCATGGCCGGCGACGACGTATCCCTCATCGTCAACTACCTGGATGGCAGTGAGTATAGCGCCGCCCTCGCCACAGTGGGCCGCGTCAACCTGACCGACGGCAAGATAGTCATCGAGACCAACGACGGCGCCACGAACCCCGTCGGCAACATCTCCGACGTGCGCAGCATAGTATTCGGCAAGCGCAGCTCCGAGGATCAGAACCCGACCCTCATCCCCGAGGTCCTCCGCAACGAGGTGACCGTCTCGGTCTATCCCAACCCGTCGGCCGGCATGGTCAAAGTCTCCGGCCTCCCCGAGGGCTCCGACGTCCGCGTCTTCGACCTCCAGGGCCGCCCCGTCCTCAGCGCCACAGCCCCGTCGGTGGACCTCACGCCCCTCAAGCCCGGCGTCTACCTCCTCCAGGCAGGCCCCGAGGTGGTGCAGATCATCCGCAAATAGCAGGACAGAAAAACAGTAAATCAATAAGAGACGGGCTTCTGCCAAAAACATCCCTGAGTATCAGCGTCCGCCGCGCCTCCCCAAATCTGTGCAAATCCAAAAGAAGCGAAGCGGAAAATCAGTGCAAAATCAAGTCCAATAAGAAGTTCAGTGAAAATCAGTGAAATCAGTGGACAAAAAAACAGAGGATAAAGCCCCAATCATAAACAAAAAAAATCATGCGAAGAAACCTAAAAATATTCCTTTCCGCCGCCGCCCTCGTCACACTCTCTCTCCCGCAGGAAGCGGATGCCCAGTTCGTGGTCTGGAAGGGCGGACAAGCCGTATATACAGAACCGACATCAATGCCCGACTCCATCACGTTCTCTTTACCGTCAGACGAATCGAAGGAGGACGGTAACAACCTCGTGGGCGGCAGTGTACCCAAGCCGCAGGATGCCATAGACCTTGGTCTCTCCGTCAAGTGGGCCCCGTGGAACCTCGGCGCCAGCCAGCCCTCCGACTACGGCGAGTACTTCGCCTGGGGCGAGGTGCAGCCCAAGGTTGACGACAACGGCGAATACATCTCCTACGATTGGGGTTCTTACTATTGGATGGCGGAAGGTAAGAGCGATTGGACGAACATAATAAAATATCAAGTTGATGACAGCCAATATACTGGTGACTGGTATGACTCCGACGAGATGTTCGTAGGTGACGGCAAAAAGACACTAGACAAGTCAGATGACGCCGCGGCAGCCAACTGGGGCGGCAAGTGGCGAATGCCGACGCAAGCCGAGCTCGCCGAGCTCTCCAACAGTTGCGAATGGAACTGGACGAAAAACTACAACGGATCTGGCCATGCGGGCTACAAGATTACGAGGGAGGGATACGACGGCGTGTTGTTCCTCCCCGCTGCTGGTTTCCGGTGTTACTTGCGTCTTGACAGCGAGGGCGCGTACGGTCTCTATTGGTCGTCCGAGCTCTATCCCAAGAACTCCGGCAACGCCCGGAGCATCTACTTCCATTCTGGCCGCCTTTACGCCAACGAACGCTACAGCCGAATTAATGGTTTCTCGGTGCGCGCGGTTTACTCTCCCACCGAATAATTACTTATATCAGCTATCCAAGCAAAGCGAATAGTTCTAAATGGGGGATGAAAATCACTACCTGAATTTGTGAGCTAAGCAAATTTGGTATAACTCGCCTTCCGCAATCAGAAGCATAACGAAGCTTTGCAGTGGAGCAACTTTGCGAGGAGTAAGATTACAAACTTAAGTTTGAATGTGGCTGGGACCTCTACTCGAGGTCTCCGTCCTCTTGTTTCCCGCATTCAAGCTTTGGTCTCTGTGCCAAGATAAAAACAAAAATGAACTGCTTGCTGTTCTCTAATGATATACCGTAATGTTTGTTCAGATTCTTTTGATATTACTTTGGCGTGTCTTGATCTACTCCAAAGCTAATATGCATAATAC
>CAVILU010000193.1:0-4249 GCA_963643535.1 bacterium | reverse complement strand
GTTATTAGGTGATAGGCAGGAATAATGGAACGCCGCCTATCGGGATGTCGGGGTTATTTTTGCTCCTTGTATTTGAGGAGCTGCTTGCGGAGAGCCTCGCAGGCGAGGTCGATGCCTTCCTCGAACGACTTGCACTGCTTCTCGGCGATGAGGGTGTCGTTGGGGACTGCGATAGAGATTTTGGAGACTTTATTCTCAGTGTTGTCGGCCTTGTCGAGACTGAGAACGACTTCGGCAGAGATGATACCGTCGTAGAAGAGATCGAGCTTGTTGACCTTCTGGGTGGCGAAGTCCTTGAGCTGCTGAGATGCATCGAAATGCAGAGACTGGATAGTAAGTTTCATAGTACTGTCCTCCTTTTGTTTAGATGTCGGCCCTTGGGTGGGCTTGTTTGTAGATTTTGGAAAGTTGTTCGAAATCGCTGTGTGCGTAGATTTGCGTGGCAGCGAGGCTGGAGTGGCCGAGCAGTTCCTTAATTGCCATGAGGTCGGCTCCGTTGTTGAGGAGAACGGTTGCGAAGGTGTGTCGCAAGACGTGCGGACTCTTTTTGGAGACGTTGGAGACCTCGGCGATGCATCTGTGGACGATACCGTAGACGAATCTCGAGGAGACAGGTGCACCTTTGGCGGTCAGGAAGAGAGGATCGGCGGGGCTTGCCTTTCCGAACTCCTTTTCTCTGACTTGAAGATACGAAAAAAAAATGGATTTGAGTGCAGGAGTGAGCGGAATTATTCGCTGTTTATTTCTTTTTCCGTTGACGAGAAGTTGGCCGACGGACAAATCTACCTGAGTTACAGAGAGATTACAAAGTTCGGAGACGCGGACGCCAGTTAGGTAAAAAGTTTGGAGAATTGCGCGGTCGCGGTGTCCTTCGTAGGTGTCGGGGAAGTCGGAGGGCTCGAGCAAACGGTTCATCTCATCCTCGTGGAGGAAGATGGGTAGACGCTTGGGGACCTTGACGCTCTCGATGGCGCGGGTGGGGTTGATGTCGAGTTTTCCTGTTTGGCAGAGGAAGCGGAAGAAGCTTCGGAGGGCAGCTATTTTTCGGTTGACGGAGGCTGGGGAGCGGCCGGATTCTATAAGGTCTATCATCCAGCGGCGGATGGAGCGTTGAGTGGCGGACTCGACGGGGCCGAGTTGGTGGCGGGCAAGGAAGGAGGCGAAGATGTCGAGGTCGGACTTGTAGGCCTTGACAGTCAGAGGGGAGTATCGCCTTACGTAGAGGAGGAAAGAGAAGAAATTGGGGAGTTGGGTTGGCATATCTTTTGACTAAGTTGGATTGTTCTTTGGATGCGGATGGTGTTGATTTGTCCACAGATTACACTGATATCCTGAGGTTTAGGGATTTGCAGTCGTGCGCCATGTTTGCCTAGAGACTTTGACGTGCAGGAAATCGATTTTCTGTGACGCAGCTATTTACCTTTTGGGGCGTCACGGGCACTGATTTGGGGACTTGGCAAATATGCGGGGCCTTTTCTTGGTATAGATATAATGAAAAAGCGTCTGAGGGATGAGCCTCAGACGCTTTATATATCAGTAAATATCACCTCCTTTGGGATAGTCAAACGATTTAAGCCTTGTTGAGTTGCTTGTTGGAAGTTGTCATTATTGAGGAAGACAAAGCTGACAAGCAAGAGGGATGTGGCTTAGATCTCCTCGTCGCGGTGCATCTTCTGGACGTAGATAGCCTTGGCCATCTTGTCGCGACGGATGATAGACTCCTTGGTGTAGGCCTGACGAGAGCGGAGCTCACGCATGATGCCGGTCTTCTCAAACTTCCTCTTGAACTTCTTGAGGGCGCGCTCGATGTTCTCGCCCTCCTTGATAGGAACTACGATCATTTTTTGATATAGGGTTTTAATGATTTGCTTTTAGTAATTGCGGTGCAAAGGTGGGAATTATTTGGGATAAATGCAAGAGATTTAGTGGGTTATTTTACAGTTCACAGTTCACAGTGCACAGTTAACAGTTAGAGTTGTTGGCTTGAGTGGACATAGATTGTTTTTGGCACTGCATTTTAAGGATTAGAAATAGAAAGTCCCCATATCCTAGTGTTTGGACATGGGGACGATTGGTTGATTTGTTATTGATTGTTGGTTAGTGCGCCAACAAGGGATGCCGAAAGGGTTATTTTATGACAACCTTTTGGGTCGCGTTGGGGGTGCGGACGATGTAGATGCCGTGGGCGAGGTTGGCGGGGTTGACCTTGGCGCCGTTGAGGCTGTAGACTTCGAAGTTATCTGCGCCCTCAACCTTAATCTCGTTGCCGAGGACCTTGATGTTGGAGCCGGACTTAACGTTGGAGATGGCAGTAGTTTGTGATTGCTCGAAGAGGAGGTAAGCATTCTCACAAGTTAGGTATACGTAGACATCGTCCTCGTCGACTTGGTCACTAACATTTGAAGCAAGAACGCCGGTGAAGTACTGGTAGTGGCTTACGCCTGCTCCGTCGACTACATCATACTTGACATCGATGGTCTCACCGTTATTGGTAACAGAGAGGGTGACCATAGAGCCATCGAGATTGTAGAGGAAATTACCCCAATCCCAATTGGAAGAAAGAGTACCGAACATAGCGTTGGGGCTCCAAGTAGTGCCAAGGAATGCGCAGTTATCTAAACGGAAAGCGCCATATTCGCTTGCAGATGCAGAGTGAAGGAGAGTAATAGGGCCATGCCAATTTCCTTCGCCATCGGAACGGAGTTGGAAAGTCTGAGCAACGGTCTGCCCTTTCTTGACTTGGACGCTTGACGTTTTAGAAGCACCGAAACCGCTAGTGAAATCAGTTGCGCCAATGACAGAGCAAGTTTGGCTGGAGACGTTGGCTACGCCGTTAGCGGTAAAGCCGCCGTAGGTAGCGGAGAACTTACCGTCCTTAGCAATGGTCTCGGAGAATGTAACCTGAGAATTGGAGACGGTTTCCTCAGTGTCGTCGGTGTACTTTGCCGTAACGATAGCAGAGGCCTTGATGAAGGGGGCGGTGTCCGCGTCGGGAGCGAAGTAGTGGGTTACATTTTCAGCTGACGCAACAGAGATGGAAGCGAGAGTCTTGACGCCGATGGTGGCATCGGAAAGAGTTGCCTTGAGGTCGGAGATGTAAGAATTCTGGACTGTAAGGAATGCATAGAAATCGCCATCCGCGCTGCAATCTTGCCAATAGCTCTCAGTGAGAGTTTGATTGGCCGCAGTTACCATAGTTGCCGTTACATAAACTCGACCGTTAGTCAGGCGCTGAATTTCTATTGTCGTCTTGGCACCCTGCATTGCGGTATTCCAAGTTTGGGTATTCCACCACTCGGTCAGCACGTCCACATAGTTAATAGCAAGATTGGCAGATGTGTAGGGATAATCAGCCCTAGAGCCCCAACCGTATTTATCAGGACGCAAAACGAAATACTCAGTAGCTGTACCGTAGCCTTCACCACCAAGCTTAACCGAAGATGTCACCAGAAGCCAATTCATATAAAGCCCCCATTCCGAGCTGTATTCTGATGTGTTGTTGGTAAAAGAGAGGGTAAGAGCTTTGCCTGTCGGGATGTTCACGTTATCCGAGAAAGCTGACCACCAGCCGGAAGTGCAATCGGTATTGCCTACGGTGGAGGAAGAGAGCGTGACGTCCTCGGCTTGTGCGCCGAGGGAGAAGACAGAGAGTAGGGCCGTCACGATGAGGGACTTGAAAGAGGATAAAATTCTCGTCATAGATGAGAGATGTTAGGTGAATGATTTTGTTAGCTTGTAGTCTTAAGAAACGTTTCTTGTTTTTGGCAAAATTATTAAACACAAGCGGCTTAGTGGTGGATGTTTTTTGCAAATATGGTGGACGGAAGCGGTTGGTGGATAAAAAAATTAACTATTGAGGGATTAAATCAGTGCACAGTGCACAGTTCACAGTGCACAGTTCGCGGTCCCCCCCCGCCAACGTTTTGACTCGCGGTTTTATTCATTTTTGGAGTATGTTTTTTGCCCTAGGGCTTGCGCCCTGGGCTGGCTTACAACGCCGGCTTCGCATCGCACGGTTCTAAGCTAATCGCTAAGAACTCGTAGTGCCTTTGGGGCTCCATTCAGTTCACAGTTTTCGTTCCCCCTCCGTCAACGTTTTGACTCGCGGTTTTTATTCATTTTTGGAGTGTGTTTTTTGCCCTAGGGCTTGCGCCCTGGGCTGGCTTACAACGCCGGCTTCGCATCGCACGGTTCTAAGCTAATCGCTAAGAACTCGTAGTGCCTTTGGGGCTCCATTCAGTTCACAGTT
>CAVILU010000192.1:0-4305 GCA_963643535.1 bacterium | reverse complement strand
GACAGTCACATTATTCTCCGAGCCGAACATATCGAGGTCGGTGCGGTCGAAACGAGCGAGGACCTCGAGTGCACGAGTGGAGGCATTGGTACCAAGACCAGTCTTCTTGTTGTAACCCTGGTTACCGCCAAAGAAACGCCAAGCAGCCTGGACATAGAAACCATAAGAGCCGTTGAAATTATCCTGCTCGACGACTTTTTCATCTACGATCTTCTCGTTGGGAGTGTTGACCCAAAGTTTTAAGAAACGAGCCTCGGCATAGAACTTACGGACAATACCGAGAGCCGCAATTTCGAGACGACCTACGTTGTAGGCGTCCATATCGCCAGTCTTGATCATGTTATGCGACATAAACATGAGGGGCATTGGCGACGAGAACGAGACAGAAGAGTTGGGATGAGTAATCATACCCGACGCAGTGAAATGGAGCACGTTTCCATTCTCGAAAATGGGACGGGCGAGCGCATAGGCATTGAAAGAATAACCTTGATTGGTCTTCTTTCCGTTATCCACATCACCTGCAGAGAAGATGCCGACACCCCAGTTAAAGTGGTCGCTAAAAGACTGGTAAGCAAGACCAAGTTTGCGCCACGGAGAGAAGGTAGCGTCGGCAGTTGAGGTATCTACGAATTTATATGCCGTGCCAGCACGCTTGAAGCCAAAGGGGAAGAAGTAGTTGCCGAGCTGCAACTCACTGTCTGTTGCGCGGAAAGTACGCTTGATGTAAACATCCTTGAGAGAAATAGCCTTGGAGGAGTAGCTAACCTCAAGCTTGGCCTGCCAAACGGTGTCGAAGTCAGCAGTGAAACCGAGACGGCAATCATTGGCAGAGATGCCATTGCGGTTTGCAGCATTATCGTCGGCTCCGAGGAACGTACCCATATCGATATTCGCGCGACCACAGAACTTGAGTTTGAAATCGACATCACCGATCTTGGCATTCACTTGCGCAGATGCCGCGGGTGCCGTCAAAAGAGCAAGAGCAGCAAATACAAAAGTCGACTTAGCGAGCCCCTTGAGGAAAGAAGCCGAAAAGATATTATTCATATTTCTACTCACTTTCTATTTCTTGGGCCAGATAATGTTGTCATCCTCATCATACTCGGGACCGATCTGCACAGTATCGAGTTTGCCATCGCGGAACCAAAGGTTGACGCTAACCTCGGGCAGTTCATACTCAGTGAGTCCCTTAGCCTCCTCAAGTTCCTCCTCGTCGAGACCATCACCGTCGAGGTCATCCTCGATGTCGTGCTCCTCAATTGGGCCATAGTCAGCCTCGCTTGCTGCTGCGAAGACTGCATCGCGGGTGTCACCGAGTTTAATCTTGTCGCCGAGAGTGAAAGAGCAGTCGTCGTCGGTCATTATGTCGACCAACTTGTAATCGACAGCCTTGTCGAATGAGAGAGAAAGGCCGAGCTTGTCGTATGAGAGTTGGACAGAGAGGTCGTCGGGAGAATCTCCGAGTTGCTCAGTAATCTCATCATCGGGCTTTCCGAGGATTGCCTTTACCTCGTCGATGCTCATGCCGAAGCGGACATCGCCCAAGCCGACGGTTGGAATGAGTTTTTTATTATTCATAGCCATAAGAGGTTAGAGGTTGTTATGAACATTAGACAAAACAAACTTAACAAATTTCCTCTTAAAGACCGCACTTGTTAGAAGAAATTATTATCTTTACTAAGGATGATTTGCGCAACCCTCACGCGTGAAAGACACGTAAAAACGGGGAAGTGCAGCCGTACGGGAATGGAGCAGCAAAATTACACAAGAAATACGCACACACAGCAGTAAAGATGTCAAAAGGCTATAAATATTTCAACCGAGACATAAGCTGGCTATCCTACGACAGGCTCGTGTTGGAGTCGGCGGAGGCTGAGGACATAAGCATGGGAGAAGCTCTGAACTTCATCTCGTTCCACTCGTCGAACCTTGACGAGTTCTACAGTGTGCGCATGGCGGAATACAGAAAAGCGGCATATGACGAGACCCATGTTGAGGAGGTCTCGAATCCTGCGGCAATGATTCAGAGAATCAACCTCATTGTCTCGAGTCAGATGCGCGAGGCTTCGGATATTGTATCCACTACCATTTGCGACAGGCTTCTTGCACAAGGAGTGAAATTGCACTTTGGGGCATTGCCAACTGACGAGCGGCATATCGACTTCATGCACAATTACTTCGAGCGAGAAGTAATACCAAACATACAACCCGTCTTGCTCGGCAAAGGAACCCTTGTATTTCTCAGGGACAACAGACCGTATTTCGTAGTAAAGCTCTTTTCAAAATCAAAAAAGAGAAGCAATTCCAAGGCCGACTATTCCGTCGTGAAACTACCAATCATTGAGTTGCCACGTTTCATAGAGTTGCCAGACATTGGAGATGGACTGCGGCACATTGTTTTTCTCGACGATATAATAAGGGCCAACATAGACGAGCTATACCCGGGCTACGATGTCGACGGAGCATGGAGCATCAAAGTGTGCCGCGACGCGAACCTACAGATAGACGAGGACGAGAGTCCAGACCTAGCAGAAGCGATAAGGGACAATCTGACACTACGCAAAACAGGCACGCCATCCGGCTTCTACCATGACAATCAAATGCCTCACGACGTATTAGCGTGTCTCAAGAAGAATTACACGTTTGCGGAGAGTGAAATGGTGAGTTGCGGCAGATACCTCAATTTGCATGACGTAGCAAAACTGCCTATAGACAAAGGTGCCCCATCTATTGCCCAAAGCCAAATAATCCCCAGAAATTTGCAAATTTGCGCATCTCTGATGGGGGCTATCGAAGAGAAAGACATACTGTTACACTATCCGTATGAACCTTTTGACTATGTAATCCGGCTACTGAACGAAGCAGCCCTCGACCCGAAAGTAACGGAGATAAAAGTAACGCAATATAGAGTGGCAACTAACTCCGCAGTAGTCAATTCACTCATTGCCGCAGCTGCAGCGGGGAAAAATGTCACCGTTTTCGTCGAGCTCAAAGCCAGGTTTGACGAGAAGAACAACCTAGAGATGTCGGACAAGATGAAAGCTGCCGGCATCAAGATAACATACAGTATACCAGGGCTTAAAGTACATGCAAAAGTAGCACTCATAATACGTGGCGAAGGAGGGAACCAGTCGGTAGCCTACATATCGACGGGCAACTTCAACGAAAAGACCGCGCGGCTGTACACAGACCACGGACTTTTCACATCGAACAAATGCGTCATATCTGATCTCCGCCAAGTTTTCTCGTACCTTGAAAACAGCCATATCGCACGGCCTGTGGCCACTAAGCACAACATAGAGGAGAAGAAAACTCCAGCTCCCAAACTCAGCAAACTCTTGGTTTCGCAATTCAACATGGCGGAATCGCTCCATAAGTTTATCACGAGGGAGATTTCCGTGGCCGAGCAGGGAGGGAATGCTTACATAGCCCTAAAAATGAATGGGCTGCAATATAGGCCACTGATTGACGACTTATACGATGCCAGCCAAGCGGGGGTAAAGATAGACCTCATCGTAAGGGGCATTTGTTGCCTTGTCCCCGATCAGGAATACAGCAAAAACATCCGTCTAACAAGGCTTGTGGACACATACCTTGAGCATGGACGTATATGGATGTTTGGGCCAGACGGAGAAAGGGGGCTATACATAACCTCGTCGGACTGGCAGAACAGAAATATCCGGCGCAGAATAGAAGTGGCAGTCCCGATAGAAAATGCCGCCTTGCGTCAGGAGTTGACTCAGATATTCAAAATACAGAAGTCAGACAACAGCAAAGCCTGCCTTATTGACAAGAACTTGAACAACGTGACAATAAAGCGGAAGCAGGGCGAGAAAGAGATACGCGCCCAAAGGGACATTTATGAGCTCATAAAAAGTTGGCAATAGCGAGTGTTATTTACACATTTTGTCAATATTGCGGAAAGCTCGCCAGTAGCGGTTACTGACAAGCTGAGAGATGATGCTAAGTTCTAGCGTGGCGACGCATACAACATTCGTCTCAGATGCTTTAACGAAGCTATGGATACAAGTCAGAAATGGCTGAGAATTTGAGCGTTTCGCTTTTGCGAAGCAAGATACTGACATGTTGTTGAAATCAGACGTTGACAAAGCCAGGCTTGTCTTGTTTATTAAATGTCGATAAGAAAGTTCAAGTCGCTTGAAGTGGGTAGATAATAGCGATTTGAAGAAATTGACAGGCTGTTAGTATGCTTGTAAAGGGCATTGTCACCAATTGAACTCTTTTCTGGTCCTCTCAATTTGACTATTTTTGCAGAGGTAAAAAACAGGGCGACCACCTAAATGG
>CAVILU010000191.1:0-4318 GCA_963643535.1 bacterium | reverse complement strand
CCCAGCGGAGCAAAAAAAAAAAAAAAAGAACGGCAAGGCATTGTATATGTATTCCACTGTCGGGCGGAACTCATGACGGGCACCGTCTTTCTCGTGAAATGTCATATGATCGAGCCCAAAAACATCAGATAGGGCTGCCATGCCACGCACTTGCAACAGAATCTCGCTATAAGCGGAATCACTTGTGCCACTTGCCGCCCAAATGTAGAAATCATCCGAAAAAGCAGACTGGCGTACGATTTCAGCTAAGAACTCCGCTGTTTCCGAGGGGCGGTTCATTCCAGCGAATGCGCCAAGAGACCAACAGTCACCACTCATAGGCAAGTAATACTCGAAGGCAGAAAAAGTCTCGGCTAAAGCATACCACGTAGTCACACCACCCATAGAAAAACCGCCTATAGCCCTGTGGCTCCTGGAAGCTTCGATGCCCTCTGCGTCTGGCGACGTAAGGTAAGTACGATATTTGGTTTCGATGAGAGGGATAAGGTCGTTCACCAACTCTGTGGGTAAAGCTCGGCAATAAGGGTCTGCGTCTACGTAGTTTGAGGTTGGCGAACCGTAGTTATAGCTTGGCGAGACCACTATTGTCGGCGCACAATCGCCATTCTCAAACATATGGTCGAGTACTTTTCTCTGCAATCCGTTTTCCGCCTCGAAGGTTGTGGAGGCTGTGCCGTAGTGTCCATGCACAAGGTAAATCACGTTATAGCGCACGTCTACATTCTCGTCATAACCATAAGGAAGGTAGACGTATGCCGTGTTTGTGCGAATAGAGCCAGACCCATCGACATAGTTATGCGTAGTGTAGTCAATGCGTTCCACTCGTCCACGGTGCTCGGCCTCCTCGGTATATGACGATGGGTAACTTAGCGTCTTAGTTACAAGTTCATCATCGACAGCCGCCAAATTCTCCTGCACGTCATCGTTTGCAGAGCAAGCCGAAACTACAGAGACCAAGAAAAAGGTCAATAACAGTTCGCGCCCCATACCATACTCACTTCACGATTTTCTTTTGCCCGTTCGAGATGTAGACACCAGCAGGAACATTTTCAGAAGAGCCGACGCGAGCACCATTTAGAGCGTAAACTTCTTCTGCGCCATCATTATCGACCTTTACGTTTTTTATTGCAGAGGTATTTGCACTCATCCCGATGCGATCGAGCCAACTCTTGATCGTGGCCGAGTTGTAATTTTGCGAACCACGCGTACCGAAGCCCTCCAAGTGCTCGGAGTTGGGCGTAGCATTAATGATGTCATTCAAAGTCTGATAAGTATCGGTGGCATATGTGCAGAACGGGATTATTGTCTTGCCACTAAAATCGTAGCTCGGGCACTCCAGAAAAGAGTGGATAATCATTGGAGCGTCGAACCACCACACGGGGCACCCTACAAAAATGTAGTCATAGTCATTGAGAGTAGACAAGACATCCTTGAGAGCGGGGCGAGCGTTGTCGGCCTTCTCCTGATTTGAGATCTGGTAAGCAAGAGTCTGATAGTCCGTCGTGTATGGAGTGAGGGGCTCGATGCGGTAGATGTCCGCACCAGTCTGGCGCTGGATCTCCTCTGCGAGAGCCTTAGTGCTACCCGACCAAGAGAAATAAGCCACCAGCACCTTCTTGCTGTTCTGGGCCTGCACGCCCATGGCCATAGCCAAAAGCAGAGTAAAGAATAAAAACCTTTTCATAGAACTTTCTGTTTGTTGAACTTACACTGCAAAACTAAACCACCAAGCAAGAAGGTCTTTTATGACAATTACGGATAAAATTGTAATTTTCCGCTAGTCTCCAAGTTTGGCATCAGGTGGCAAAGTAGTGTTAGCGGTTGACGCGGAAGTTTAACCAAATTTACAGACCGTCCTGACGAGCTAAGAGATATATTTGCGTCTAACAAATCCAAAGACAGCACAAAAATGATTATCACTATCGCACGTCAATGTGGCAGCGGAGGACTGGTGATCGCCGAGCAACTCTCGAAGCACTATTGCATCCCCTTCTACACCATAAAAAGGCTGGAGGAGATGGCCCGCGAGAAGGGCATACAAGACGAGATGGCGGATTTCTTTGCCGAATATCCAGTCAACACACTTCTCTTCGCCATCACACAATCGGACAGCATTAGCCACGTCACGGAGGCTACTCGCAATGCGCTCCAAAACCGGATTGGCGACTCGGATTGCATCATTGTGGGACGGTGCGGCAACTACATTTTCAGGGGGCGCAAGGACATAGTATCGGTATTCCTCAAGGGGAAACGCGAAGACCGAATAAAGTTTATGGCAGGATATAAAGGCATCTCGGGGAGCGACGCAGAGACGCTCGTGGACAGCAAAGACGAGAGCCGCCGCGCATACCATAACTACTACACAGGCGAGACGTGGGGTGACGCAGCCAACTACGACCTCTGCATCGACAGCAACAGAATCGGCTTCGACAACGCAACGGCGACCATAATTAAATATGCCGACATGGCCCTTGGCAAAAGTGGCGAGAACAAATAGACAAGATGAAACTCATTAAACAATTCCTCATCATCATAGCCTTCTCATTTGTTGGCGAAGTGATGCATGCGTTGTTGCCGCTGCCAATCCCGGCAAGCATCTACGGCATCGCACTCCTTTTTGCCGCATTGCAGCTAAAACTGGTCAAAGTGTCGGCCATTGCGGAGACCAGTGCTTTCCTCATTGAGATAATGCCAATAATGTTCATCCCGGCCGCCGTCGGTTTGCTCAAGTCATGGGATGTCGTTAAGGGCTCGCTACTGGCTTACATCGCTGTTACGATAATAAGCACGTTCGTGGTGATGTACGCCGCGGGCATTGTAACCCAACTTATCATTAAGCACGACAAAGAGAAAGGAGGCAAAAATGCGTGAGTTTATTGAGAACTCTGTGTTCTTTGGCGTAATGATAACGTTCGTGTCATACGCATTGGGCATGGTGCTCAAGAAAAGGTTCAAGACGGCGATATTCAATCCGCTGCTTGTCTCGATAGTGCTTATCATTGTGTTTCTTCTCGTAACAGGCGTAAGCTACGACAGTTACGCTGTTGGGTCGCAATACATATCTTACCTACTCACTCCAGCAACAATTTGTCTTGCAGTACCATTGCATCAGCAGATGGAATTGCTCAAGCAGAACTATAAAGCAGTGATAGCCGGGATATTAGCGGGAGCGTTGTCGAGTATGACTTGCATACTTGTGCTAGCCCTATTGTTCCATTTCGGACACGAGGACTACGTGACATTCTTACCTAAGTCAATCACCACGGCCATTGGCATTGGCGTGTCGGAAGAGTTGGGTGGATATGTTTCCGTCACTGTCGTCGTGATAGTCGTGACGGGCGTACTTGGAAACATTTTTGCGGAACAAGCGTTAAAACTGATGCGCATCAAAGAACCGATAGCCCGGGGCATAGCCATAGGCAGCGCATCGCATGCCGTCGGCACGGCCAAGGCTATGGAGATGGGCCCGATTGAGGGAGCCATGAGTAGCTTGTCTATTGTCGTGAGCGGAATCCTGACGGTTATCGGAGCCCCGTTCTTTGCCACCATCATCTAAAACGAAACGACTACCAATGGACGTAAAAACAGTCATCAGCGAACGACGCTCCGTGAGGGCGTACACAGAGAAATTGCCGAGCCACGAAGACCTCACCGAGGTGCTGGAGGCCGCACGCCTTGCCCCCACGGCAGTAAACAAACAGCCATTCCGTATGGTATGCGTGACGGACAAAGCAGTGCTCGAGAAACTATTTGCATCATATAAGCGCGACTGGATAAAGACGGCGCCATGCGTTATCGTAGTCATTGCCGATCATTCACAAAGTTGGCATCGCGGACTCGACGGGAAGGACCACGCAGACATCGACGCGGCAATTGCAACGGACCATCTTACTCTCCGCGCTACGGAGCTTGGACTCGGGACTTGCTGGGTTTGCAACTTCGATGCCGAGATGGTGCACAAAGACCTCAATTTGTCCGAGGTGGAGGAGGCCGTTGTTCTCGTACCCATCGGATATGCCAATGACACGGCGAAAGAGAAGGTCAGGAAGTCGGCCGAAGTGGTCTACAAATTTATGTAGGCGGATGTAGGTGCGGTATAAAAAAAGAATAGGCGTGGGAACCCTTCGATTGCGGGTTCTCACGCCTTTTTTTGTACATCACTACTTTTTGCTCTTCTTCCCATCCGGTTTGGGTGGAGGTGGGACGCGCAATGAATCGGACGGAGCAAACTTCGGAGCCTCGCCGTCGGGCGGTGGAGGTGGCATAAGGCTGTCGCCTGGTGCGAAATCGCCGGGAGGAGGTGGAGGAGGCATCAGAC
>CAVILU010000190.1:0-4335 GCA_963643535.1 bacterium | reverse complement strand
CTCGTATGGCGTGGTCGTAATAGATTACTAGATTCTATCGCTATGCTAGTTTTGTATGAATATACATGGCGACTACCGCAAAATATTGTACCCACCCCAAAACCGAACTTTAGAAAAAATGGGGTAAATTTGCGTTCATAAAACAGAACCCGACCAGATGGAGTCTTTAGAACAAGCAAAACTTACGTGGAACGAATGCCTCAAGGACATTGAGGCTAACGTTAGCGCATCAGATTTTAAACAATGGTTTATGCCTCTGAGCGCTACAGGGAAAAAGGATGACTTGCTCACAATCGAGGCCCCATCGGCTTTCTTCATCGAGACAATCGAGAAGCAGTTCTTCCAGCAACTTACACACGCTCTCCGCACCGTCATTGGCGAGAACGGACGTTTGCGCTATGTGGTGAGGCTCGCAGGCACAAGTCAGCAGACTCCAGCTAAGCCCCAAGGCTCTGAACTTTCGGGTGGCTACGCGGCTCCGGTTTCCGACCCCTTCAAAGGTGTTGGTATGCGCGACCCTGTTGTCGACCCTCAGCTGAATGAGGCATACACATTCGATACGTACGTCATCGGCGAGAGCAACAGGATGGCCGCATCCGTTGCCGCTGCCGTTGCCCAAGCGCCGGGCAAGACTGCATTCAATCCTTTGTTCGTTTACGGCGGTCCCGGTGTCGGAAAGACCCACCTTATTCAGGCAATTGGAGCAAAGGCTAAAAGTGCTTCGGCAAATATGACTGTCGCCTACTTGTCCGCCGACAGATTTATGCGTCAGTATATGGATGCAAAAACCACAAATCAGATTAGTGGCTTTATGCATTTCTATCAGAGCATCGGACTCCTCATCCTTGATGATATCCAAGAACTTGGCGGTGAGTCTCGCGCAAAGACCGCCGACGTCTTCTTCCAAATTTTCAACCACCTGCTCCAAAATGGTCGCCAAGTAGTCCTGGCTTCAGACAAGAAACCTGCGGATCTCACTGGTCTTCAGGAGCGACTTCTGTCTCGTTTCAAGTCAGGTATGGTCGCTGAGGTTCGCCAGCCCGACAGGGAGACGCGTCTCGGGATTGTAAAGGCAAAAGCTGATGCCGATGGTCTTGTCCTGCCAGAGGATGTGGCACAATATGTCGCTGCGAATGTAAGCGGTAATGCTCGCGAGCTTCAAGGTGCGCTAGTGTCTCTTCTCGCCCATGCAACCTTGTCGAATACCGACATAAACTTATCTCTCGCACAAGAAGTCGTATCCGAGCTTGTCTGCCGCCCCAAGAATGAAATGGTCACAAAGGATGTTGTCGTCGAGGCCGTGTGCGACTACTTTAAGATTGAGCCGGATATGATGCAGAAGAATACGAGAAAGCGCGAGGTGGTCATTGCAAGGCAAATCGCCATGTATCTTTGCAAAAAGCTTACGACGGATAGCCTTGCTACAATTGGCACATTCCTCGGCAATCGCAACCATTCCACTGTCGTCTACGCCTGCCGTTCTATCGAGGGCCTTATGGAGACCGATGCAAAAATTGCCGAGGCCGTTCAAGCGATTGAGGAGGGCCTCAAGTAACTCGACATTGAGACCATATTCCTACAGACAATAATTTTTTCAAGTATAATAAATCCCGCCACAGGTTTTATGTCCAGTGGCGGGATTTATATTTTCTGCGTCGAAATCTACTAAATTGTAGCTTCTCCGACAAGTGACATATTCATATAATGTATGACCTCTTTAGAGTCATACCCAAGCCCAAAGAGAAACATCAGCTTGGTGAGGGCAGCCTCGATTGTCATATCCCGACCGCTCACAATGCCTACTGTCGCCAACTGCAAACCTGTGCCATAGCGCTCCTGATGCACGCAACCGGTAGGGCACTGCGATATGTTTATCACAACTTTACCCGCCTCCATCGCTTTCTGTAATTTATTCAGCAATAATGTGTTTCGAGGTGCGTTGCCCGAGCCGAATGTGCGGAATATTATTCCTTTGAGCTCTGGCGAATTCAGTACGTTGTCCACAATCTCCGAACGCAATCCAGGGAACAAGGAGAATATTATCAGCCTTGTGTCCATCTCGTAATGTGGAGTGAGTTTCGCATTTGCGTCATACTCACGTATGTACTGGTGGTTATATTTTATCTCTGTGCCAGAAACGGCAAGCGGTGGGTAATTGGGCGAATTAAATGCATCGAAATTATCCGTATCGACTTTTGTCACCCTGTTACCCCGCAGAAGCTTTTCATGGAAAACTACGCAAACCTCAGGTACTACGGGCGTGCCATCCTCATTTTTAGCCGCCGCAATTTCTATAGCCGTTATCAGGTTTGCTTTACCATCCGTTCGCAGTGCGCCAATAGGCAATTGGCTTCCTGTAAGTATCACCGGCTTATTGAGACCTTCGAGCATGAAACTGAGAGCGGATGAGGTGAATGCCATAGTATCAGTCCCGTGCAAGATTACGAATCCGTCATACTTGTCGTAGTTGTCTGAAATAATCTCGACAAGCCTCTGCCAATGCGTAGGGTCGATATCCGACGAATCGAGGGGGTGCTCGAACGTATAGGAGTCTATCTGAAGGTTAAAGAGACGAATCTCAGGTACATGCGAGAGCAGATGTTCAAAATTGAAACTTTCCAATGCGCCAGTCTCATGGTTTTGGATCATTCCAATAGTGCCACCCGTATATATCAAAAGAATTGATGTTTGTTTCATCTTTTTCACTTCCAGTGTTTTCGTGCGCAAATTTAACTATAGCTGCTAAGAATATGTGTTTAATGATGTTGCGAATATGTAAGTGATATACGTAAAGATGCAATATTTTGATTTGCAGCTAAATAAAAAGAGGCGAGTGGAGCATTTCCACCCGCCTCTAATTCTATTCAGCGTTCTAAAGGACTAACCAAGGAACGAGATGAGGATTCCAGCTGCAACAGCTGAACCAATGACGCCTGACACGTTGGACGACATACAGTAGTTGAGCACGTGGTTACGGGAGTCGTACTTGAGCGCGATCTCGTTGGCGACACGCGAAGCCATGGGCACTGCGCTCAAACCAGTCGCACCAACAAGCGGGTTGATTTTCTTCTTGCTGAAGAGGTTCATAATCTTCACAAGCATGATACCACCGAAGATAGAGAAGCCGAAAGCAAGGAAACCGCCAGCAACGATGCCAATTGTGGTCCAGTTGAGGAACGCCTCGACAGTCATCGTCGCACCTACGGAGAGACCGAGGAAAATCGTTGCCGAGTTCATAATGGCATTAGATGCGGCATCGAAAATGCGGGACGTGTTGGTGCCAATCTCTTTGATGAGGTTACCAAACATAAGCATACCGACAAGCGATACCGCGTCAGGAACGATGATTGCGACGACAGTGGTTGTAGCGATAGGGAAGATAATTTTAAGAGCCTTCATATTCTTTATCTCAGTGGTGCTGGGATAAAGCTTATCCTGCTCTTTCATATTTATCTTAAGCTCTTTCTCTGAGCAAGTCAACTTGACAACCAGAGGTACAATTACAGGCACGAGAGCCATGTATGAGTAAGCCGCAATAGCAATCGGGCCGAGCAAATGAGGAGCGAGCTTAATTGTTGTGAAGATAGCCGTAGGACCATCTGCGCCACCAATGATCGCCAAAGATGCAGCCTCTGGCAAGGTGAAGAAGTTGCAAGCCACAAGGAGGACCGCAAAAATGCCGAACTGCGCACCTGCACCAAAGATTGCGAGCTTGAGGTTTCGGAGCATAGGTCCGAAGTCCGTCAGCGCACCCACACCCATGAAGATGATAGGAGGCAAGAAACCAGTCTTGATGAGCGCATAGTAGAGGAAGTTCATAATGCCAAGGTCGTGCGCAATCTCTGGCAACGACATCTCATAGACATTTTTTGCCACCTCCTGGCCATTCTTCATGAAATGAACGAGACCATCACCATCTGCCGCGATTACGCCCATGCCACCTCCCGGGAAGTTGGCAATGAGCACACCGAATGCGATAGGCACAAGGAGTAGGGGCTCAAACTCTTTCTTGATTCCCAAGTAGAGAAGCAGGAAGGCGAGCGCATACATTATAAGGAACTGCGGTTGGTCGATAATCGCGCCAATCGCCGTCATATCATATATTTTCTGAAAAATCTCTTGCATGGCTACTTCTGTTACTTGATCTTCATCAATACGTCATCCTCTGCAACCGAGGAGCCACTCGTGAGGCAAATCTCAGTAACGACACCGTCGCTCTCTGCTGCAATGGCATTGAACGTCTTCATAGCCTCGATGTAGCAGACAGTCTGGCCTTTCTTGACTGCGTCGCCAACCTTCACAGGCGTGTCGCCATTATTCTTGACGAGGTAGAAC
>CAVILU010000189.1:0-4341 GCA_963643535.1 bacterium | reverse complement strand
CGATAATAGTCTGGTATGTGGACATCTTGGTCTTGATCTCGTCGCGGTAAGTGATGAGCTCGGCAAGCGACTTCTCCGTCTCCTCGTCCGAAGTGTGGATGTTTGTCCAGTTAATCTGGTCGATAAGCCGTGTGCGCTCCTCGACAAGCTCATCGTGCTCCTCAATCAGTTTGGCGATATCGAAGTCCGGTTTATCGCCCTCCTGCACCAAGACGTTATTCTCCATCTTCTCGCGAAGCTTGGTAATCTTATTGTTGATGTCAGCGCGCTGCTGAAGTGCCTCTGCCAGTTTCATATGATTTTTTTTTATTAGTCCACGATTTCACTGATTGACACGGAACGCAATCAATGTGTGCAGAATTCTACGAGCAAAACTCTGCGATTGTTGCCCCAACAGTCAGATTAAGCAACCCGCATAATGATAAATGATTGCCAATCCCCAACAGCGGAGCCCCTGCAATTGTCAATTGAAAGGAATTGTTAATTGTTATTTGTTAATTGCTAAAGTTCAATGCTAACCTTGACATTGACACGCCGCGACGTCAGGTAATTGGGCACGCCGTAGCGATTGCCGTCGGTATCGCGCACCCAGAAGTGGGAAATGGTATTGGCAAAGTCGAAAAGGTTGAAGAACTCGACACCCACCTTGGCGGAACGCAGATGCTCGCGCTTCTTCTCCCCCTCGCGGTCGAGCGCAAAATCCTTGTAGAGACCGAGATCCACGCGCTTATAACCCGGCATTCGACTCGTCTGCTGCCAACGCTCACTGCCCGAAGGCCCGAAGGGCAGACCCGAACCGAAGAAGAGGCTCAGCATGGCCGTGATGCTCTTGTTGCCCGGCATATAGTCCTGCACCATCATCGAGAACTGCACCCTCTGATCGCTCGGACGGGGGATGCTGCCATGGCCGTCACCCTCGATATTCTCGCGCGTCTGCATTATGGAGAGCGTGGCCCAACTCTCGGCACCCTTTACGAGCTCGCCATTGAGCTTGAAGTCCACTCCGGCGGCGTAACCACTGGCGCAGTTCTGAGCCTCGTAGCGCATACGGACGTTGTCGATACTATAAGGGTTGAGGTCGCGCAGCCACTTATAATATGCCTCGGCCGAGAACTTCATAGGCCTCTCGGCACTGCCGAAGTAGAGGTCGGCTCCCACTATGGCTTGCCAACTGCGTTGCGGCTTGAGGCTCTTATTGAGCGAGGCGTCGTCGCGCTTCATCTCGCGGAGGTTCGGCATCTGACAATAGCGGCCCGTGGCGGCGCGCAGACGCCATTTGCCGAGGCTGAGGTTGGCCGATACTCGGGGGCTCCATGCCGTGGCTCCGTTCGTCGTCTGATGCGCCAGTCGTATGCCGGTCGTGAAGGTCAGAGTCCCGTCGCCCACGGGTATTCCGCGGGTGCTGTTGACCACGTAGGCCTCGGTGCGCGTCTGCCACAGGGCGGCATCGGCATTGCGATATTCGTCCATGATGAGCTGCCCCACCGTGGGCGACGTTATGTAACCTGCCGAGTCGGTATATTCCCACTCGTCGGTGAGGTCCGTGTAGTGCTCGCGGGTCATTCGGAGTTGCGCGCGCAGGTCGTTATACTCGCCGAGGCGGATGTCCGTGCCCAGGCTGAGTGAGTATACTTCGCCAAAGAGGAAGTTGCGCGCGTGCTGCATGTAGCCGCCTACGCCGATGTTCTCGCTCTGGTCTACTGTCTCGCTGCTCTGCGAGTTCTGCGCCTGCTGTAGCCAATATTCGCCCAATATGTCGTAGCTCTCCTCCTCCTCGGTGCGGAACATCGAGGCCGTGAGGTTGAGGCTCGCGCGGTCGCTCAGGCGGTGGTCGGCCGTGGCGGCGGCTACGCACGTGCGGTATTTGTCGTTCTCGCTGCCGTCGAAGTATATCGTCAGGGTCTTGGCCTCGGATATGGTGCCGAAGGTCGTCTCGCGGTCCGTGGGCGTGAACTTATAAGTGTTCTGCGAATAGTAGGCAAGGAGGCCAATAGTCGTGCGGCCGCCGCGGGGCGAGATGGTCCAATATGTCTGCGCATCGAAGAACGTCGGGGCATAGTCGCCTTTAGTGTCGAGGCTGCCGAAGAGGTATTGGTTGGTCTTGTAGCGCACGCCGGTGATGTGTGTCAGACGCCCGTCGGCTGCCGAGCCCTCGGCGTAAGCCTGCGCTCCGAGGAGGCTCACTCGCCCGCCGGCGTGGAACTCGCGGGGACGCTTATACCGCACGTCCAGCACACTGGATAGCTTGTCGCCATACGACGCGTCGAATCCGCCAGCCGAGAAGTTGAGTTCCTCCACCATGTCGGGGTTCACGAAACTCAGTCCCTCCTGCTCGCCCGAGCGGATAAGGAAGGGGCGGTAGATTTCTATGCCGTTGACGTATACAAGGTTCTCGTCGAAGCTGCCACCACGGACGCGGTACTGGCTGCTGAGCTCGTTGTTGCTCGCCACGCCCATTTGGCTCTTGATTACGGCCTCCACGCCAGCATCGGCCGATGCCACGCTGGTTGCTATCGACGCGTCGAGTTTCTCGAACCCGGCCTCTTGCCTGTGGCCTATAATGCTCACCTCGTCGCTCTCGATGTCCTCGATGTTCATGACAATCTGTATGTTGCGGCTCGCAGAGGGAATTGATAGCGTGTCGGCGTGGTAGCCGAGGCAACGCACAGCCACCTGCGTGGGGTACTTGCCGGCATAGCGTATGGCAAAGCGGCCTGTGGCGTCGGTTACGGAGCCCGTGAGTGTGCTGATCTCCATTATAGTGGCGCCCTCGATGGGTTTGCCCCCGCGGTCTACTATGTGTCCTGAGAAGCCTTGCGCCATGGCAGTCGTGGCGGCCAGGAGGGTCAGGAGGGTGGAGAACGTGCGCCTTATGTGGCTGTAAATCTTGATGGATATATGCTGTGGCATCCTGTGTGTCGGGTTGTTTTTGCGTCCGTTATTAATACGATCGCAAATATAGCATAAAATAGCCTACCATATTTTTTTTAGAAAAAAGTGACCCATACCCCTTGCATATTCAAAAATTGTCCCTACCTTTGCATCCGTAAACGAGAAAACAAGGAGAGATGGCAGAGTGGTCGATTGCACTTGTCTTGAAAACAAGCGTACAGCGATGTACCCGGGGTTCGAATCCCTGTCTCTCCGCTGGGTAAAGTGAGGCTTCAAGTTTAACTTGAAGCCTCACTTTTTTTTGTTGGTGGTCGAGGTTGTTGGGGATGTTTTTGAGCCGGTCTTATGTCGCGAGTCAATTCGTATTTCGCTCTAGCTTCCGCAATGTGCGCTGCCCCGAATCTCGTCTTTTTCTTTAAGTGAATTATGTCATCCAGACTCCTAATCGGCCATTTCTATACGGATGGTTTGGGCTTCCTATGCCTGTGTAGGTGGACATCTACGAGGCTGCTGGGCAAGTTAAATCTGCAAAATAATGCAGTCAGTGTAGGGTGAAATCTGCAAAATAATGCAGTGAAGTCGCCTTCATCTCACTGGCCGCTGCGGTGAAATTGCATTATATCCTTTCTCATTCGCTGAGTATTGCGAAATGAAAGGTGTGGATGCCAAGATGCGCGCTACAAAGGGAATAGCGGAACAACGACGGGCTTTCGACGATTATCTCAAGCAAGGTGGATTTCCGGAATTGTTGCAAATTAAGGATGGCCGGAAATACGTCTCGAATCTCGTTGGGAACATATTGAGGCGCGATATAGAGCAGCGGTATAAGGTTGCGTACCCTGCACAATTTGAGAATATGGCGAACCATATCCTGAACAAATCTCCTTGGGTGTCATCGACTCCCGAACTTATGGAGGTCTTTAATTTCAAGTCGCCGCATACAGTTCTCAACTATATCAATTATCTGAAGGAAGCGTACGTGTTGCTTAGCGTTAAGCGGTATTCTCCAAAGAGCAGGTTGCGTGCCGTGGGCGAGAAACTATATGCCGTGGATGTGGCCATGATGAATCAGCGTGAGAATGCTTTTTCGGGTGATAATCTTGGCTGGCGTCTTGAAACGTGGTCCTCTGTCATCTAATCCGGAAGTGTAAGAACGAGGGGCGGGATGTCTATTACCTCCGAGAGCGAGTTGGCGAATGTGATTTCGTCGTGTGTGAGGGTAATAAGGTTCTGCAATGTATCCAAGTGTCTTATGATATCTCTTCCGATAAGACACGCCGTCGAGAGATAAATGGTCTGCTGATGGCGAGTAAGAGAACGCAGTGCGAGGACTTGCTTCTGCTGACAGACCATGAGTATGAGGATGTTGAGAAGCGCGGACGTATATCGTATGAGTATGCGATTGTCAAAGCACGGTATCACCCACCAAACCGTTAACTGTTACTTGTT
>CAVILU010000188.1:0-4347 GCA_963643535.1 bacterium | reverse complement strand
GCTACGCTTGGCTATGGCGTGGTGGGTAATCTCGCTGAGGCTATGCCTATGGAGGAGTTTATCCGTCTCGTCAAGGAGCGTGTGGGCTGTTCCTCAGTGCGTTTCGCAGGCTCGGAAAAAGAGGTGCGTCGCGTGGCGATATGCACAGGTTCTGGAAGTGAGTTCGTGCCCAATGCTGTGCGCACGGGTGCCGATGCCTACATCACTGCCGATATGAAATATCATCAGATGGCCGATGCCGCCGAGGACATCGCGGTGCTCGATATAGGTCATTATGAGAGCGAAAAAATAACGAAGTGCATTTTCAAAGATATATTAACAAGAAAATTAGCTAACTTTGCCCATTACGAAATAAGCAAGGACGCTAACCCCGTAAAATACTATTAAACCATATATGGCAAGCGAACAGAAGACCGTCAAGGAGTTGTCCATCGAGGAGAAGCTCGAGGCTCTCTCTAAGCTCCAGCAAGTGAGCAGCAAGATTGACAAAATCCGCGCACTCCGCGGCGAGCTGCCCCTCGAAGTCGAGGATCTCGAAGATGAGATCGCTGGACTTGAGACCCGTGTAGGCAACCTCAATGATGAGATTAAGAAGCTCAACTCCCTCGTTGTCGAGCACAAGAACAAAATCAAGGAGGCCGACAGCCAAGTCAAGAAGTACGAGGAGCAGCAGCAGACGGTCCGCAACAACCGTGAGTTCGACGCCATCTCGAAAGAGATTGAGTATCAGAACCTCGATAAGGAACTTAGCGAGAAGCGTATCAAAGAGTACACCGCCGAGATCCGCCACAAGCAGGAGGTCCTCGACGAGACCCGCGCTCGCATCGAGGAGCGACAGAGCGACCTCGACGGCAAGAAGGCCGAGCTCGAGAGCACCGTGGCCGAGACCCAGCAGGAGGAGGAGAACCTCGAGAAGGAGGCAGAGACTATCGGCAACTCCCTCGACGAGCGTTCTCTCAACGCTTTCTACCGCATCCGTGGCAACGCTCGCAACGGCCTCGCTGTTGTCCCCGTCCAGCGCGGTGCATGCGGTGGCTGCTTCAACCACATCCCACCTCAGCGTCAGCTCGACATCCGTCTGCGCAAGAAGATTATCGTATGTGAGTACTGTGGTCGTATCCTCGTCGGCAATTCAGACGAGACCGGCATCGACGACGGCATCCCAGCTCTCAAGAGCAAGTCTTCTAAGGCTTAGTCCGGCTCTTCTTAGTCTCACACGCATACAATAGCCACGGCTCTGCTGCCATGATGATTGAGATCGACGGGAAAATAATCAGTACCGAGATTTTCCGTCGCAAGTTTGTTTGCGACATCTCTAAGTGCAAAGGCACGTGTTGCTATGATGGCGACTCCGGGGCTCCTCTTGAGGACGATGAACTCGCACGCCTTGAGGAAGTCCTTCCGGCCGTCGAGCCCTACCTCTCCGAAGAGGAACTCAGCGAGATTAAGCGCCAAGGCCTCTGGGTCCGCGACTCCGATGGCGACCTCGTGACGCCCATCATCCGCGGCTGCGAGTGCGTCTACTCCAACCACGAGGCGGACGGCACTTGGACGTGCGCCATCGAGAAGGCTTTCCTCGAAGGGAAGACCACGTGGCGCAAACCTATCTCGTGCTACCTCTACCCCATAAGGGTGAGCAAACTCCGCCGTGGCGAGGCTCTCAACTTCCACGAGTGGGGTGTCTGCAAACCAGCAATGGAGCTCGGCGAGAAGGTCGGCACCTCCGTCTTCCGCTTCCTCCGCGGACCCCTTATCGCCAAATATGGCGAGGAGTTCTATGCCGAACTTGAGCAGGTGGAGGACGAACTCAAGAAGCAAGGCTTTATCTAAATCGTTGAGATTGGATGCGCCAGGCGACACCTTTCCACTGTGCCGTAGCAACCCGTACTTGATACAAGAATACAGAATAACCTAACATAAAAAGAAACCTATAGATATATGGGAAGAGCGTTTGAATACCGTAAGGCCCGCAAAATGAAACGTTGGGGCAACATGGCTAGGACTTTCACGCGAATTGGCAAGGAGATTGTCATCGCCGTCAAGGCTGGTGGCCCAGATCCCCACTCCAACTCCAAGCTCCGCGCCGTCATTCAGAACGCGAAGGCAGAGAACATGCCTAAGGAGAACATCGAGCGCGCCATCAAGAAGGCCAGCAGCAAAGATCAGGCTGACTACAAGGAAATGGTATACGAGGGCTACGGCCCCCACGGCATCGCCATCCTCATCGAGACCGCTACCGACAACACCAACCGTACCGTTGCCAACATCCGCAGCTACTTCACCAAGCTCGGCGGCACCCTCGGCACCTCTGGCAGCGTCTCTTTCATGTTCGAGCACAAGAGCCACTTCGTCACCAAGAACAAGGAGGGCGTAGATCTCGAGGAGCTCGAGCTTGAGCTTATCGACCTTGGCGTATCTGAGGTCTTCCGCGACGAGGAAGAGGATCAGATCAACATCTACGCTGAGTACGAGAGCTTCGCTCAGGTCCAGAAGTACCTTGAGGACAATGGCTTCGAGATCGTGACCGCTGAGTTCACCCGCATCCCCAACGATACCAAGACCCTCGCAGATGATGAGGTTGCCGGTGTCATCAAGCTCATTGAGAAGCTTGAGGAGGACGAGGATGTATCCAATGTCTACCATACTATGGCCAACGAGATTCCCGACGAGGAGTAATCTCTAAGACCCTCAAATACAAAGCCGAGTCGCAAGAAATACTCTTTCCTGTGGCTCGGCTTTCTGTTTTATCTGTGGGCAATTGTTGTACCCGATTTCTGATATTCTTAAAAACAAAAATATGTACGCACCTTTAGTAATCCTCTGTATCTTCAGCATAATAGGCTCTGCCTTAGGTATTTTCTACGGCTTCGGCATGATGAACGTTGCTACAATGTCCGCTGCCAATATCCGCGAGATGCTTGCTATGACGGGTATGGCTTCCGACGACCAGCTCGTGGAACTTATCATGGCGTTTGTTGCCTCTATGGGACCGTGGATGATTGCCTTCAATATCCTCGAGCTCGCTGGTGTCGTGCTTATGATTCGCGCACGTTGGATAGGTTTCCATCTTTACACCGCGGCCCAGATTGGCCTGGCTGGTCTGCTTGTCATCTCCGTAGGATTTTCCGACTCTATCGTCAGCATTCTTTGGAACGCCACTTGGGTGCTTATCTATTTCCGACTTATTAAGTCAGCCGAGGCCGCCGCAAATAATGGTGGCGACACGCCCGCTCCTCAGGCATAAAATACTCTCCCCTTTCTCTCTGCCCGATGCCCTCACTTATCAAGCTGATTTGCTGTAAATTAATAGCCCCGTTCGCACTTCTGAGCCTCGCTTGCGCAAGTGCCAACGCCCAATATTACTCCACGGGTGCCGATCCGCTGGGGCTTCACTGGCTGCGCTCCGAGGCCAAGGCTGGGGACAATGTGTGGCGCATTAATGTCGATTCCGCTGCATGGCGGTGGGGCGCCTTGGCATCGAGTGTCATAGGCTCTCAGGCTCAGAGACTTGAGGCCGATTTTCTCCCGCTCTCGCTCCGTAGGCGACGTATTGATGTGCTTGTCCACTCGCGCGACGCCTATTCCAATGGCCTTGTAACGTGGGCTCCGCGTCGCCTTGAGGCTTATGCCTACGACCTTGGCAATGACGATTGCGTGCCTTGGGTGGAGCACCTTATGACTCATGAATATCGCCATGTGCTTCAGACTCAGAGTACTATAACGGGCTTCTCGCGTTTTCTCTACGGACTCTTTGGTGAGCAGTCTACGGGGCTTGTGCTTGGTCTCTTCGTTCCGCGATGGTACCTTGAGGGAGATGCCGTTTGGACCGAGACGAATTACACTGCCGGTGGTCGCGGCCGCAATTCCGATTTCTTGCAGCAGATGAGGGCACTTGCCACGTCTGGCCGCCGTCCCTCTTTCGGACAAGCATATTTCGGATCTTACGCCACTCGTGTGCCCGATTTCTACCATATGGGCTACCTGATGGTCAGCGAAGTCTCCGACACCCTTGGCAATGTTGTCTTTGGCCGCGCTTTGCGACAGGTCGGGCGACTGCCGTTTACCTTCTTCCCCTTCCAACGCTCTCTGCGCAAGCAGACAGGCATGCGCCCCATGGCTCTCTACTCTTGGGCTCTCGACAATTGGACAGAGAAATGGAAAGCTGCGCAGGCCAAACGTACGCCAACCGAGGCCAAGTCTCTTTTCTCCTCCGCCCGAGGTTACCGCGAAGCTGTATGTACACAGTTATGGGACGACGGATATGTCTGCTACACAACCAGTCCCGACTTCATAGGCCGTTTCGAGGTATATGACAAGGACAGAAACCTACTCCGCACAATCATACCC
>CAVILU010000187.1:0-4396 GCA_963643535.1 bacterium | reverse complement strand
ATTGACAAGGGTAGACTTGCCAACTCCAGAGTGGCCTGCTATGGCCGTCAGTTTGTCCTTGAGGGCTGCTTTGAGCTCAAATATGCCGTCGCCTTTGGCTGCCGACACTCGCAGTGTCTGATAGCCCATATCGCGGTATACAGTCTCACGATATGTCATCTCCTCAATCTCTTCTGGCGTGTAGATGTCAATCTTGTTGAACGCAATGACGACGGGCACACCATATGCCTCAGCCGAGGCCAAGAAACGATCGATGAAGACCGTAGTCGTCACTGGATGGTCTATCGTCGTGAGGAGCAAAGCCTGGTCCACATTGGCGGCAATGACGTGGCTCTGCTTACTGAGGTTCGTGGAGCGGCGGACGATATAATTCCGCCTGTCGCAGACCTCAGAGATGACATTGTCACGCTCCTCGGCGGAGAAGACCACACGGTCGCCCACAGCCACAGGGTTTGTGCTGCGGATGCCGCTAAGTCTCATACGCCCCTTGAGGCGGCACTCGTACGTAGCGCCGTCGTCGGTTCGCACCGTGTAGGAACTGCCTGTCGAGCGAATTACTACGCCTTGCAGAGCTTTGGAGTCCTCTTGTTGAGCCATAAGGAGAAATGGGTTATTGGGGGGAGAAGAAAATGGGCGATTGACGGACGCACATCAAGTTGCGCATCAGCCAATCGCCACACTGAGAGTTTATCGTCGGAATTTAAGATACCGATTCATTTTAGCCTTTGATGAGGGCGATGGCCTCGTCGACGCTGATTGTCTGCTGCTGACCGTTGCTCATATCCTTTACGGTAACGGTAGCCGAAGTGCGCTCAGTCTCGCCACAGAGGACTACAAAGCGAATCTTACGCTTGTCGGCATAACCCATCTGCTTCTTCATCTTGGCACTCTCGGGATAGATCTCGCCCGAGAGACCGGCTGCACGCATCTTAGCGAGCACCTGGAGGCTATAGAGCTCATCTTCACCTCCGAAGTTGGCCACGAGCACATCGGTAGCGGCCGTAGCCTCGGAAGGGAAGAGCTCGAGACGAGTCATGACATCGTAGATGCGGTCGGCACCAAATGAGATGCCTACGCCCGAGAGACCGTCGAGACCAAAGATGCCCGTAAGGTTGTCATATCGGCCACCACCAGAGATTGAGCCAATCTCGGTATCGAGAGCCTTTACCTCGAAGATTGCACCAGTATAATAGTTGAGACCGCGAGCAAGGGTAAGATCGAGCTCGGTCTTGATGTCCACGCCAAGCTTGTCGATGTAGCCGAAGAGAGTACGAACCTCCTCGATGCCCTTTTGACCGACCTCGCTTGTGAGGATCTTCTCAAGGCCAGCAAGCTTCTCCTCCTTGGTGCCAGAGAGGCCAAGGATAGGCTGGAGAGCCTGGACTTGCTCATCGGAAAGACCATTCTCGCGGAGCTCGGCATTTACATTGTCGAGACCAATCTTATCGAGCTTGTCGATGGCTATGGTGATATCCATCATCTTGTCGGGAGCACCGATAGCTTCGGCCATGCCAGCAAGAATCTTACGGTTGTTTATCTTGAGGCAGACATTGATACCGAGAGCCTTGAAGACGTCGGCCGCAATCTGGACAAGCTCAACCTCACAGAGGAGGGAGTTGGTGCCGACGACATCGACATCGCACTGATAGAACTCGCGGTAACGTCCCTTCTGAGGACGATCGGCACGCCAAACCGGCTGAATCTGATAACGCTTGAAGGGGAAAGTAAGCTCGCTCTGATGCTGAACGACATAGCGCGCAAAAGGCACGGTGAGGTCGTATCGGAGGCCTTTCTCCGAAATCTTGAGGGCGGCCTTGTCTGAATTGACGGGCAGCGGGCCTCCAGCAGCCTGGAGGAAATCGCCAGAGTTGAGAATCTTGAAGAGGAGCTTATCGCCCTCGTCGCCATACTTACCGAGCAGGGTCGAGAGGTTCTCCATAGCAGGAGTCTCGATGGGCTGATAGCCGTAGCGGCGGAAGACACGACGAATGGTGTCGAAGATATAGTTGCGGCGCGTCATCTCTTCGGGACCGAAGTCACGCGTGCCTTTGGGAATACTGGGTTTAACGACGTTCATCGTTTTGTTCGTGTATGTGGAGTTAGTTTACTCTATTCTTTACTTGAAGCATGCAAGCCAAACCTCGCCAAGGCGACTGTTAGACGTTGAAGCGGAAGTGCATGATGTCGCCATCCTGAACAACGTAATCCTTGCCCTCGACACCAAGCTTACCAGCCTCGCGGCATGCGGCCTCGGACTTGAGCTCGACGTAATCCTCGTACTTGATTACCTCGGCACGGATAAAGCCCTTCTCGAAGTCGGTATGGATAACGCCAGCCGCCTGAGGAGCCTTGTCGCCAGCATGGAAAGTCCAAGCGCGGACCTCCTTCGGACCGACGGTGAAGAAAGTGCGGAGGTTGAGGATAGAGTAAGCAGCGCGGATAAGCTGCGCCACGCCACTCTCCTTAAGGCCAAGATCCTCAAGGAACATCTTGCGCTCCTCGTAGGTCTCGAGTTCAGCAATCTCACTCTCAGTCTGAGCAGCGATTACGAGCACCTGCGCGCCCTCGTCCTTGACAGCCTCACGGACAGCCTCTACATAAGCATTGCCAGTGTTTACAGAGCCCTCGTCGACGTTGCAGACGTAGATGACGGGCTTGCGAGTGAGGAGGAAAAGCTCTTTGTCGAGTTTGAGTTCGGCCTCGGTGAGATCTACGGTGCGGAGGTTCTGACCTTCGTTGAGGGCCTCACGATAGCGCAGGAGGAGGTCGAGGAGTTTCTTGGCATCGGCATCCTTGCCAGAGATGGCTTGCTTCTCGCACTTGGCGATGCGTTGGTTGACAGTCTCGAGGTCCTTGATCTGGAGCTCGGTGTCGATAACCTCCTTGTCGCGAACGGGATCTACAGAGCCGTCGACATGGGTGATGTTGTCGTCGTCGAAGCAGCGGAGGACATGGATGATGGCATCAGTCTCGCGGATATTGGCGAGGAACTTGTTGCCGAGGCCCTCACCTTTGCTCGCTCCCTTGACGAGGCCGGCGATATCGACAATCTCGACGGTTGTGGGGACAACCTGTGCAGGGTGCTCAATCTCGTTGAGGACCTCGAGGCGGTTGTCGGGCACCGTGATGACACCCACGTTGGGCTCGATGGTGCAGAAAGGGAAATTGGCCGACTGGGCCTTAGCGTTTGAGAGGCAATTGAAAAGAGTTGACTTGCCTACATTGGGCAGGCCCACGATTCCACATTGGAGTGCCATAGCTGACTTTTATAGTTCGATTAAAAACGCAAAAGGAAGCGCGACGTCGGGAAAAGACGTGTCGCGCTTCCGCCCGCGTAGGGGAATATTATGAAGCAGAATACTGTCTCAGGGTATCTCTTTAGAATACGTAGTTGAAGCAGAGAGCCCAAACACGGTCATGTGAATGGGAGTTGTAGCAGCCAGCCTTTGAGCTATCCCATACTGGGGTGATACCCATCTGGCAGCGGATGTCTACGCCAATGCCAGAGGGGGAGTCGTAGCCGATGCCCCAAACAGCGTGGACAGTGAACTGGTTCTGCGCACGTGCGAAGCTACGCAGGGTGCTGTTATGGTTAATGCTGACTGAGCCGTCGCCGCCGAGCATCGGGTCGAGGAGGAAGCCCTGAGGGCTGTTGGTGGTAGCCTTGTAGTCGAACCTCTGGCTGAAGAGTGGGCCGGCATGGACGTTGAGACCCGGGCCTCCGAAGAGGTTGACGGGGAGATAGTACTTAAAGATGACGGGGAGCTGTACGTTATCGGTCAAGAGCTGGAGGTGGAACTTCTGATTAAGAAGGTCCTCGTCCTGATAATATGAATCGTGCTCGGGGAACCACTTGACGGTCTTGCGGAGGCCACGGACACCCATACGTGCATAGAACAACTCGCTCTGGAGTGCGAAATGGTCGCCGAACTTCCAACGGGCGAGGACACCCCACTGACCCATACGGGCCTGGACGTCGTCCGCGTCGCTATCGTAAGTTGTGAAGTTGATACCACCCTTGAAGCCCCAGTGGAACTCCACCTGCGCCGACGAGCTCACCGCGAAGAGGCAGATGAGACACAGCGTTGCCAACAGTTTTTTCATTATTAGAATCGTCGATTTATCGAGTGTGCGAACCAGAGGGAGAAGTCCCGGGGGCATCGCATTTCGAGGAATGTTGCTATTGCGAATTTACTAAAAATATGCGAACAGAGAGAAACGATGCGGACTCTCTATTACGAGCCGCCACATTTCAAGATGCAAATGTAAATATAAATTTTCGCATAGAAACCCTTTGCCCGCCACTCGCAACGTTTTCTTATTCAAAAAAGGCAAAAGAGCCAACGAGCGGCGGCCAAAAATCAACCAAAAAATTTGGCTCAGCACGTCATAGGGC
>CAVILU010000186.1:0-4410 GCA_963643535.1 bacterium | reverse complement strand
GTGAACTGGTCTAGGCCCTAGGGCAAAAAACACACAACTCCCAATAGACAATTACATAATAATCCCACGGGCGGGGGTACAGCCAACTGTGCACTATTAACTATTAACTGTTAATTGCCTTTCCCCAACAACAGCCAGATTGAACGAAGACGCCGTCATCCCTGAGCAACGCTTAAAGAACTTACCAAATGACGACTGATCCGCAAATCCAAGCCGCTCTGCCACCTCTTGCACGTTCATATCCCCGCGAGCCAACATGTTCCGCGCCTCAGCATATGTCATTTCGCTGATGAAAGTAGATGGACGAACTCCCGTCTGCAGGCGCAACACGCGGTTTAGGTACTGAGGCGTGATGCTAAGAGCGTCGCTGTAAAACGATACGTCCTTGTGCAAGAGGAAGTTGTCAGCCACGAGGGCTATGAACTTATCCGCTATCTCTTGCTGTCGCTTGCTTCCCGCTGCTGCCTTATCCTCGCTCTGCAAGCCGGCCAGCACATTGTCATATTCCAAGAAAAAACGTCCTATCGCATTCTCAACTAGTTCCCTACGATACCTGTGCCCCGTCCTCTCCACTTGACGGGCGATGTCCTCCAGACTGGCGTTTATAACAGCCGCATCGCTCTCCGAAAGTCCGCATAGTGGCCTATGGTGAGTCCGTACGCCCTCCAGGATTCGAGGGTGCAGGTTTACAAGTGGCAGGCTGTCGACCATTGTCTGTGTTACGGCCATCACGCGGAACTCAAAGTCCTCCGTGGCCCTCTGAAACTGCACGTTATGCAGTGGCGATTGAGACAAAAGAGTCCCCTGTCTCGCCTCATATCTCCGCTGGTCGACATACAATGTTGCCTCGCCGCGCAACACAATAAGATAACAATACGCCCTGAAGCAAAATGCCATGCCGCTCCGTAATCCAAAGACACTGGCATCGCCAAGGCCATGGTATACGGATAGCTCATCGCCAATAGTCGACCCCCTTTGGCTCCTTTCGATATCTGATATGTATATTACTTTGCAATCCACCTTTTCAGTTAACAATTAATAGTCCGCAGCCCTTCGCTGGTTGCTTTGATGTAAAATCAAATCTCAATCGACGTGTCCCAATCAAGGTGTCTCAAACTTTCTTGGCAACGCTTGATTCGCACCAATAAACACACTGCCAAAAGCAAATATACTCACCTTTTGTTTCGTTTCAAACCAATTTAGGCAAAATAGAAACACACGCCCCGTCGCCTTTTATTCCGACCTTCGCGCTTGTAATTCAACCAACAAGATGAAACTTTCCCTAATGAGCGCGCAGCGGGCAACCGTCGTCGCGCTAATGTCGTTGACTCTCGCCTCCTCCTATGCTCAGGAGGTCAATGTCATGACTCTCGATGAGATGTTTAAGCTTGCCGAGGAGGCCAACCCAACCCTCGTCGAGGGACGCAGTTCCGTAAGCGAAGCCCAGGCTGCCGTTGCCTCTGCCAAGACTGGACGCACGCCCGATATCGAGCTCAACGTCCGCCTCTCCGCCATTGGCAACGCATGGGTGGCCGACCGCGATTTCAGCAATGGCATGAACGCCGAGACTCCCCACTTCGGCAATATGTTCTCCCTCGCCATTACGCAGATGCTCTACGCCGGCGGCGCCATAAAGAACTCCATCTCAATGGCAGAACTCGCCGAGGACATGGCGGGCCTTAGCCTCGAAGCCAAACGACAAGCCGTCCGCATCCTCGTGGCAGGCTACTATCTCGACCTCCGCCAGCTTCGCAACCAAGCCACGATTATCGAGAAGAACATCGACCAAACGCGCAAACTCGTTGAGGACATCGAGGCAAATTACAATGCCGGCACAGCCCTCAAAAGCGACGTCACCCGCTACGAGCTCCAACTCCAAACCCTTGCCCTGCGCCAAACGCAAACACAAAGCGCAATAGACATCACGTCGCGCTACCTCACAGAGGCCCTAGGTCTCCCCGCCGATACGCGCATTGAGCCCGACTCGACATCCATTGTAGACGAGTCCGCCATAGAGTCCGAGGCCTATTGGGCTTCTCTCGCCGCCGAGAACCCAAGCGTCCGCATTGCCAGCAAGAACCTCGAAATAAGCAACAAACAGACCGACCTCACCAGAGCCGGCATGCGCCCAACGGTGGTCCTCCGCCTCGAAGATCAACTCGAAGGCCCTATTACCTACGAAATCCCGACACTCGACAAGAACGTCAATTTCTACTACGCCGCCGTGCAGGTGACCTACAACTTCGGCTCCCTCTACAAGCAAAAACGCAAGGTTAGCCAGAGCAAAGTGGCCACTGCCACAGCCGAGGCCTCCCTCAACTCCGCAATGAGTCAAAGTTCTGCAGGCGTCCACGCAGCCTACGTCTCTTTCCAAGAGAGCCTTACCGATCGCGACACCCATCGCAAGAGCCTCCAACTCGCCCACGAGAACTACGATGTAGTCCACTACCGTTACCTCAATGGAATGGCCCTCGTCACTGATATGCTCGATGCCAGCAATCAGCAACTCTCGGCCGAACTTGGTCTTGCCAACGCCGAAATACAGATTGTCTACCGCCGCCTGATGCTCCTCGCCTCTGTCGGCAAACTCTAATCAGTTAATAGTTAGTAGTTACCAGTTAACAGCGGCTGTTTCTTCCGTTCTTTATTTCCCAATAGCATAATTCCATCATGAAGAAGATTTTCAATATAATAGTAATCCTTGCCCTCGTGGCCGGCATCGTTGCTGTGTGTTTCCGTTTTATCCACCTCGGCAATGTCGAGTACACCGACAACGCCCAAGTGCGCCAACTCGTGACGCCCGTCAATAGCCGTGTCCAAGGTTTTGTCCGTGCCGTGCTTTTCGATGAGTATACCCACGTCCGCAAGGGCGACACCCTTGTCATTATCGAGGATGCCGAGTTCCGTCTCGCTCTCGCTCAGGCTGAGGCCGATCGACAGAACGCCACCACAGGCAAGGTGGCAATGAATACTTCTATCTCCACCACTGCCAACAACTTGGCCGTGACCGACGCAGGCATTGCCGAAGTCGAGGTGCGTCTCAAGAATGCCGAGCGTGAGCTCCATCGTTACGAGCAACTCAAGGAGCGCGGCGCCGCCACCCAACAGCAGTATGACCGCGTAGAGACTGAATATCAAGCCACTCGCGCCCACTACGAGCAGCTGACCCGCCAGAAGAACTCTACCGCTCTCACAAAGGAGGAGCAGACCGTCCGCCTCGGTCAGAACGACGCACAAATCAAGTTGGCGCAGGCTCGTGTAGATTTGGCTGCCCTCAACCTCTCTTATACCGTAATCACCGCTCCGTGTGATGGTTACACAGGTCGTAAGGCCATTCAGCCAGGTCAGCTTATCCAGCCCGGACAGACCGTTGTGGATGTCGTGGACGAGAGCGACAAGTGGGTAGTGGCCAACTACCGCGAGACTCAGATGCCTGGCATTAAGGTGGGTGCCGAGGTCGAGGTCACTGCCGATGCCATTCCTGGTGTCACTTTCCATGGCCGTGTCGAGGCAATCGCTTCCGCCACTGGTGCTGCTTTCTCCGTCCTCCCGCAGGACAATGCCACGGGCAATTTCGTAAAGGTCGAGCAGCGCATTCCTGTCAAGATTGTACTCGAAGCCGACGAGCATTGGGCGGACCTCCGCGCGGGTCTCAATGTCGAGTGCGAGGTTAAGCAGTAATACTAATCATTCTTTTTCGCTACTCCGATGCCACCAATGCAATTCGACTGGTTGCCAATGTTCCGCAACCGTGTGCCGCGAATTGTCCGCCCGTGGGTCTACGTCCTCTTGGCGTTTCTCTTCCAAATGTCGGGCGGCGTATATATGGGTGCCTTGAATGAGATACTTAGTGGCCGTCAGCTTCTTCGCGAGGACGTCCTAATGTGTCTCTACTGCAACTTGGCGGGCATGGCGGTCTATTTCCCCTTGCTCTTCCGCTTCAAGTTCCATTTCCCGAACAAGGTGCTGCTGGTCAGTGCCGCAGGCGGTCTCGCCTTGTGCACCTTTCTTGTGCCACTGGCCCCAAATCTCCCTGTGCTCTGGGCTTTGTGCGTAGTCACGGGGTTCTGCAAGATTCAGGGTACATTCGAGTGCCTCAGCTCCATCCAGCTCTGGATGACTCCCAAGCGCGATTTCCGCGTATTCTTCTCGCTTTTGCATATCTTCATCCTTGGCGCAATGCAGGTTTCGGATTACGTCGCGGCCTACATTGCCTATGCTTGGCGTTGGGAATATATGCATATCCTCATGGGCGGCGTCTATATGGCTGTCGTCGTGGCCCTGCTCATCCTCACCAAGCGCATACGCCTTATTCCCGATGTCCCTCTTGCTGGCATCGATTGGCTTGGCGCAATCTTGTGGCTGGCGTGGCTACTCCAGTGCGCCGCGCTTTTCTGCTATGGACATACG
>CAVILU010000185.1:3488-4414 GCA_963643535.1 bacterium | reverse complement strand
GGATGGAGAGAACTCCTCTGACTATCTCTTCGGCAAGGGCGAGCCTTGGTATGTCATCGGTATGGCTATCTTCGCCGCAAACATCGGCTCAGAGCACCTCGTAGGTCTCGCCGGCACGGGCGCAAAAGACGGCGTCGGTATGGCTCACTGGGAGATGCAGGGATGGATGATCCTCATCCTCGGTTGGCTCTTCGTACCCTTCTATCAGCTTCTCATCAATAAGATGGGCAAGATTATCACCATGCCGGACTTCCTCAAGTTCCGCTACACACAGCGCACCGGTTCTTGGCTCTCCATCATCACCCTCGTCGCCTACATCCTTACTAAGGTATCCGTAACGGCATTCACGGGCGGCATCTTCTTCGAGTTCCTCTTGGGCCTCAACTTCTGGGTCGGTGCCATTGGCCTTATCGCCATCACCGCAGTGTTCACCGTCTTCGGTGGCATGAAGGGCGTCATGACCCTCTCTACTATTCAGACACCTATCCTCATCATCGGTTCTTTCCTCGTACTCTTCCTTGGCCTCAACTACCTCGGCGATGGCAGTGTTGCCGCTGGTTGGACCGCAATGATGGAGAACGCCAACTCAATGCATGACGGCTTCGGCATCAACCATATGTTCCACTGGGAAGAGGCTGACCCGATGTACCATGAGTACCCCGGCTTCGTAGTCTTCATTGGCGCATCTATTATCGGCTTCTGGTATTGGTGCACCGACCAGCATATCGTACAGCGTGTCCTCGGTCAGACCAAGGGCGAGACCAACGAGGCTGTCATTGCCCGCGCTCGCCGTGGCACCATCGCCGCCGGCTTCTTCAAGGTCCTCCCCTGCTTCATGTTCCTCATCCCTGGCATGATTTGCGTAGCGCTCGCCAACAAGGGTGCCTTTGAGCTCGACAACACCGACGCCGCTTACGCAGTAATGG
>CAVILU010000185.1:0-3478 GCA_963643535.1 bacterium | reverse complement strand
TATCAAAGGTATCGTCACCATTGGTTTCGTTTGTGCACTCGTAGCTTCTCTTGCGGCATTCTTCAATAGCTGCGCAACCCTCTTCACCGAGGACTTCTACAAGCCCCTCAAGAAGGGCAAGAGCGAGGCTCACTACGTATTCGTAGGCCGCGTAGCCACCGTAGTTGTCGTACTCCTCGGCCTCGCTTGGATGCCTGTCATGATGAGCATGGACACCCTCTACACTTACCTCCAGGGCATACAGTCTCTCCTCGCTCCAGCAATGGTAGCCGTCTTCACCCTCGGTATCTTCTCTAAGAAGATCACCCCGAAGGCTGGCGAATGGGGCCTCATTGGCGGCTTCGTTGTCGGTATGCTCCGCCTTGTCACCAATGTCATCACCGACTCTGGCAATGCAGTCATGGAAGGCACTTTCTGGGACTGCACCGCATGGTTCTGGCAGACCAACTGGCTCGTGTTCGAGATCTGGCTCCTCGTCTTCATCATTGCCCTTATGGTTGCCGTTTCGTTCTTCACACCGGCACCCTCTAAGGAACAGGTAGACGCAATCACCTTCACCAGCGACTTCCGCAAGTCCATCCGCGAGAGCTGGGGCGTATGGGATATCGTTGGCTCACTGGTTGTCATCGGTCTCTGCGCAGCCTTCTACTGGTACTTCTTCTAAGACTGAAAAGTTTTGATGCGTGTGGTAGGTAAATAGCCTGCCGCACGCATTAAACAAGAAAGATAGATTAGTAAATTAGCATTACACAATATTACTTCAATGCTCAAAGAACTCAAAAAGAAGGTCCTCAAGGCCAATCTTGACCTCGTCAAGCAGGGTCTCGTGATTTTCACTTGGGGCAACGTATCCGGCATCGACCGCGAGAAGGGTCTCATCGTCATCAAGCCTTCCGGCGTTTCGTATGACGAGATGGAAGCCGATGATATGGTTGTAGTAGACCTTGCGACTGGCAAGGTTGTCGAAGGCGACCTCAACCCCTCTTCCGACACCCCTACCCACCTCGCCCTCTACCGCGCATTCCCCAACATCGGAGGCGTGGTCCACACCCACTCTACCTACGCCACGGCATGGGCACAGGCAGGCAAGAGCATCCCCAACATCGGCACAACCCACGCCGACTACTTCTATAAGGACATCCCTTGCACCCGCGACATGACCGAGGCTGAAGTCAAAGGCGACTACGAGCTCGAGACCGGCAACGTCATTGTCGAGACATTCAAGGACATTAATCCCGACCACACTCCTGGCGTCCTCGTCAAGAACCATGGTCCATTCTCATGGGGCACTTCACCCGACAACGCAGTCTACAACGCCAAGGTCATGGAACAGTGCGCCAAGATGGCTTTCGTGTCTTTCTCTGTCAACCCCGAGACCACGATGAATCCTCTTCTCGTCGAGAAGCACTACATGCGCAAGCATGGCCCCAATGCATACTACGGTCAGAAGAAAAAGTAAAAAGACAAACTACAAACAATAACGTGCCGAAGAGTCCGAGCGCCCCAAAACAAATAATGCGAGCGCTCGAACCCGAAGCACAAAAAAGAATAAAACAATATGGCAAACGCATTTGATAATTACGAAATCTGGTGGATCACCGGTGCACAGCTTCTCTACGGCGGCGACGCAGTTGTAGCAGTAGACGGCCACTCCAAGGAGATGGTCGACGGCCTCAACAAGAGCGGCAATATCCCCGTCAAGATTGTCTACAAGGGCACCGCAAACTCCTCCAAGGAGGTCGAGACCCTTATGAAGGCTGCTAACAACGACGAGAAGTGCGTAGGTATCATCACCTGGATGCACACCTTCTCTCCCGCCAAGATGTGGATCAAGGGCCTCCAGGCTCTCGAGAAGCCTCTCCTCCATTTCCATACCCAGTACAATGCCGAGATACCTTGGGATACCATGGACATGGACTTCATGAACCTCAATCAGAGCGCACACGGCGACATCGAGTTCGGTCACATCTGCACCCGCATGCGTGTTGCCCGTAAGGTTGTCGTCGGCTACTGGAAGAACGAGGACGCTCAGAAGAAGATTGCCGTATGGGCCCGCGTAGCCGCTGGCGTAGCTGATGCTCACAACGTACGCTGCCTTATGTTCGGTATGAACATGAACAACGTTGCCGTTACCGATGGCGACCGCGTAGAGTTCGAGCAGCGTCTTGGCTACCATGTTGACTACTATCCCGTTTCGTCTCTCATGGACTACTTCAAGAAGGTCACCGACGCAGAGGCTGACGCACTCGTCGAGGAGTACAAGAAGGAGTACACCATCAAGATTGACGAGTCTGGCGAGAAGGTTTACTGGGAGAAGGTCAAGAACGCGGCTAAGGCTGAGATTGCTCTCCGTCGCGTCCTCAAGGACGAGAATGCTACCGCCTTCACCACCAACTTCGACGACCTCGGTGATGCCGACATCAACGATCCTAACTTCGTAGGCTTCGACCAGATTCCTGGCCTCGCTTCGCAGCGTCTTATGGCCGAGGGTATCGGCTTTGGCGCAGAGGGCGACTGGAAGACCGCTTGCCTCTTCCGCACTCTCTACGTCATCCAGCAGGGCATGCCCACCGGCTGCTCTTTCCTTGAGGACTACACCCTCAACTTTGCTGGCGACCGCAGCTCTATCCTCCAGAGCCACATGCTCGAGGTTTGCCCTCTCATCGCAACCGACAAGCCAAAGCTCGAGGTTCACTTCCTCGGCATCGGTATCCGCAAGCAGCAGACCGCTCGCCTCGTCTTCACCTCTAAGGTAGGCCCCGGCATCAAGGCCACCGTTGTAGACCTCGGCAACCGCTTCCGCCTCATCTCTCAGGAGGTTGAGTGCATCGAGCCGAAGCCCATGCCTAACCTCCCCGTGGCTTCTGCCCTCTGGGTTCCGCAGCCTACTTTCGAGGTTGGCGCAGCAGCTTGGATCCTTGCCGGCGGCACGCACCACAGCGCCTTCTCCTACGACATCAATGAGGAGTATTGGGAAGACTTCGCTGAGATCCTCGGCATCGAGTATGTCAAGATCAACAAGCAGACCAACCTTGCTGACTTCAAGCAGCAGCTTCGCAACAACGAGGTTTACTTCATGCTCAACAAGTCGCTCAAATAATTAAGAGCCAAGATATGAGAGCCAAGACGACCTCCAAACAAGGTCTCTTGGCTCTTATCTTCTTATAAAATAGATTTTAGAATCTGATGACTGCAAAAGAAACTATACAGCAGGGCAAAGCCATCCTCGGCATCGAGTTCGGCTCCACCCGCATCAAGGCCGTCCTCGTAGACCAGAACAACGCACCTATCGCACAGGGCAGCCACGCTTGGGAAAATCAACTCGTCGACGGCCTCTGGACCTACAGCATCGAGGCTATTTGGTACGGCCTCCAGGATTGCTATGCGGACCTCCGAAAGAACGTCCGTGAGCAATACGACGTTGAGATTGAGAACCTCGCCGCCATCGGCATCAGCGCAATGATGCACGGCTACATGG
>CAVILU010000184.1:0-4444 GCA_963643535.1 bacterium | reverse complement strand
CTACAATATTCCCCTCGTAAGTCCCATCAACGAGCCTCAGTATGATTGGACAAATGGACAGGAGGGCACGCCAATGACAAACGAGTGCATAGCCAAGTTGGCCCGCGAGGTGGATAAGAAATTCTCTTCCCACAATCTCAATTCGCAAATCCTGCTCCCCGAAGCCTGCCAATTCAAGGCTCTCTACTCCAATAGTGGCGAGAAACGAGCCGACAACCAGATAGACGCGTTCTTCAATCCCGCCAACTCCGACACTTATATCGGCGACCTCGCAAACCTCCGTCAAGCCGTGGCTGGACACAGCTATTGGACTTTCGGCACTAACTCCGACCTTGAGAATGTCCGCACGAGCGTCCATGATGCTGCTGCGCAATATGGTTTGGATGTTTATCAGACGGAGTGGAGTATGCTGGATGCCGCCCCCTCGTCCGATGCTGGTTTTCCTGCTTCATATGACGAGGCAACATATTGGGACATAGCACTCTATATGGCCAAACTCATACACTGCGATCTGACATATGCCAATGCCGTATCCTGGAGTTACTGGACTACTTTCGCTCAAGAGATGTATAGCCAGAAGAGTCGTTTCTACATTCTCCGTCTCCTTGCTTCGGGAGACTCGGGCTCGGGTTCTACGGGTAATGAGAGCTATGGCGATATATCTAAAGGTGGCTCGGTTTCCGACAGTCCCAACCTCTGGGCACTCGGCAACTTCAGTCGTTTCATCCGCCCTGGCTATGTCCGTATTGCGCACACCACCGACCAAGTCGAGAGCCTCAATAAGCTGATGGGCTCCGCTTACGTCTCGCCAGATGGCAAGCGCATTGTCGTGGTCTACGTCAATATGGGCAACTCTTCTGTGGGCGTAAAGCTCAATATCGAAGGAGTGGATGCCGCTTCCAAAATCTCGTGGTATCGCACGGACGAGACGAGCAACCTCAAGCATGTCAGTGGAACATACGCTCTCGGTGCGCGAATTGCCCTCAAAAAGCGCAGTGTGAACACCTTCGTAATCGACCTCGACACTTCCGACGCCATAGCTAATATCCATGCCGACGAGGCTGAGGGTTGTGCGGATATCTTTTCGCTCGATGGTCGCCTTGTGCGCCGCGCTGGAGAGTCGATTGTTGGCCTGGAGCCTGGTCTCTATGTCTCTGGTGGCAAACGACTTCTCATAAAGTAAAATATCAATCTCCATTTTCTCTTCCATGATAAATATTTTCTCTCTCGATATGCGCTTGGCGGCTCTCACGTCTGTCGCTCTCGCTGTCGGCGTTCCCAATGCCGCGGCGCAGAAGACTTATACCATTATGCCGTCCCAGCCCGAGCAGACGGTCCTCCACTTCGGAGCGAGCGACGCATGGAGCATGCAGTTCCTCGGCAATTGGCCCGAGGCGCAGCAAAATCAGATAGCCGACTGGCTCTTCAGCACCGAGAACGATGCCACGGGTAAGCCCAAGGGCATAGGCCTCTCAATATGGCGTTTCAATCTTGGTGCCGGCAGTGAGGAACAAGGCGACAGTGCGCAAATCAACCCGCAGACGCGCACCGAGTGCCTCCTCCGCCCCGATGGCTCGTGGGATTGGAGTCGTCAGATGGCGCAACGCCGTTTCCTCCGTCTCGCCAAAGAGCGCGGTGTGCCAACTCTCCTCGCTTTTTGTAACTCCGCGCCTGTCCAATTCACTATCAATGGCTTGGCCACAAACACCGGTCGCGGCGGCACTCTCAATCTTCGTCCCGAGTGTTATGACGATTTCGCTAATTATCTTGCCACGGCCGTACGTGGAATCGAGGAGCACGACGGCATCCACATCGACCTCATCAGCCCCCTCAACGAGAGCGACGGCCACTGGAATTGGCTGGGACCCAAGCAGGAGGGCACTCCAGCCACAAACCGCGAGGTGGCCCGCGTGGCCCGCGAACTAGGCAAGGCTCTCAAGGCTAACCGCAAGCTCCGCAATACGCAGATCCTCATCAACGAGAGTTCCGACTACCGCTGTATGCTCGGTACCCACGTGGCCGACTGGCAGCGTGGCAACGAGATAAAGGCATTCTTCTCGCCCGACAGTGCGGATACCTACGTCGGCAATGTGCCTCAGCTCGCCCACGTCATGGGTGGTCACTCCTATTGGACCAATACGCCTGTGGAGCAGATGCCTGAGATACGCAAACAGTTGCGCGACGCGATTGGTAAGATGGGGCTTGATTTTTGGCAGACGGAGATTTGCATCATGGGCAATGACGAGGAGATTGGCGGTGGCCATGGCTTCGACTTCTCGATGAAGACGGCACTCTATGTGGCCCGCGTAATCCATTGCGACCTAGTCTTTGCCAATGCCGCCAGCTGGAGTTGGTGGCGCTCCGTGGGTGGCGATTATCGCGATGGCCTTATCCGCGTTTATAGCAATGATGGTTGGAAGAGTGGTTCGGCTGTAGACTCCAAACTGATGTGGTCTCTTGGCAATTATTCGCGTTTTGTGCGCCCTGGGGCTGTGCGCTACGACATCCTGACTCGCAATGCTGATGGCTCGGTTGTTGATGGCGGTGACTATGAGCCCTATGGAGTCATGATTTCCGCATATCGCAATGCGGATGGCAAGTGGGTGGCTGTGGCAATTAACTATTCCGAGGATGTCCGTAATGTCTCGTTAGATATCGACGGGCAGAAGGGTGTCAAGTGGCAAGTCTACCGCACGAGCGACGTCTCTGCCGAAAGCCTAGCCCCCGTGGGGGAAACAGATGGCAACTTCGCCCTCACTCCAAGATCTATCTCTACCTTTGTGGAGGAATAATTGCAATTCAATCATTATCATATGCATAAACTGATAATATCGGCTGCGGCTCTCCTGCTTGCCCTCTCGTCGCCCGCTATGGCGCAGAGCAAGGCGGCTGGCTCTTTCGCAGCTGGCAATAAGACCTTCGAGCTCAACGGCAAACCATTTGTGGTCAAGGCTGCCGAGCTCCACTATCCGCGCATCCCAAGGCCCTATTGGGAGCATAGGATCAAGATGTGCAAGGCCCTCGGAATGAACACTATTTGCCTCTATGTCTTCTGGAATATCCATGAGCAGCAAGAGGGGCAGTTCGACTTCTCGGGCAACAACGACGTGGCCGAGTTCTGCCGCCTCTGCCAGAAGAATGGTATGTACGTCATTGTCCGCCCCGGCCCATACGTTTGCGCCGAGTGGGAGATGGGTGGTCTGCCGTGGTGGCTCCTCAAAAAGAAGGATATCCGTCTCCGCGAGAACGACCCATATTTCCTTGAGCGAGTCGAGAAATTCGAGCAGAAGGTGGGCGAGCAGCTTGCAGGACTTACCATTCAGAAGGGTGGCCCCATTATTATGGTGCAGGTCGAGAATGAGTACGGATCTTATGGTGAGGACAAGGGTTATGTCTCCGCCATTCGCGATATAGTCCGTCGCTCTGGTTTCTCGGATGTCGCCCTTTTCCAATGCGACTGGTCCAGCAACTTTACCAAGAATGGTCTCGATGACCTTGTTTGGACAATGAATTTCGGTACGGGTGCCGATGTCGAGCGCGAATTCCGTCCCTTGTCTGAAATTCGCCCCTCGTCGCCACAGATGTGCAGCGAGTTCTGGAGTGGGTGGTTCGATAAGTGGGGTGCGCGCCATGAGACTCGTACGGCGGATGATATGGTGGCAGGCATCGACACTATGCTCAATCGTGGCGTAAGTTTCTCGCTCTACATGACCCATGGTGGTACGAGTTTCGGCCATTGGGCGGGTGCAAACTCCCCTGGTTTCCAGCCCGACGTCACGAGCTACGACTACGACGCGCCCATAAATGAGCAGGGCCAGCCGACACCTAAATTCTACACCCTCCGCCAGACGATGCAGAAATACAATGGCGGCAAGGCTCTCCCCTCAATTCCAAAAGCCCCCGCGCAGTTCATCTCAATCCCCGAGTTTGAGTTCACTGATTTCCGTCCGCTCGTGATGGGTATCGACAGCACTGCTGCAAGTTCGTCCCCACTGACGTTCGAGGAAATGGATATGGGGTGGGGTACAATGATTTACGAGACCCGAGTCTTTGGTATTAATGGCGATGCCACGCTTACAGCTGAGGTCCATGACTTTGCGCAAGTCTTTGTAGACGGGCGTTATGTGGGCAAAATTGACCGCACGCGCAACGAGAAGTCGGTGTCTGTCCCCAACCTCAAGAGTGGCTCGCGCCTTACGATAATTGTCGAGGGCATGGGACGCATCAATTTCGGCCGCGCCATTAAGGATTTCAAGGGTATCATTGGCGATGTATCCCTCTCTACTTCGGCCGACGCATGTGACTTGGTTGTCACACCCCGCCAATGGTCGTGCCATACTATTCCCGACAGTCCCGAGCAGGCCAAGGCAGCTTTTTCGCGTGTGTCCCGCGCTTCTATGCGACTCACAACAAGGGCTGGTTATTATCGTGCCACGTTCAAGGT
>CAVILU010000183.1:0-4455 GCA_963643535.1 bacterium | reverse complement strand
TCGAACGAAGTTTCTACGAAAAGGAATGTATTGCCGAGCATTGGAATGTGCGGTCGCTGCGCCGGCAAATGGACAGTGCCCTCTATCTACGTCTCGCTGCCAGCAAGGATAAGGCGGGCATAATGCAACTGGCCAACAAGGGTGTAGCTCCGCAAAGTCCAAAAGATGTCGTAAAGGACACATATACACTCGAGTTTCTTGGACTGCCTGAGCAAAAACATTACAGCGAGGGCGACTTGGAGCAACGCTTGATAGATAATCTTCAGACCTTCCTGCTCGAACTTGGCAAGGGCTTCACCTATGTGGGACGACAATATGCGCTTACAATTGCTAACTGTCACTATCACATTGACCTTGTGTTTTATCATCGCATTCTGAAATGCTTCGTGCTGATAGACCTGAAAAAGAACGCAGTGAAGCATCAGGATATAGGACAGATGAATATGTATATGGGCTATTTTGCAAAAGAAGAGAATGCTCCCGATGATAATCCACCTATTGGAATAGTGTTGGCTCACAACAAGGACGAGCTAATGGTGGAATATGCAACCTATGGTATGGATACAAATCTTTTTGTGTCGAAATATGAGCTGTATCTTCCTAACAAAGAGGAGCTGCGCAAGCTCGTTGATGGGATTTTGAATACACACTAATGAATAATGCTACACTATGGCAAAGCTTTTAGCAGCAGTTCGTCTCCATAGCCGAGTATTCATTAATTTCCCCCCTTCACCACCAACTGCCCCGAGGAGGTAGCAATAACCGAGACGTGCGAACCGCGCTCGATGAACTGGCCGTCGGATATGGCATCGTATACATTGCCATTGATTACGACCTTGCCGCCGGGGCGGAGGTCGGTGGATGCCTCGCCCTCGCTGCCGATGAGGTTGTCCAGCATGTCTTTCTCCACGCCCACGTAGCCCTTGTCGCTCTCCTGCGAAGTCTCGAGGGTGAGCTTAGATAGCGCGCTGCCATGCTTTGCCTTGAAAACCTTGCGCCCGAGGAGTACGCAAACCACAATCGACAGCACAAGTGAGATGATGACCACCCACAACGATATTGAGATATCGGCACTTGCCACACCGTCGAACGAGAACCCGTCGTTGCCAATAAGGCTGAGCGTCAGACCCGCCACGGTGCACACAATGCCCGCTATGCCCGCAATACCAAAGCCCGGGATGATGAATATCTCGGCCGCCAAGAGGCCCACGCCAAGCAAGAAGAGCAGTATCTCCCAGTTGGCCGCCAACCCGTCGATATAGAGAGGCGCAAAATAGAGAACAGCCGCGCCAATGGATACGCAGAGTGGGAAGCCCACGCCAGGAGTCTGGAGCTCGAAGTAGAGACCGCCTATAATAAGGAGTATGAGAATGCCGCGCAGACCCGTCGAGAGCAGCCCTCCCTTGAGGTCGTCGAAGGCCGAAGGCTCGTATCGCTCCACGATGGCTCCCGGAGCTACGTGATCAATCACCTCGTCGAGGTTCTTCATCTGTGCCTCGCAGTAGTTGAGTTTTATGGCCTCGCGTGTCGTGAGCGTCAGCACGTGTGCCGAGTCAATCACACCATCTACGGCAACGGCCTCGTCCACCATAGCCTCTGCCAGTCGCGGGTCGCGGAGGTAGAGTCGGGTGCTGTCCTTGCCATCTTTCCACGGGTGTGCCTCGGCTGTCGAGCGCATTATGGCGCGCATGTAGCTCTGATATTTATCTGGCATCTTGGAGCCGTCCGTTCCGCTGACTACGGTGCATGCGCCAATGCTTGCGCCGGGGCTCATGAATATGGAGTCGCATGCCGTGGCGATGAGTGAGCCTGCCGATGCCGCGTTGACGTCGATGAAGACGTAGACGGGAGTCTGGCATGCGAGAATGGCCGAGCGTATAGAGTCTGCGTAGACAACCTCGCCGCCATAGGTGTTCATGTTGATGATGATTTGGTCGGCGCGGGTCTCACGTGCCTGGCGCAGTGCCTCGGAGGTGTGGATCCATGCCGTGCTGGATATCTCCTCCTTGATGTCGAAGACGAGTACTTTCTTCTGTGCGTCGGCCGTGGCGGGTGTGCCGAAAACAGACGCGAGGGCGGCAAATGCCGTGAGGGCGAGTTTTGCGAGTCTCATATTTCGTGATTTGTGGTGCGTTTTATGCTCTTACAAATATATGAAAAAAATCAAGGGAGAGGCCACTCCCGCCTTACTTCTTAAGTTCGGCCACGCGCTTCTCTACCTGTTCCTCAAACTCTCGCCAAGAGTAAAAGCCGCCATCCGCTTTCTCCTTCAGTCCGGGAATGGCAAGAGCCCTCTCGTTGTGCAAGATGTGGATAAGCACCTCACCCTTGCCACGGTAAAATACAATCTGCAGGTTGGCTCCCATGGGGATTATGACGTCCATACGGTTCTCGTCAGCAAAAAATCCTAAGAGCGACAACAGGCGGTAGAGGTTCATGTCATGCCCGAAGCGCAGGTCGGCTCCCGGATTACCGCTCTCGATAGCCGCATTGGCTCGGGTGCGAATGTCGGCCCATAGGCTGAACGCGCAACGCTCGGGAATGCCTTTGTTGAGCGGGTTTATGCCGTTGCACATCTGTATTTGCCAGTTGGTGTCCTCATAGAGGGTCTTGAACTCTTCGGGTGTGAAGATGTCGAAGAGCGATACGCCGATACATACGTCTTGCATGTCGGATGCCATTCCGTGGAGTTCACCCATGAGGCGGTTCTTGTCCATCCCGATGCGGGCGGTGTCGCGGAAGATTGAAGTCATGAGCCTGCTCGGGTCGGTTCGCCAAATCCTGTGGAGCGTGTCCTCAAAGTGGCGGAGCTCGTCGGTCGAGTATGCTATATATTTCATGTCGCGGTGCGAGGACATGGCGTCAATATTTATCTGTGGGCGCATCTTGGTGAGCTGCAAAAGAAATGAGTTCATGCTCATTACGCAGCGGCCAACGATGCTTGAGTGGGCTGTGAAAACCCCATTGTCCGCAAACACCTCGGGGTAGGCCTCCACCATTCGCTTGGCAATCCCCTTGTGTTGCTCATATCCGAGAGCCGTGAGTTCGCCACTGCGTCCCAATGCGTCGGCGCAGATGAGGTTGACCCTCTTGCGCACGTCTTGTCCGAGCTCTGTTAGGTTGGTTGAGTCGGCGAATACTTTGGCCACGGCTTCGTAGCCCGAGTCGGAGAGCATCCATCGCGAGCCATGCCGGCCGTAGTGGCTGATGTAGAACGGTTTGTAGCCTTTGGGTGGCTTGGGCGCATTGTATTCCGTCGGGGTGGGGTAGGCCATGTAGAGGCCGCTCATGTGCTCAAACTGGGTCTGGGCTGTGGAGCCTACGGCGGGTATTGCGACTAAGGTGGCTGCCGCAAGGGCGATTTTGATTATGCTCTTCATACTATAATAATGTGTCTCGATAATATGTCTCGGTTCTACTGTAAGTCGTTATTGGCAAATTTAATATAATGAAACGAACTTTATTGGATAAGTCGCCATTTCCGTTGCCAAACCTTAAGTGTTGTTCGTAATTTAACGTGAAACGTGTTTTTAATGCGGGGATGTGGTACAACTTATTAATACTTTTTCTATCTTTGCCTTGTCAAAATGAAACAGATATGCAGACAATGCGATTTTACTTCGGCTTCTATTTTTACTTCTTTGCAGACAGCAGGGGAGCAGGTGGTTGCCGCATCTAAGCGCAAGGTCCTAAACTAAGATAAAGTGAGGCCCACCTGAGTATTTCAGGCGGGCCTCGCATTTTTACCTAACAATCCATCACTGAAAAGTGGAAGCTAACGAAAGCATAAAGACAGGCATCGACATGGCTGAGGCAAACGAACAATCTTTGAAGACCGACAAGGTCCATCGCCCCAAGAGGCGCGTAGCCATCCAAGGCGTCAGCGGCGCAAACCACGAGATTGCGGCCCGTGAGTTTTTCCGCGACTACGATGTCGAGGTAGTCCCCTGCCTCACTTTCGAGGAACTGTTCCGCCGCGTCCGCGAAGAGGAGGATCTCTACGGCATCTGCGCCATCGAGAACACTCTCGTGGGCTCCATCCAAGCCAACTACACCCTCCTCAAGGATTCCGGTCTCGAAGTCCTCGGCGAATATAAGCTTCGCATCAAGCACAACCTCATGGCTCTGCCTGGTGTCCGAATGGAGGACATCCGCGAGGTCCACAGCCACCCTATGGCTCTCGCGCAGTGCAAGGCTTTCTTCAAGGACTATCCCAACATCCGCCTCATCGAGAGTGAGGATACCGCCCTCTCCGCCAAGGACGTGAAGGACAAAGGCCTCAAGGATGTTGCCGCAATAGCTCCCGCCATAGCAGCCGAAATCTATGGGCTCGACATCCTCAAGAGCGGCATCGAGACCAACAAGAAGAACTTCACCCGTTTCCTCGTAGTCAACGAGAGTGGTGTCTTCGACCGCGACGAGCTCCTTGCGCAGAATCGCATCAACCGCGCTTCG
>CAVILU010000182.1:0-4563 GCA_963643535.1 bacterium | reverse complement strand
ACGGTGGCGGCTACTAATCTTACTATTCTAAGAATACAAAAATCATAAAGATAAAATGGCAGAATTAAAGAACAACGACACTGTCAACCTCGTCGGTGGTGGCAAGGCTACCATTGTCAAAGAGCTCGGCCGTGGTGGACAGGGCATCGTCTACAGCGTGACTGTCAACGGCGAGAAGAAGGCCCTCAAGTGGTATGCCAATTCACCTGACGACAATCTCTACCGCAACCTCGAGCTCAATATTCAATCCGGAGCCCCCGACCCCTCTTTCCTCTGGCCTGAGAGCATCACGGAGAAGCAGAATGGCAGCTACGGCTATATCATGAAGCTCCGCCCGCAGAACTACCACGAGTTTAGCCGTTTCCTTATCAACAAGGTCTCTTTCAAGTCCTTCGACGCTATGCTCAAAGCCGCCATGCAGATTTGCAATGGTTTCAAGAAACTCCACCTGAACGGATATAGCTACCAGGATCTCAACGACGGCAACTTCTTCATAGACCCCGCCACGGGCGACGTCCTCATCTGCGACAATGACAATGTAGTCGCGCAAGGTCAGAAGTCCGGCATCATGGGCAAGGCCCGTTATATGGCCCCCGAGGTCGTCGCTGGCGGCACTCCCGACAAGTATAGCGACCGTTTTTCCCTCGCTGTGCTCCTCTTCCTCCTCTTCTACTGCAACCACCCGTTCGAGGGTGTGAAGGTCGCAGGATGCCCTTGCCTTACTGAGGATTTCGAGAAGAAGTTCTATGGCAGTGAGATCCTCTTCATCTATGATGTCAACGACCATTCCAACCTCCCCGTCCGTGGCATCCACAACAACGTTATCAGGCGTTGGCCAGCCCTCCCTCCGCGTCTTCGCGAGGCTTTCACGAAGGAGTTCAGCCAGGAGGTTATAAAGAACCCTTCTAAGCGTATGATGGAGAGCGAGTGGCAGAAAGTCATCGCTGCCGTCCGCGATAGCCTCGTCAAGTGCCCATACTGTGGAGAAGAGACTTTCGTCAATATCGTAGGAGCGAAAGATAATTGCTTGGAGTGCCAAAAGGAGATCGACCTGGCCGCCCGCCTCGTCATCGGCAACCGTCAGATCCCTCTTGTCAAGAACACGCATCTCTACATCGACTCCGACAACACCCCCGAGGCTCTCGTCACGACCGATGCCAACGGTACACTTGTCGTGAAGAACGAGACCAACGATGCTTGGGCGGCTGAAACCCCGAGTGGCAAGACCAAGACCGTCGTCCCTGGCGACATCTTCCCGGTAAGGGCCGGCATCAAGGTCAACTTCAAGGACAACAAGGCTGAAGTCAAGGTCCTATAGAGTAACAGATAAATAACCCTTCATATCCCAAAACTTAATTTATAACGTTATGTCTCTTATTGAAACTGAGAGTGTTCCCCGCCGTACGATGACCCTTTTCTTCCTCATCGACAAATCCGGTTCTATGTCTGGCAACAAGATTGGCGCCGTCAACGATGCCATTGCCAATGTCCTCCCTATGATTACTGATATTTCGGACGCAAACCCTGATGCCGAGATCAAGATGGCTGCTCTTGAGTTCTCCAGCGGTGTGAACTGGCTCTACGATGAGCCAAAGCCTGTCGGTGACTTCTCGTGGCGCGATGTCGAGGCCGGCGGTCTCACCTCCCTCGGCGAGGCTTGTCGCGAGCTCAACAGCAAGCTCTCCAAGAGCCACGGTTTCATGCAGTCGGCAAGCGGCTCCTATGCCCCCGTCGTTATCCTCCTTTCCGATGGCGAACCAACGGACGATTATCAGAACGGTATAGCTAAGCTCAAGGCCAACAACTGGTTCAAGGCCGCTACTAAGGTCGCTATCGCCATTGGCGAGGATGCCGAACAGTCTGTCCTCCAGGAGTTCACTGGCTCTTCCGAGGCCGTCTTCACGGTCCACAACATCGAGGCCCTCAAGCAGGTTATCAAAATCGTGGCCGTCACCTCTTCCCAGATTGCCAGCCACAGCTCTTCTGCAGGTAAGGAATCAGAATCTAAGCAGCAAGAGACTACCGAGGCGATTAAAGAGCAAGTTGAGCAAGTTGATGGTGCCGACACCGCCAATTCAGTTGCCGACTCGTCGTCTTCCTCCACATCATACGACGATTGGGATTAACGCCTCGTCCCTCGACCGACAGTTCCATTAATCTCGCTCTCAACCTCTGCTTGCCTCGTCTCGCGAGGTTGAGGGCGAGCCTTTTTTATCCTTAAACGCAAAAAAATAAACAGCAATGTCCCTTATTGATATCGAAGGCGTTCCCCGCCGAACAATGACTCTTTTCTTCCTCATCGACAAGTCCAGCAGCATGCAAGGCAGCAAGATTGATGCCGTCAACGATGCCGTACGTGAGGTTCTCCCTATAATCGACGAGATCTCCGTCACGAACCCCGATGCCGAAATCAAAGTAGCGTCCCTCGAGTTCTCCAACGGCGTCAATTGGCTCTACGACGAGCCCCGCCCAACCACCGATTTCACTTGGCTCGATGTCCAAGCCTCTGGTTGCACTGCCCTCGGCCGCGCATGCTCCGAGCTCAACAGCAAGCTTTCGCGCAATGGCTTCATGAAGTCCGCGAGTGGCTCATACGCTCCTGCCATCATTCTCCTTTCCGACGGTGCCCCTACCGATAATTTCCAGTCTGGCCTCGCCGAACTCAAGAACAACAATTGGTTCAAGTCCGCAATCAAGGTAGCCATCGCCATTGGCGACGACGCTGACCAAAATGTACTTGCCGAGTTCACTGGCACTCCCGAGGCTGTCTTTACCGCCCACAATGTCAATGCCCTCAAGAACCTCATCCGCATTGTGGCCATCACCTCTTCGCAGATTGGCAGCCAAAGCTCGTCAGCCAATTCCACGACAAAGGAGCAGGAGGTGCTCCGCACGATAAAGAACGACCCAACCGTGTGTGCCGACCCGTCTGATATGTCTTCCGCCCCTTGGGAAAATTGGTAAACAAAAGCCATTAGTTTGCTATGAAAAATCTTAACCAAACTTGCCAGGGTGCAAGCCACATCGCGGCGGACAAGGTTTGCCAAGATGCGTCGTTTAGCATCACGACCGACGCTCTCTCCATGGCTATCGTCAGCGATGGCCATGGCGGTGAGCGATATTTCCGAAGCGATGTGGGGTCGCGTTGCGCTGTCGAGGTCACTCGCGAGTGCGTCGAGACGTTTGTCGCGGCGGTGGATAAAAGTCTCTTCGCCGGCAAGCCTTTTACGCAGAAGCGTGCCCTCTCGTCCGAAACCGAGGATGGAGGCGATGACGTGGACTCTCCCGCCGACAAGGCGTTGCGCCAACTCTTCTCATCCATTATCTGCCGTTGGTACGATAAAATCGATGAGCACCAGAAGTCAACACCCCTGACGGACAAGGAGCGTGCGACGGTCGCAGCCAAGTACCTCGCCGACTTCGAGGCTGGCAAAAGCCTCGAGAAGAACTATGGCTGCACGCTCATGTGCTATGTCTGCACCCCCGACTTCTGGTTCGCTTTCCATATTGGCGACGGCAAGTGCATTGCCTTCGATGCCAATGGAGCTTGGAGTGAGCCCATCCCGTGGGACGATAACTGTTTCCTCAACAAGACCACTTCGCTCTGCGACGCGTCGCCTTCTGAGGAGTTCCGTTTCTGCTACGGCAGCCGCGAGACGGCCCCATTGGCTGTCTTCCTTGGTTCCGATGGCATCGACGACTCTTTCGGCCCGACCGAGAATATGGTCAATTTCTATATTGATATCCTCAAGCTTATCAATAAGGAGGGCGTCGACAATGCCTCTGCTGAACTCAAGAAGACGCTCCCAGTGCTCAGCAGCCGTGGTAGCAAGGACGATATGTCCGTAGCTTGCGTCTTCGACGACGCTATCCTTGCCGACAAGGTAAAATGCCTCATTGAGTGGCAGCGCAGATATGTCAAGACAAAGATTGACGAGGTCAACGGCCGTATCCTCAAACTCCAAAAAGAGGTGGATAGCCTTTGCGAGTCCTCTGTTATCGACGCAAAGACCATTGCCGACTACGAGTCCGCCAAGCGAAACTACTCAAAAGCTTTTGCCGACAAGAACAGGATAGTCGGCAAATGGAATGACCTGGCTCGCGAGATTGAAGGTGACGCCTTTATCCCCTATTCTGATTATATCGGTTTCGAGGCGCTTGAACTTCCCGAACTGCCACAGCCGGAACCCGAACCAGAGCCCGAGCCAGTCTCGACTCCCGTCCCCGAAGAGCCTCAGCCAGAAGAGCAGAAGCCAGAAGAACTTCAGCCAGAAGAGCAGAAGCCTGCCGAGCCAAATTCCGATGAGCAGAAACCGGAAGAGCCAATGCCGAACGAGCAGAAGCCCGAAGAACCACAGCCCGAAGAACCAAAACCGATTGAGCCAAAGCCCGAAGAGGTAACTCCCGAAGTTCCTCAGCCCGAGGAGCCCAAGGACTCGCAATCCGAACCCGAGGTCACAAAGCCTGAGTCCTCCGACGACAATAATGTTGAAATCTCCTACGGCCCGGAGGAAAAACAAAAATCTCCCGAACCCGAAAGGCAAGATAAGGCAGTCCCCGAAA
>CAVILU010000181.1:0-4616 GCA_963643535.1 bacterium | reverse complement strand
GGGCCTCGCGGCCACGCACTGAGATGTTGGACATCTCGGCAATGTCGGCTATATTCTTCTTATACAGCCAGTCGGCCATTTGCTTGGCGGCGAATTTTGGGAGGCCTGCGTTGGCGGCTACCGACTGGAGTTCGGTGAGGTTGAGACCGAACAAGTGCTGTTTGCTCATTTGGACTTTAACTTTATGCCTCGGGGCGTAATCTCAATGATGCCCTGCTTATATAGGTTGCCTATTGCCATTTTGAAACTCTTCTTGCTGCACTCGAAGAGATTTTTTATGAGTTCGGGGTTCGACTTATCGCCCACGGCGAGTTCGCCGCCACTATTACGGAGCATCTCGACCACGCGGTCGGCCACATCGAAGGACTTGGCGAAACCTATGGGATTGGGCGTGACGTCGAGTTTGTCATCATCGCGAACCTTAGAGATATAGACCTTGAGCGAGTCACCCACAGCAAGGGGCTTGAAGACGTCGCTCTCGTAGATGAGTCCAGTAAACAGGTTATCCACGACAACCTTATAGCCGAGCGGCGTAAGGTCCGTCACGATAGCCTGAGCCTCGTCGCCCTGCTTATAGCGCGGCATGACGTTGTCGAGATAACGGGCGAACTTCTGAGTAGCGGCAATGCGTCCCGACGCCTCGTCCTGAAAAACGTAGACGACATAGGAGCGGCCAGCAACCATAATATCGCGCTGCTCGGAGCGAGGCACAAGCAAATCCTTCATCAGTCCCCAATCGAGAAAAGCACCAGGGCCCGCCACCTGCTTCACCGTGAGGCAAGCGAACTGACCGACCTCCACAAGGGGAGTCTCGGTAGTGGCCACAAGGCGGTCCTCAGAATCGAAGTAGACGAAGACGCGGACCTCGTCGCCCGGCTTGGTGCCCTCGGGCATATACCTTATAGGCATAAGAATCTCGCCCTCTCGACCGCCGTCGAGGTAACAGCCGAAATCTACAAGTTTGACGACCTCCAGGGTATTGTAGTGTCCGATGCGGACATCGCTTTGCTCAAAGTCTCTAATCATGCCGCGAAGATAATCATTTTATTGGTGTCAAAAGGTTAAAAAACAGCGCACAGCCGCAGGCCCGAAGACCTCACGACCATGCGCCACAACACAAGTTCTTATCTAGTTCGGATTTCAAAAAGTTACAGAGCCACGACCTCGGCCAAGCGGGCAATCACCTCTGCCGCCTTGCGAAGACTCGGGATGGGAAGGAACTCATACTTGCCATGGAAATTCTCGCCACCCGCAAAGATATTGGGAGTCGGGAGCCCCATAAAAGAGAGGCGGCTGCCATCCGTACCACCGCGGACGGGCGTAACCTTGCACTCTACATTGCAATCGGCCATTGCGCGACGAGCGTAGTCCACGACGTGCATGACGGGCTCAATCTTCTCTCGCATATTATAATACTGGTCGCGGATTGTGAGCACTACAGAGCCTTCGCCATACTGAGCGTTGAACTTGTTGGCGAGGTGCTCCATCTCCTTCTTGCGATCCTCGAAACGCTCGCGCTTGAAGTCGCGAATGATATACTTGAGGGTGGTCTGCTCGACGGAGCCATCCATGTGAGTCAGGTGGAAGAAGCCCTCGTAGCCCTGAGTGTGCTCGGGAGTCTGGAAGCTGGGGAGGTTGACAACGAACTGGCTGGCCACGCGCATCGAGTTGCGCATCTTATGGTATGCAGAGCCGGGATGGACGTTGCGGCCAGAGAAGACCACAGTAGCCTCGGCAGCATTAAATGTCTCATACTCAAGCTCACCAATTGCGCCGCCATCGATAGTATAAGCGAACTCAGCACCAAAGCCCTCGACATCGAAGTGGTCCGCGCCCTCGCCAATCTCCTCATCGGGAGTGAAGCAAACGCGGATTTTGCCATGGCGACGCTCGGGATGGGCAATGAGGTCCTCCATGGCGGCAAAGATTCCGCAAATGCCAGCCTTGTCGTCCGCGCCGAGGAGCGTAAGGCCATCGGTCACGACAATATCCTGACCGACATATCGGAGAAGCTCGGGGAACTCACTTGGCGAGAGGACGATGTTCTGCTCCTGGTTGAGGATGATATCCTTGCCGTTGTACGCCTCGACAATGCGGGGGCGGACATTGTGGGCCGAGAAGTCGGGGCTCGTATCCATATGGGCAATGAAGCCTACGGTGGGCACGGGGGCATCGGTATTGGCGGGCAGCGTGGCGGTCACGTAGCCATATTTACTTACAGCAACCTCTTGCATGCCAATGGCACGGAGGTCTTCGGCAAGGCGTTGCGCGAAGTCGAGCTGGGGGAGGGTTGAGGGGGTGAGACCTGTGGTCTCGTCACTCTGGGTATTGACCTTCACATAGGCCAGGAAACGATCGAGAATATCCACTTGGGGTTGGGTATATTATGTATGAAAATGTGTGTTATCTTGTTGAGAGGGCGGCCGTCGGACTGCCTAACGCACGTCGTCTGCCTTGAAGCCGAAACCGAGTCGCTTGGCGGTCTTAGTTTTCGACTGAAGGATGTATTGCTTGAGGTTGGCCATGTCGGCCTGGATAACCATCTCGTAGGGCGGCACAAGGGCATCGCTCTCGGCAGCATATTTCAGTGCCGTCTCGGCAAAGCGTCGCCAACCGTCGGCATCGAGTTTCTTCTCTCCGAAATGATCCACGCCCACGGCACGTTGGCGTTTGCCCTCGACGAAGAAAGCGGCCTCCGAATTGACAAAGATGCGAGCCACGAGGTAACCGAGGTCCTCATCGCGGTCGTACTTAAAAGAGTCCGTCATGAAATTGTAGACATTGACTATGCCAACAGCCGCACGGTCCATATTGTCGCGGACATACTGAGTCTTAAGAGCCTGATTGTCGCGGTCGAAGAAGAAGATATCCGTCTGCTGGACGAAGACGAGGACATCGGCATCGAGAGTGAAGAGCGCGACATGGGTGGCACGACGTTCATAACGCACCTCGACTTCCGGGCCCAGGGACTCGGAATATTCGGCAGCCATTTGTTGCAGGACAGAGCAAAGGGTCTCGAAGCCCTCCGTCACGTTTTTTTCAACCTCCCTGCGGAGCTTGGCCTTGGCCGCCACGAGCGACACAATGGCGTTGCGCATCTTCTTGTTTATCATAGAGAGACTTGTTATTTCTTGTATTTCAACTCAATAATCCGGCGTGTCGTGGGAGTCACCTTGCAACGGTCGTCTATTCGCATGCCAAGTATGGCAATGATGCGGCCGTCCGATTCTGCTATCCACGCCTTCTCCTTCTCGGGACGACTAATCTTCTTATCCACAAAGAAATCGCTCAGTTTCTTCTCTCCCTTCATGCCGAGAGGGCGAAACGTATCCCCCACCCTCCAATGGCGGAATTTGATGGGGAAAGAGACGCGGGCGGCATCGAAATGCATGACCATAGGGTCGCGAGAGAAAGTATAATCCGCAGCTCGGTCAAACATCGAAATGCTTACATTGAGCGGAATTTCAACCTCCGCCTGGCATTCGTCAACCACAACCTCGCAGTCAACGAGGTCGGCCTCGGCATCGCGAACCACAATGACATCCTCACGGTCCACAACCACACGCACATCGCCAGCACGGAACTCTCGCCCCACACGGTTTTCGGCCACGCAACGCGCCACGTCATGAATAGCCCGAGGCGAGAGGCCAACGGGCGCAAGAAGCTCAAAGAGAAAAGGTTCGGCTGAGACTTGCGCACGGAGGCCAGCAATAGACACGGCGAAACCGTCCTCAGTCTCAGCGACGTAGCTCTTGCGAAACTCATCCACTTGGGCTTGAAAAATCTCCATCACCTGGGCCACGTGAGCCATGTTCTGGTTCATCGTGGAGAGGAAAGAGGGGTTGAGAGCCTTTAGTTCGGGGATTACGTGGTGGCGTATGCGATTTCGGGCGTAGTCGTCGGAAGCGTTGGTGCAGTCCGTGACATATTTCAACCCATTGGCTTTGCAATAGAGCTCGATTTCCTGACGCGAGATGCCAAGCAATGGGCGCGCCACACGGCCTTGGAGACTCTTCATTCCGGAGAGGCCCCGGATGCCCGTGCCGCGGACAAGGTTGAGGATGAAGGTCTCGGCAGCGTCGTCGGCATGATGGGCTACGGCGACAACGGGGATATCCATCTCGTCCAGCAGAGAGAAGAACCAATCGTAACGCAATTCGCGAGCCGCCATCTCGATTGAGACTTTATGTTCCGAGGCATAGACACGGGTATCGAATTGCGCAACATGGAGTTCCACCCCCAAAGACTCGCAAAACGAGCGGACAAAAGCCTCGTCGGAGTCAGACTCCTCGCCGCGCAAATGGAAATTGCAGTGGGCCGCCACGCAATGGTAGCCACGGCGCACGAGCTCGCTGAGCAGAGCCACGCTGTCCGCCCCGCCGCCTATGGCCACGAGGACCGGCCGGGAAATGTCTAATATCTCTGTGGAAATCTTCATCGTCTTGAAATGTAAAGGTAAAGAAATTTTACATTCAGAAGTCAACAATTTAGATGCTCTTTGGCACGTCATCTGGATTGGCGGCCCCAAAATTGGCGACCATACGCCCGCAAAGACTTGGGAGATGGCAATAGACGGAGAAGTATCCCCTTGTCGATTTGGCTAATTATCCGAAAAG
>CAVILU010000180.1:1060-4635 GCA_963643535.1 bacterium | reverse complement strand
AGTGAGGTCTGCCACATCGCATAGTAGTGCAGTGATTCTCACGTGGCCTTTGTTTGTAAATTTGAAGGCGTTATACGTGATGTTTATTATTATCTGGCGTAACCTCTCTTTGTCGGTCTGCACAATGAGGTCGCGTAGGCTTTCGGACAGGTCAAGTTGGAAATCAACTTGGTCGTTTTTGTTCTCGACGGAGAGTATCTTATAAGCATCGTGTATCTCCTGATAGATATCCACGTCGGCAAAGTTGACTTCGAGTACACCTCTCTCGATGCGTGACGTGTCCAGCAATGCGCTGAAGAGGGTCAGCAAACTGTTTGAACTCTTTGCTATGAGGCCGGCAAACTCAATGCGCTCTTTGTTGTTGCAGTCGTCTGATTGCAAGAGTTTTGCAAAACCAACAATGGCGTTCATCGGCGTGCGGATCTCATGTCCGAGGCTCGCGAGGAAGTCCGATTTGAGCTGACTGCTCTCCTCGGCCTTTAACTTCGCATCCTTAAGTTCCTTGGTCCTTTGCTCAACGAGATCCTGCAAGTTGTTGTTCATCGCGGATATCTCTTCATTGCGCTTCTGAATTTCCACTTGTCGTTTGCGAAGTTCGGCATTGGCTGTCGTTAGCATTGAGGACATTGTGCTGACCTCGTTCTTCAGCTTATTCCTGATTTTGCGGTACTGAGAGTTGTTCCATGACCATAGCATAGCTACAATCGCCGCAATGGATGTGATGAGGGTTATGATGAAGATTTTGGTCTCGTGGATGAATACATTCTTCGTTATTCTCACTGTAAGAATGCCATTTTGAGGTGTCCCGTTGCTGTCGATTGAGCGAAACCGCACAATGTGATTGCCTTCCGAGAGTCCCGTGAGCAACAAATCACCATCGGGTTGGACGCTCTTCCAATTGCTGTCTCCGTCGATGTCCCATTCCGTGTTTATTCTGCCGGAGTTGTCGTAGTTGAGTGTCCGTACGTTTATCTTTACGCCTTCCGTGCCTGGTGGGATGATTATGTCACCTTCGCCATATAATATCTCCTCCTGGGCCATCGCTTTGCTGGACAGTACATTGTGATATTGATATGACGTTATTTGTGGGGTGGGGAAGTAGTCGTTGTCCGTGAAACGTTCGGGGGAAAACTCAATAAAGTCATTCTTGCCACCGAACAGCATCTCTCCATCAGCACCACGCGATGGCGTATGGTTGAGGAACTTTGAGCAAAGATTGTACTCCTCTATGCTATAGTCAGTAATCCTCCCGTCGCGTATGTTTACTATTCCTAAATCTGTTGCCACCCATAATGCTCCTTTGGTATCGAGTTCTATTGAGTGTAAGGACGAGCGCAAGAGTGGGCTCCCTGTGATAGTCGTTGTCCCGAAATACCCTGGGTTTTTGTATATAAGCCCACCTTCTGTGGTTGCTATCCATAATTCGTCCATTCCGTTGGCCACGTTGTGGCGTATGTCCCTAACACTGCCAATGCTGTCTCTCTGCAGCAGTACGATATATTTTGTCTCGAATGTGGATAGGTCATATCCATCAATCTCTTGCTTGCTATCCGTTACCCACAGTGTCTTGCCGTCGTCGGTGTGAGATATGATGAAAGTTGTGCCTTTGGGTGGGTACAAGCTTTTTATGGTATGTCCATCTTTGTCGGATATGATGGATATGCAATGCCTTCGCGTCACAATCACTCGCCCGCCTTCTATTGGCTGAGTGCTGCGGATTAAGTCGTTGTCATGTAACAAATGACTAATGACGCTTCCGTCATAGTCTAGTTTAAACACGTCTTTCGGTGTGGAGACAATGATGCCATCGCGTTGATTGGTCTCATTGATGGATATTATCATGTCTTTGTCTCCCGATTTTTCGAGCTTTATCTCATTGTAGAATATGCTGTTATCGCGCAGCTTATATAGTCCGTCGAGGCAGCCAATCCAATATCCTTTATGGCTATCTTTGGCTGAGCTCCATACCTGTGGATTTGTCGACTCGGAATATCTGCGCATGTCCGTGCGCTGAAATTTGCTATTGAAGTAGCTGAGTGTGACAAGGCCATCCGATGTGCCGATGAAGAACACATGCTGATTGTAGGCTTTGACAATGCAGGATATGTCGTTGTCTTGTATGTTTGAGTTGGCGGACGTGAAGTATTTCAGCGTCTTATCCTCGTAGTTCAAAAAGGCGAGCCCGTGGTTTGTGGCAATCCAAAGTCCATCGTCTGCGTTTGCCATTCCATGCGGAGAGGAAGTGCAAGTCCCGAGGAACTCTACTTTGTCCGATTTTGCATAGTAAAGATAAATGTCAAACTCCTTTACGCGGGACATTGTCATTACAACGAGGGTCGAGTCGTCTTTTACTATGATATCTTTGATATTCGTGAGGTTGCGGATGCCAATTTTCTCAAGAGTGAAGTCTCCTGTCGTCTCGTTTTGTCCGACGCGGTACAATGCTCCACCTCCGACATTATATTTTGAACCGTTGAAATCGAAGAAGTTAGTCTTCGCGCTGTTCAGCATGCCCTTATATGCCTTTATGAGCTTTGCTTTGCCAGTGCTTTTGTTCACGACAAAATATCCTCTCGCAAGGCGGCAAATAAGCGTCGAGTCATTTGCACTCATTATGCTGAGTGTTGACTTGAAGGCAGTGGATGCGCTTACATCAAGGTGATATTCGAGGATGCTGGTCTCGAATGTGTTGGTGTCTATGCGCATTAGCGTCGGGCTCTGATCTATTCCCGCCCAAATACAATTGCTGATAGTGTCTTCCGCTATGGCAGTAATCGCATTACCTTTTAGCGAAGGTCCCGTCTCGACGTTTCCAAAGCAGTGAGTGTGAAGCCCGTCATATCGAACCACGCCATTGTCTGTGCCAATCCACAGGAAACCCTTTCGGTCTTGCGTCAATACTCGGCAAAATGGCGAAGCCATCCACTCATGCAGGAACTCAAATTGAGGATTGTCGCAAGGCAGTCTACGTTTGGTGACTTCATTGGCATACGACACGACGGAACCGCATACGTTTGAGAGTATGAGGCTTAGTAAAAGGATGATACGTGCGTGGCGTGCGATGATGTTCCTCTTATTCACTGTTCCTTGCGTTCTGATGTCTAAATGTTGGAGGTTTTTACTTGTTATGCCTGATTATGAGTTTATGACTTTTGCTAGGATATTCCTTATCGAGTCGAATGGTATGTCGTTGAGGTCTATTTCGTCTGGGGCCTTCCAAATGAACGATTCTACGTCGTCGGCGCATTTCGTGGGGGCGTGATCAATTTGGCAAATAAAAGCCAAATCAGTGGTCCGCACCTTGTATCCGCTGTAGATGTACTCATTGGGAAATGAGCAAAGATATTTGAACTCCAAAGCATCAACATCCAGCTCCTCTTTGAGCTCTCGCCGGAGCGCAGTTTCCGCTGCCTCCCCAGGATCCACAAATCCGCCAGGAAGGTCAAGCCACCCCTTGAATGGGTTCCTACCGCGTCTGGTGAGGAGAATCCGTCCCTCGGCATCGCGGACTATGGCCACAACTGCGGCTGCTGAGTTTGTGAAGAAGTTAAATCCACAAACCTCACACTTGAACT
>CAVILU010000180.1:0-1050 GCA_963643535.1 bacterium | reverse complement strand
GTGAGGGCAATAACGAAGAAAGTTTATGGGTTCCGCGTCTTCCGGCTTGTCGAACATATGGTTTATCTCCAGTTATTTCAGACTTGAAATTTACATAAAATATCGCATACGCCAAGGCTCTTGCTGCCAAAAATGTCGTTCTGTATCATAGAGGCCATGATAGACCAGAAAAATAAAGCCGCATGGTCGGGAACGACCATGCGGCTTTGCGTTATCTTCTTACAATTCCTATGACTTGTACTCTACTGGGATGACGAGCACAGGGCAAGGCGAGTTGTTGATGATGGATGTCAGCTCGGGGCGGAATCTGTCCGCAAAGAATGCACCTGTATTCTCTGCCTCGACAATCATCATGTCGGCCTTTTGCGTGGCTGCGGTCTCGAACAGGCTGCCAATGCAATCTTTGCCCTTGAGCATCGTTGTGCTGGCGACGGTAACTCCGTGCTGTTGCAGGTAGTTGGCAACCTGCTTGACTGCCGCCTTGATTCGGTAGTAGATAGACAAGATAGAGGATGTCTGCATACCGATGATGATAGTCTGGGCGTTAAAGAGCTTGACGAGGTCGACAGCCTGTGGAATCTTACGACGGCTGCTCTTAGAGATGTTGATGGGGATGGCGATGTTCTTGAAGTCGTCATTGTACGTCATACCTTGGCGGATGACGAGCACAGGCCTCGTTGTGTTGCAAATCAGTTTATACGCATTGCCACCAATCCAGCTTTGTGAGATGCCGGATACGCCGTGCGAACCTGTTACGACGAGTACGACATCATTGTCATACTTGACTTTGTTCACTAGCTCCTCGGCCACATTGCCTTGGCCAATGTAGTAGTCGAAGCGGCCGCCAGCTGTATACTGCTGAGAGTACTCCTTGACGAGAGACTCGAGTTTGTCTTGTGGATGCTCGTCGGCATTGGTATGGTTTTCGAGGCCACTTGCGTAGTGCGCGCTTGTAGGCTCGATGTGTATCATTCGTAAGTCTGTCTTGAGTTTATTGGCCAAGACGAGCGCTGTTTTGAGCGCAAGGATTGAATTCTCAGAGAAATCAAC
>CAVILU010000179.1:0-4651 GCA_963643535.1 bacterium | reverse complement strand
CGGTGTCGAGGAGATCGTAATCCTCGGGCTTGGGGCTGGTGAACGGATGGTGCATAGCCATAAGGCGCTGCTCCTCGTCGCTCCACTCGTACATCGGGAAGTCGATGACCCAGAGGCAAGCGTAGTTGTCCTTGTTGCGGAGGCCGAGCTGGTTGCCCATCTCAAGACGGAGCTCGCAGAGTTGCTTGCGGGCCTTCATAGCGTCGGGACCACAGATGATGAGGATGAGGTCGCCCGCCTCAGCCTCCATACGCTCCTTGAGCTGCTGGAGAGTGGGCTGGTCGTAGAACTTATCCACGGAGCTCTTGACGGAGCCATCGGCCTCGACACGTGCGTAGACAAGACCCTTGGCACCAATCTGCGGACGCTTGACGAAGTCCGTGAGAGCGTCGAGCTGCTTGCGGGTGTAAGAGGCAGCACCCTTGGCACAGATAGCGCCAATGTACTCAGCACCGTCGAAAACAGAGAAGCCATGGCCCTGCATAATATCCTTAATCTCAACGAACTTCATACCGAAGCGGAGGTCAGGCTTATCGGAACCATAGTACTTCATAGCGTCCTGCCAAGTCATGCGGAGGAAAGGCTCCTTGAAGTCGATGCCCTTGACGTCGCGGAAGAGCGACTTCATGAGGCCCTCGAAGACATTGAGGATATCCTCCTGCTCGATGAAGCTCATCTCGCAGTCGATCTGAGTAAACTCGGGCTGACGGTCGGCACGGAGATCCTCATCGCGGAAGCACTTGACGATCTGGAAGTAGCGGTCGAAACCGGCAACCATAAGGAGCTGCTTGAGGGTCTGAGGGCTCTGAGGCAGAGCGTAGAACTGGCCGGGGTTCATACGGCTGGGGACCACGAAGTCGCGTGCGCCCTCGGGGGTAGAGCCGATGAGGACAGGAGTCTCGACCTCAAGGAACTTGAGATCGGAGAGGTAGGTGCGGATCTTCTGGCAAATATCGTGGCGCATCTCGAGGTTCTTGCGGACCGCGGCGCGGCGGAGGTCGAGATAGCGGTAACGCATACGGAGGTCGTCGCCGCCGTCTGTGTCATCCTCGATGGTGAAGGGAGGAGTTGCGCTCTCGTTGAGCACTACGAGCTTGGAGGCAATGATCTCGACATCGCCAGTTGGGATGTTCTTGTTCTTGCTCTCGCGCTCACGGACGGCACCAGTAACCTGGATTACGTACTCACGGCCGAGTTTTGCAGCGGCGTCGTTGAGCGCGGCGTCGGACTCGGAGTTGAACACGATTTGAGTAATGCCATAACGGTCGCGGATATCGACGAACGTCATGCCGCCCATCTTACGGGAGCGTTGTACCCAGCCGGAGAGAGTAACCTGCTTGCCGGCGTCGGCGATGCGGAGTTCACCGCATGTGTGAGTCCTGTACATAAAAAGACCTCTTTATAGACAGATTTTTAGAAAACTGTTTGAATTCATTTATTGCCAGTCGCATGGCAGAAGCCTTGGACTGATGTTCGTTGCCACCTTTGGGGGACTTTTCCACACTGAGTTCCGCCTTTTGCAACGGGGCTCTGCGGACGTGTCCGAGTGGCGAATATTTAGAACTCGCTGGAGAAGTGGAAGCGGATGTTCTTGAAATCCTGCTGCGCCATTTGGAGCATGAAATTGCTCTCGGCGAGGAAGACGTCGCGGCCGTCCTTATCTTTGGCGAGGTATTGCTGTTTGCGTTTCTTGAACTCTTGGAGCTCCTTCTCGTCGTCGCTCTCAATCCAGCAAGCCTTGTAGAGCGAGATGCCCTCGTAGCGGCACTTGGCACCGTACTCGTGGAGGAGACGGTACTCGATGACCTCGAACTGGAGAGCACCGACGGTGCCGATAATCTTGCGGCCATTGAACTGGTGCACGAATAGCTGGGCGACACCCTCATCCATAAGCTGATCGATACCCTTGGCGAGCTGCTTAGCCTTCATAGGGTCGTCGTTCTCGATGTAGCGGAAAAGCTCAGGCGAGAAGCTTGGGAGGCCACGGAAATGGATATTCTCGCCCTCGGAGACGGAATCGCCAATCTTGAAGTTGCCGGTATCGGGGAGACCAACGATGTCGCCGGGGTAAGCCTCATCTATGATGCTCTTCTTGTCGGCCATGAAAGCCGTCGGGCTGGAGAACTTGAGGTCCTTACCGAGGCGGACGTGGCGGTATGGCTTGTTGCGCTCGAACTTGCCGCTGCAGACCTTGACGAAGGCGATGCGGTTGCGGTGGTTCGGGTCCATGTTGGCATGAATCTTAAAGACGAAGCCAGAGAACTTATTCTCCTCGGGCTGAACGTCGCGCTCATCAGCATGGCTGGGCTGAGGCTTAGGGGCAATCTGGAGGAAGCAGTGGAGCAACTCGCGGACGCCGAAGTTGTTGAGAGCCGAGCCGAAGAATACTGGAGCGACGTCGCCACTGCGGTATTTATCGAGGTCGAAGTCGGGGTATACGCCCTCGACTGTCTCGAGTTCCTCGCGGAGAGTAGCTGCTGCCGTTTCGCCGATGCGGGCGTCGAGGTCGGCGGAGTCGATGGCGACATCCACACCCTCCTGCACGGTCTGCTTGCTGGGCTCGTAGAGGTAGAGGTTCTTCTCGAAGATATTATATACGCCACGGAAAAGTTCGCCAGAGCCGATAGGCCAGCTGAGGGGACGGACACCGATTTGGAGCTCGGACTCAATCTCGTCGAGGAGGTCGAAGGGGTCGTTGGCAGGGCGGTCCATCTTGTTGATGAAGACGATGACGGGGGTCTTGCGCATGCGGCAGACCTGCATCAGCTTGCGCGTCTGGGTCTCAACGCCCTTGGCGGCATCGATGACGATGATGACGGAGTCGACAGCCGTGAGGGTACGGAAAGTGTCCTCGGCGAAATCCTGGTGGCCAGGGGTGTCGAGGATATTGACCTTGTAGCCGTCGTACTCGAAGCCCATGACAGAGGTGGCGACGGAGATACCGCGCTGCTTCTCGATCTCCATGAAGTCGGAGGTGGCGGTCTTCTTGATCTTGTTGCTCTTGACGGCGCCTGCCACGTGGATAGCTCCGCCGAAGAGGAGGAGTTTCTCGGTGAGGGTCGTCTTACCGGCGTCAGGGTGGCTGATGATGGCGAAAGTGCGCCGGCGGTTTATTTCTTGCAGGAAATCCAAAATATGGTGTTGTTTCTGTTCTTGAAAATCTTGACTTGTGGTGTCAGAGAAGGACTATACGGCCGAGCCTATCACCTGCTGGAGGTGGGCAATAAGTTCGTCGCGGCGGCCCTCGTACTCATTGACGTCGACGGCAGGATGGATGGTAAGCTGCACGTGGGCGGGGAAGAGGGTGTCTATGCCTGCGGGCATGACTCGGCAAGTGTCCTTGATGGAGACGGGGAGCATGGGGAGGCCGAGCTCGAAGGCCATGCGGAAGGCACCGTGCTTGAACTCGTTCATCTCGGGGCGGCCGCTGCGGTGACCCTCGGGGAAGATGACGACGGACGTGCCACCCGTGAGGATCTCCTTTGCGCATTGGATGCTACGGTATGCGTTGCGAGCCGAGGAACGGTCCAAAAAGATGTGGCCGCACTTCTCGCATGCGAAGCCGAGGAATGGGACGTTGCGGAGTTCCTTCTTCATGATCCAGCGGAAGTCGATGGGCATGCTGCCGTAGACGAGGATGATGTCGTAGGCGCTCTGGTGGTTGGCCACGATGACGTAGCTCTGCCCGTCCTTGATATTTTCCTTGCCTACAAGGGATACGGGCATGGGCGTGAGCCAATGGATCACCTTGGCCCAGCACTTGGCGGCATAGCCAGCCGCGCGAGCCGAGAACATAGACAGAAGCCATGTCCACACTGTGAAGAAGACAGTATCGACGATGGCCAATGGTATGAGTATGACGTATTTATATGGCTGATAGAGCCACACGAGGTATTTATTGCGCATCGGCGTATTGTTGCGTGTAGTTCAAACGTGCGAAATTACGAATAATAATTGTGATTTTAAGCGGCAAAAAAGATATCGCACTGAGAGACACGCTATGAGATTGATTTTTTAAACATAATCACGAAGCAATCCGTTTAAAACTTAAAATATCCAAACAGTTTCTTATATTTGCTTTAGGCCGCAAGGCCCAAGAACAGAGATAAAAGTAAAAAGAGCACTATGCAGACAATAGAAATCAATTGCGTCAACACAGGCAACGTGGCGAACATAGCCCCAGGCCTTACGCTGACAGAGATTGCCAAGGAGCTGGGCGTAAAACTTAGCCACCCCATCATCGGAGCCTACGTCAACAACAAGAGCGTAGACCTCGGATTCAGAGTCTTCCAGCCCAAGCATATCAAATTCTTCGACATAACGGACTCTGCGGGCCGCCGCATGTACAACCGCACCATCATCCTGATGCTCCACGCGGCCGTGGCGGAAGAGATGCCCAGCGCACACCTCGAAGTGCTCCACTCAGTCTCCAAAGGCCTCTATTGCGAACTGCGCGGCGAAGACGGCAAGACAATAGACCCCACGACAAACGAGACCCTCGCGCTCCTCGACCGCATGCGCAAAATGCAGAAAGAGGCTCTGCCCATCAGCCGTCAGGAGTTGCCCACCGACAAGGCCATAGACCTCCTCGGCAAAACATGCGACACCGCCCGCCTCATAGCTCAGCACGGCGACATGTATACCGTAGTCC
>CAVILU010000178.1:1883-4677 GCA_963643535.1 bacterium | reverse complement strand
TCGGCGACCTCCGTGCCCTAATTGAGGAACTATGTCAGTTAACAGTTAACAGTTAACAGTTAGCAGTTAACATAGTATTCCCCCCTACGTGTCAAAATTCCCGGTCGCTGGGTATCGTTGCCCAGTACTACGACTTCTTTGCACAGCTTATAAACATGCAATTTATAAACGTGCAATTGCGCATAAACAGAGCAGCGCACAAGTTGGCTTTTATGACCAACTGTGCGCTGCTGCTATTTAGGGTACTGTTAACTGCTAACTATACACTAAGAACTGTGAACTGTGCACTGAGAACTGTGCACTATTTTGTTTTTTCCCAAATCTCGCGCACCCACATCACGAGCGACGAGCCAATGATGATGATAGCCCAGTCCTCGACTGAGATGCCCTCGACATTGAAGAACTTTTGGATGCCGGGGATCTCTACCATAGCAATTTGGCCAATGAGAATGATGGCGGCAATGGTGAGCAGACCTTGGCAGCCGCGGAAATGGAGTGCACTGCGGTCCGTCTTGAACGCGCGGGCGTTGAAGAGGTAGAAGAAGTGGGTCATCACGAAGGTCGTGAAGAGATAGGTGAGCTCCTTGGTGTCCATGACGTGCTTCTCGCCAAGGGTGAAGTCGCCAGTTATGAGTTGGAGCATGGAGCTAATCTCGGCATGTTGGAAGATGTAGAGCATTCCGAGGAGCAGGAGGAAGAAGAAGCAACCTACGGATACAATCTCCACCATCATCTCGTGGGTGAGGATGAATGCCTTGCGGTCGCGTGGCTTGTCCTTCATCACCTTGTGTGAGGGGGGCAGCGAGGCGAGAGCCATAGCCGCGAAGGTGTCCATAATGAGGTTAATCCACAGCATCTGAGTGACGGTCAGTGGCGACTCGGTGCCCATGAATGCGCCGCAGAGGACGAGCAGGCAGGCGGTGACGTTCACCGTGAGCTGGAAGAGCAGGAAGCGCTGGATGTTCTGATAGAGTGAGCGGCCCCAGAGGACTGCCTTGCCGATGCTGGAGAATGAGTTGTCGATAATGGTGATGTCGCTCGCCTCCTTGGCTACGCTGGTGCCGTCGCCCATCGAGAGTCCTACGTGGGCTGCCTTGAGGGCGGGCGCGTCGTTCGTTCCGTCGCCTGTTACAGCCACAATCTGGTCTTTGGCCTGGAGTGTCTCCACGAGGCGTTTCTTGTCCATCGGGCGTGCGCGGGAGATAATCTTGATGTCCATTACGCGGTTGGCGAGTTCCTCGTCCGAGAGGGCTGCGAACTCAGGACCCGTGATGATGTTGCGGTCGCTGTCACTATCTGTCCAGAGGCCAATCTGGCGGCCAATCTCCTTGGCTGTGCCTGGGGTGTCGCCAGTGACAATCTTGATGCTGATGCCGGCGTCGGTGCATTCCTTGACTGCTGCGGGAACGTCCGGACGGACGGGGTCGGATATGGATGCTATGCCGAGGAACATGAGGTCCGTGGCCACGAGCTTGCCGTTCTCTACGGCTTCGCTTGCGTCGCTGACGTACTGGTATGCGAAGCCGAGGGTGCGCATGGCGCGAGCTTGATATGCTTTGAGCTGTGCGTCAATCTCCTCCTTTGTGGCACCTCCGTCGACGCGATGGCAGAGACTGTATACAATCTCAGGCGCGCCCTTGACGTAGATAATCTTGCGGCCTTCCATTTCGCCCGATTCTACAACCGAGGCCATGTATTTGCGCTCGGTCGAGAACGGTATTTCGGCTATCGTCTTGGCTCCTTCGCGGAGTGCGGCGTAGTCCTTCCCGTTGGCGTTGAGCCAGAGGAGCAACGCACCCTCTGTCGGGTTGCCGAGTACTGTGGGTTTTGAGGGGTCAGAGAGGTCGAGCTGGGCGGTGGAGTTCACTGCTATGCCTTCGCAGATTAGTCGTCCGCGCTCGTCGTCGGCTATGGCTCCGTTGGTGAGGCCGTAGAACTTCATCTCGTCTACGCGCATCTGGTTCTGCGTGAGAGTGCCGGTCTTGTCTGTGCAGATTACGCTGGTGGCGCCCATAGTCTCGCAGGCGTGCATCTTGCGGACGAGGTTGTTGGTCTTGAGCATACTGCGCATGCTATATGCGAGGCTGAGGGTAACGGCCATTGGCAATCCCTCGGGCACGGCTACAACGATGAGCGTTACGGCAATCATGAGCGTCTGGAGGAGGTAGGCTATGAATTGAACCCACTCGAAGTCGCTGTATGTCAGGAAGAACATGATTACTCTGCCCACTACTATGAGGCCGGCGATGACGTAGCTGAGTTTGGTGATGAGGTCGCCGAGTCCGTCGAGCTGCTCGTTGAGCGGTGTGCGGACGCTGGAGTCGATCTGCGCGGCCTCGAAGACCTTGCCTTGCTCAGTCTTGTCGCCTACGGCTGTCACCTCGCCAATGCCGTGTCCCTCCATCACCTTGGTGCCCTTCATTGTGGTGTTGGAAGTGTAGGTGGCGTTCTTGTCGAACTCGTCGGGGTTGGTGGTCTTGTGGCAAAGGGGCTCGCCTGTGAGGGTCGACTCGTCTACGCTCAGCTGAGTGGCTTCGAGGAGGCGGATGTCGGCGGGCACTTCTTCGCCTGTGTTGAGGATTACGATGTCGCCGACGACAATCTCTTTGCGGGCCACTTGTGTGGCGTTGCCGTTGCGGATGACCTCAACAGGCTCGTCGTCGTTGACTTGGTTGAGGAGGGAGAACTCCTTGTCGGCCTGCATCTCGAAGTAGAAGGCGAGGCCCGTGGCGAGGAGTATGGCTACGAAGATGCCGATAGGCTCAAAAAAGACTTCGGCTCCCATGTCTAGGCT
>CAVILU010000178.1:0-1873 GCA_963643535.1 bacterium | reverse complement strand
GATGCCAACCGAGAGGGCGCCGGCTATCATGAGGATTATGATGAGTGGGTCCGAGAACTTCTCAAGGAATTGCTTCCAAAGTGGTTCCTTGGCGGGCGGGGTGAGGATGTTGGAGCCGTGTGCTTTGCGGCTTTCCTCTACTTGGCTGGTGCTGAGGCCAGTGAAGTGAGTGCTGCTGTTTGCCATTTGTTCTTTTTCTTGTTTTAGGAGTCTGTTTGGTCTATCTTGTTGTCGTGGTCGGCGGCGGATCTTTTTTTTGCCGCTGAGTTCAAAGTTAGCTTTTTATTTGGTAAATCACATTCCCCAGACGTCTATTGCTCGACTGCCGAATGTGCGTTGCTCGTGCCAAATGCGCTCTTCCCAGGTTTTGGTTTGCGAGCGGTCGAAGATAATGAAATGTCCCTCGTTGATGCCGCCGCAGAGATCCATGTATGCGGCAGTTTGCTCAAGCCCCTTTTCGATGCATTTCTCTAGTGATCCACGTAGTATCTTGAGTTCGAGTACTATACGCTGGACTGGACCGCCGTAGCCATCCGTCAGAGGCTTAGTTATGAGCAGGTCTGTCCGACGGCGGCCAAGTCCATATTCGCGATCGATATATCCGCCTCCATTAACAATGCGCTGCAAGTATGCCTGCAGTAACAATTGAGGACCACTCTCGCTGTAGTCGAATTTGCCTATCCACGAATCCGCGTTATGACGGAAGAACCGCTGGAAGTCTGTGAGTAGTTTGCTCATATCGATGCTGCTATCGGCCCGCTTATACCACTCGGGTTGCTCTACGAGGCCACTTTGCGTTGACCATGTGAGCTCGCGTGGGATAACCTCTCGGTATATGGCATTGGCAATGCGTCGCGGCTTGTCGTCTTTGATGAGGCCTAGGTCGATGACGTATTGAATGTCGTCTTGCGGCACGAGTGTAGTTTCTGCCTCATCGGAGCACGAGAGCATTGGGGCTATCACTCGTTTTACTCTCTCCTCTTTCAGCTTGTCAATGAGACAGTCAATGTGCGTGTCGCGACGGTATATGATGCGTTCCTGAGCACGGTAAATCATTTCTGCCGTGATGCTAATCGAACGGTCGCGATTTTCGCGCATGTTATATGTCACTTCGTTGGCTAATGCATTGACTAGCCAAGGCTGCCCTTCCGTGGCGTTCCAAATTACGGGGAAGCATTCGTCCTCAAAGACTTGACCTGTTGCGGCGGTGTGCTGGTTGTATAGCGTGCGGATGTCTTCTTTTGTGAAGTCGCCTAGGCGTATGGATGTCGCTTTGATGTTGAACGCCGAGCCGCCAGTGATGACTTCTCTTCCCGATGTCTCAATTCGATAGTCGCGCACATCTCGCACGCCACATAGGATAACTGTCTGTGGGAATCGTGTGGGGCGGTTGGCGTATCCGGCGCAAATTTGGCGGAGTATGCTGACTAATGAGTCGCCTACAAGTGCATCTATTTCGTCAATGAAGAGGACGAGCGGATGGGGAAGGGCGGCAGAGAGTGCTGCGAGAAAGTTGGAAAGCCAATAAGTTTCGCTTTCTATTGTCTCGACAACTTGTTTCTTTAGCTTTTGTGGTATGTCGTTTCCTAATACATATTCTGCTTCGCTTGCGATTGCGTCAATCACAGAGCCAACGACACCGCGCACATCGTTTCGCAGTGCCTGTCCGGCTTCGATGTTCGCATATACGGCCACATATTCGCCACTGGCGTTGAGGTGGTCTCGCAAAGCCAAGAGAGCCGAAGTCTTACCCGTTTTTCGCGGAGCGTGGAGCACAAAGTATTTTCTTTGGGCGATGAGAGTCTCCATCTCGTCCAAGTCAATTCGACTCAGCGGGTCAATGGCATAGTTTATGTCACATTGTACGGGACCT
>CAVILU010000177.1:0-4705 GCA_963643535.1 bacterium | reverse complement strand
GTGGTGGTTTGGTCGGTCACTGTTGTGAGAGTTTTTGTTATTTGTTACAAATGTACAGAAGTGCCCCTTGAATGGCAATTATTTAAATGTAAAAATTTTGTGGGGAAGGGGTTTGTTGTCTTTGAGATGACGAACTAAACGGCTCGAAGATGCTTTGTTAATTTTGAAACATCATTCCCGAGCCCACGATAAGCGGAAAGAACAAAAAGTCAAGTCTGAAAATCCCAATCAACTGTGAATTGTGCACTGTGCCCTGTTAACTGGATTAAGCTTCTTCCATCCGCAAAAGCTCTCCCCCCTCAAACTGCAATATAATCTTATGCAGCACAGTGTCCCTTCGCAGAGCTTCGACACGAGGCGCGGTGGCATAACCATTAATCTGCTGGACCGCCTCGGCCCATTGCTCCTTAGCCTTGTCCGCATCGTCTTTTTTGTGAAGGACCTTTAGCTCAAGGATGTAGCTGTGCTTGGCTTTGTCGTCTAGGTTGTTTGGGTCGGGTAGGAGGAAGAAATCGCAGAAACCGTGGTTTAGCTCGAGCTCGGGGGCGGTTATGTAATATTTGTTGAGGTCCAGGTAGGCCATAAAGAAACCTTGTATGTTGCGTTCCGACTCAATGTTGTCGCGCACCGACGATACGTTCCTATATGCATCCGCAATGTATTGCAGGCACTCGCGCCACTCACCCGCCAAAGCCATTCCACACAGCTTGCGTTCGAGGTCGCCAAGGTTGATGCCGCTTTCCTGTAGGTAGAACAGTCGAATGGTGTCGTAGTAGAGCTTGCGTGTGTTGTTGTTTGGAATGCCGAGGATGGGTGTCGAGCCTTCATGCCCTTTTATGGTCAGCATTCCGTAGTAGTAGAGTAGGCTTGGGAAGACTTCGGGATTGGTCAAGCGGTCTGCAGGGAACGACTCCTCGATGGATTGCGTGATTGTCTCTTCCTCTGCAATCTTGTGTAGCAAGCCGCGCCTGTCTCCGTCAAGTTGGTCTAATTGGATGAGCTTCTTGATCTTACCGTAGTCCGTGCCCGCATTCCTATCGAGCAGATTTGAGGGCGGGTAACCGTGATTGATATATTCGTTGAGGTAGTAGAGCACCATGTCGCTATTGAAGACTCGGCTCTGCGACTTATATGCCTTTACCGAGAAGCAATAATCATCATACCAAGGCTTTATGCTTTCGATGGTTGCTTTGATGTCTAGGTCGGCTGGCAGTTTCCCCTCCTCCTTGTAATACGTGAACATCTGCTCAACCTCCTCTTCAGAGAAGCCCAGCATCTGGTTGAAATTGGGGTCGGTGGATAGATTCCAGCCAATGTTATATCCGCTCGTCAGATCGTCAAGGGTCACTGGGCTCACGCCTGTCATTATGATACGCCTGAACATACCCTTGAACTTCTTGAAGACATCGCGATAGAATCCACTGGCATGCGTTATGGCATGGTAGACCGCTTCGCCCTCCTCGTTGAGTACGGTGTTCGTGAAGTTGTCGTACTCGTCTATGATGAGGTAAAGCTCTATGCCGAGATTTTTGGCTGTTAAGTTCAGCAAGGTCAGTTTGTCTCCAATCTTTTTGGCCTCCAAAATCTCCTTTACAGTCTCCTCTGGGTACGCTTTTGCATATTTACGGATAAAACAATTCAGGCAAAAACATATGTAGCTGTTGAAATTCTCTTCCAAGTCTTTGCCTTTTCCGCCAACTTGCGAAAAGTCGAGAGCGAGAATTTGGTAAACCCCTTGCTCTTTAGTAGGGTTCTTGCCAATCCAAAGGTTGCCAAACAGCTCATCGAACCGATCCTTATAGAAACAGTCATAGTAAGCCGTGAGCATATTGAGCCACAGACTCTTACCGAAGCGGCGCGGACGAATGTAGAATATGTACCTCGCAATCTCTTCGAGCTGCGGGATGTACATAGTTTTATCTACGTAATAGAGGTCGCTGGTTATCAAGTCGATAAAATCCGACACTCCGTATGGTATTCCTTTCGCCATTTTGCCGTCTCTTTTCTTGGGCTTAAAATACTGCCCTTTGCAAATATAGGGAAAAATGGGATATGGCGTTAAAACACTCTCCCGGCTACTGCATATTGTAAGTGTGCACACTCGTGCCTTGCGCCGACGGCAGATAGTTGATTCCCCACCAGCACATTTGCAGGAGAGCGAAGTTGACGACGAGCATCCACAGCGCCAATTTCATATTGCAGCCCGAACGCAAACGGTAGTGTATGTAGGTGAGATAGGCGAGCCACGTGGCTGCAGCCCATGTCTCCTTGGGATCCCATGCCCAGTAGTGTCCCCACGCCTCCTTTGCCCAAAGTGCGCCGGTGAGCATACCCAACGAGAGGAACGCCCAACCTACGTATACCAGGTTGTCTGTGATGTTGAGCTCTTTGCCACTTGCGCTCTTCCCTTTCTTGAAAAACAGAAGATATATTGCCATGACGAATGCGCCACCCAGGAGGGCATAGGCGAACATATAGATGATGACATGCGGCGCAAACCACGGGCTCTGCAATGCCGGCATCAGAGTCTTACTATGAATCTCGGGCTTCAGTAGGTTGATGCAAATGAAGACTATCGACAGCAGAGTCGAGAAAGAGAGCAGCCACTTATAGTCCCACCGACTGTAGACAATGACGCCCGCAAGAGGCAGGAAGAGCGAATACCACAAGCGCGTCTCGCCCATGGTGCGCATCGGCGGACGATCGAGCGTAACCCACATGATGAGGATATAGCCGAAAAACACAGTCAATCCCGCAAGAGTCGAGCCATATGCCAAGGCCTTCTTCTCTTTCCAAGCCGCCCATGCTCCAGTGGCCCACAACAGCACTGCCACTGCGGCAAAATATACGAAGTAATCCCAGATAGCTGTCATTTCTTGTCCTCCTCTTCTTTTGCTACACGGCTTCGGCCTGCTGTTACAAACATCATTATCGCACCCGCCATCAAGAGGAAGATGCCTACGTAGGTGGCTGGCAACCACGGGTCTCGTACTAACTCAAATACGCTCAGCGAGCTCCATTTGCCTTGCTCGTGATTAAAGTCGAGTTGATATATCTTCCAACTGCCAAGGGTGTGCGGTTTGTTGACTTCGATGTGCGCCTGCTCGGTGTGGCCGTCCTGTGCGTAGATGCTTACATCTGACGCATAGCGAAGTGGCTCACGAGCCGACATGGCTATTTCCGTGGCATCGTCGAGTTTTAGGCTCGACATGGGGAACATATAGCTGCCCGTGCTCACCCATCCGCTTCTGACCTCGTCGCCTTTCTGCGCTTTGATGAGTATGGCTGTGGCCGAGCCTTTGCCAGTGTGCTCCACGAATCCGCCGGCGTTGATGCGCATGCCCAAGTCGTCCATTTTCATCATCTGTTTCATCTGGTCGGGCATGCCACCGAGCATCTTGACCATGACTTCGGGCATAGCGTCCTCGATATATTTCTCGATGGTGATTGTCCATCCTGAGAGGTCGCCCGACTTAAAACCTGGCTCAATCACTATGTTCTGTGGCTTGTCTTCGGGCAACGCCTTGCCTGTCCGGCTGTTGAACAATGCGAGTTTTGGCGGGTATTCGTCTATGGTGAATTGTTTCAACTCAATAGCCAATGGCAATTCGTGCACCTGCTGAAAGTTGTCTATTCCGCGCCACTCGGCTTTCCCCTCCTCGCAATACATCTTGAGCCTCAGCATATCGGCCGAACCAAGCGTACCGCTCACGACGAAGATGAACAGTCCAACGTGACTCACGATAGACGGGAGATGTTTAAGCTCGAAGTGCATAATCTGGCAGATTGCCACTTCGGCAACGATAACCGTGTTCCAAAGATATATGAGCACGAAAGGCCAGAAAGAGAGCATCTTGCTCAGTCCGATAGGGTCGGCAGCGAGATGCCCATCAGGTACTTGCGCCGTGAGACCCATAATTACTGTGAGCACAGCGGCCGATGCCAATGCCGGGACCGCAGCTTCCGCTTGGGTCATAAACCGGAACAGGTACACGTGAGGGCGCAATGCATAGACAAGGCCCAATATGGCAATGAGTAGGCACACCATAACGATATTGGCGGGCCACATGAAGACTACCCACTCGATAGGGCCTACAGCTATTTGCAAAAGGGCCCCTGTAACCAGGAGCCCTATGCATATTGCTGTGCCTTCGAGAAATTTCCAAGGCTTATTCCACATTTTTTATTTCTGTGACGTGCGTGTGTGCGTTACATTGGCTTGCTTATGTATCTGCCGTTCTGCTTGGCGGTCTCAAGCCATTGGGGCACAACCTCTTCGATGAACTTGTCTTTCTGCGAGTCGAGTTTGTTCATATCGAGACCGATGTATGCCTGGGCCTTCTCCTTGGTCGTGATGTCGGGCATCGGGACTTCGTCCGTGTAGCCGTGCTTGGCCAGGACTTTGGCAATGTGGATGCGTGCGCTGTTGGCATATCCGAGGGCTTCGCCAAGGAGGCGGTTTGTCTCCTGCGGAGCGTGGAAGCTGCCGCCGTGGCTTGCTACAGCGTAGTCCCAACGCCACTGGCTCTTGCGGATGTCGGCGAGTGCCTCGGCCATCTCGGCCTCTGTGGCGCCCTTCTCCCATGCGAACTTAGCCTCGATATGTGCCGTGGCGAGTGCTTTCTCTACCTGGTCGCGGGTGTGGAACGCCTTCTCCTGACGCTCATAGACGTTCTGGCAGAGTGTCTCGGCATCCTGACGGTGG
>CAVILU010000176.1:0-4755 GCA_963643535.1 bacterium | reverse complement strand
GCCGTAGTATTCCTGCTCGCCGTAATCCTTAACCTTGCGTTGCCCAAGGACGAGAAGGAGCAATAACGAGATGATTTCCCTTTACACGATAAAAAACATTTAACCGACAAATAAAAACATTCCGATCGATGAACTTCCTTGAGCAAAAAATACTTGCCGATGGTTCGGTCAAGCAAGGTAACATCCTGAAAGTTGACAACTTCCTCAACCATCAGATAGACATCGATATCATTCGCCAGATTGCCTACGAGTTCAAGCGCCGTTTCAAGGGCAAGGAGGTGACCAAGATCCTCACCATCGAGGCAAGCGGCATCGCCATAGCCACCCTCCTGGGCGACCTCTACGACGTGCCCGTGGTATTCGCTAAGAAAGGTGAGACGGCCAACAGTACCGACGACAAGTACATCAGCCACGCCTACTCCTTTACCCACAAGAAGATGAACAACGTCTTCGTCTCGAAGCCCTACATGCAGCCCGACGACAAGGTTCTCATAGTAGATGATTTCCTTGCCGACGGTCAGGCAATGCTCGCCCTCACGGACATTGTCCAGCAGGCGGGTGCCCATGTTGTGGGTCTCGGTGTGGCCATCGAGAAAGGTCAGCAGAAGGGCGGCACCTTGCTCCGCGAGAAGGGCTACCACGTGGAGAGCATCGCCATAGTCGACGGTATGGACGACAAGACAGGCGAAATCCGACTGCGCACGGCGGAGTAGGGGTTGACCTATATACGAAAACACAGATTACGTAGATTTTTGCGGTTTGTGGCCGTTGTATCTGCGTGATCCGTGTTTTTTTGTGTGTTGTCGTGTCCGACTCTCTTTATGATTTTGCTAGGCCAATAACTACCATAGACAACAATGATACGAAATAAACACCCACGATGGCGAGCATGACTATAAATGCTATTTTTGTCCACTTCTTTGCGTCATCCGAAGCTTTCTGCGCTGCAGCGTATTCTCCAATGGCGTAAAGGGAGGTGACCTTGCTTGCGTTCACAATGCCTACTATTCCAAAAGGCACGCAGCAGAATATTGTTACTAAGATTGACTGCCATAGATACGTGTCAGGCATGGCCGGTTTTTCTTCACGTATGGTTTCGACTTTCTCTTCTTGAGGTACTGTGTAATGTCTTCCATTGATAGATTTGAGGTTGAGATAACAACCAAACTGGCCGCTCAAAAAAAAGAACAGTCGGTGCGGTTGATTTTCTTAGAAGATGTTGCGACAGATCCACCAAATAAATATGATGGTGAATGTTGTCCAAATCATAGCTTGGTTATTCATACGCCGGTATAACTCTGGCCAAGACTCACGGCCTAAAGTGACGATACCAAGAACGCTGACATATGGCAGTGATGCTACCAGCAACTTATTGTAACCCCAAGCGCCCGCAATGTCGCCATTGAGTAGGCAATGGATAGCGCGCTGTGACCCGCAACCAGGACACTGAAGACCTGTTAGCAGTAGAAAAGGACACTTGGGAAAGAGGACGTTGTGTGATGGGTCCGCAAACTTGTATAAGACAACGGCAAATATCAGCACAACTGCACTTATGCACACCCGCTGCCAAGGATGTCTAAGCATTATTTATAAATTTCCCGACTCCACCTAAACACCATATGCATATGGTATAAATTAGCCAGAATGCTATGCCAAGACAAACACCGAGTTTGGTCCACTTTTTAGCTTTTGCGGCGGCATCTTCGGCTTCTTTGTAGAAGCCTGACATGTAGAACGTTGATACTTGACTTGCGTGGACGATACCGACAATGCCGAAAGGCATGCAGCAGAATAAGGTCACGCAGATGGATTGCCATAAGTAGGTCTCTGGCATTTGTGGCTTTTCGTTCTCCATAAAGGGTAAAGAGATTTTGAGTGTTTTCTTTCTGGCTGTATACCAGAAATGTTAAGCAAAGTTACCCCCCCCGTCGAGAAATCAAAGCATTTTAAGACTTTTTCTATACCCAGGCGTTGTTTGGGCAAATATGATTTTCTTCGTAGTTGGAGTTTACGTATGGTTGTCTATACTATGCGCGACTCCGCTCTCGGTTTCTAGCGGAGAAACTTTTTTGTGTGGTTAGAGCGCGTTTGTGTGATATGAACTTTGATTAAAGTTCTTTTACGTTTATTTTTGCGAATAACTATCCATAAAGAAAACTATCACCCGATGACAGCTAAATATAAATGTCCACAGTGCAACGCCGAGTTTGAGCAGGGCGTGAACTATTGCCCCAATTGCGGCTATGACATCAAGAGTAACTTTGCTCAGAGTCCTGTTTGTCCTCATTGCCACACCTCTTACCCGACAGGTTATTGGTTCTGCCCCATTGATGGTTTCCGTCTGGTCGCGGGAACAGTTTACCCTGACGACATAAATATCAGCTCCGAGGAGTTTGCCGAAGCTCAGGTTGACGCACCGTCTAAAGATGTGTCCATGCCTTCTTACGCAGTGACTAATGCGAATCCGGTCTCTGATGCGAAGGCAGAAAAATTAGGCAATGGCGGTATGCAGAGGAAATCGTTGCCAAAAGCAAGTTTGGGACGGCGGTTTGTGGCTTGCCTTATAGATGGCTTTGTGACGTGGCTTTTGATGCTTCCTACTTTAAGTGTTATATACATCGCGGATGAATGGCATCTTCACGGAGATGTGGAGGATGTAGTGATAGTATGGGGACTGTTATTGCTCTTAATGCCAATTATTTACTCATTTATCAAAGATGGCTTTTGGGAAGGCCAGAGTGTCGGAAAGCGAATAGTCGGATTGAAAGTCGTAAAGGTCAGCGATCGCACGAAGTGCAGCTTTGGCAGGTCTTCACTCCGAGCCCTCGTCACTTCCTTGTTTTGCTTATTGGCAGTGGGCTCTATTGTCGATATAATTCTTGTCATCGCGTCCGACGATGGCCGAAAGGTTGGGGATCTTGTTACTGGCTTGCAGGTGGTGGAGTGTCGGTGATATAGTGATTTGAGAAAAAACTCCGCCCACTTTTCTCTGTTTGTTTGAGTTGTGGGCGGAGGAGTATTTCATATATATTTATCCCTCCATCTCCTCCCGCAATACCCTCTCAATCTCGCAAATCCATTCTTCTGAAATCCCGCCAACAATCTCCGCATACTTTCGGAAATTGGTTACAACACTAGCGATGCTGTCTATTATGGTTGCTGCATTCTTGACTCCCTGTCTCGTTGCAAAAACAAGTAAGTCGTTGCGTTTTATGCCTTTGCGTTTGCCGAGTAGTGAAAGTTCATGGTGACGGAAAAAACGTGTCTTGGGGTCAACTGAGAACAGCAAGTCATATGCGGGTGTGATGTGCCACTTGCCATCTGGCGTCATCATAAAAGAGAAGTTCTTGGTATGGTCGTCTACGTTTGCGGCAAAGATATTGAACACCAACCTCCTGTATTGCTGATTTTGCTCTTCTTCCGTCAATCCAATTTTGCGGCCGACTATAAACAAATCCTCATAAGTATCGGCAAGTGAACTCATTGCCGCCAAGGTTTGGGTGTGAATCTTCTCTCCATCCTTACGGTCGAAGCGTTCTGTCAGAAAATTTTGAGTGCCGTTTATTTCAATTAGGCATGATGGCATCATATCTATTCCGGCATCTTTGGCCATAAGATAATACGCCATCTCAACACGTGTGAAAGGGAAGTCGCCGGGCTTGCCTGAGTCAAATTTCAGAATGCAATGCTTGTAGTTTGACGGCAATTCCGCTTGGCCTGAACGAACTGTGCCTGTGGCCTCGTCGATGGCTATTATGGCTTTTGGCCGCTGTCCGCCGGCGGACGTGCCAACTTTATATAGGTCCTCCAATATGATGCCGCCATTGATGTCTATCTCCACATTTTGCCGCTCCGTGAAAATCTTGTTTGCCAGTTCATAGAGTGAGCCAAGCTCAATATCGACCGACGCGTCATCTTCCACGTGCGCAGGGTGGAACTCGAGGGCTCCCATTGCGCGTTTGCCTATGAAAGACAGCCGATCTACGGCATTTATTTGCGATGTGCGCAAGTCGTTGACTTCGAGCCATTTTTGGAACACCACATTGCCCCAATGGTCGGGTAGGGAGTCCGCAATGAACTCGGGGAGGCCCGAGTAGAGTCTCTCCTTATTTCCCAAAACAGGGAAGCCTTTCTGTACCGCTGGCGAACCTAACGATGCTACTAATGGCGCAATGTCTAATCCGCTATGTATGAAATCTTTGTCAAACTGAAACGTCGAGACTCCGCGTTTGTCGTCCCATGACAAAACGCCGACGCTCTTGCCCCACAGACTAACCTCTACAATGTTATTTTTCATGCCTTACCCGCTCCTTTTTAGCCGTGACGGCATTAATCTTCTTGACTTGGCTGGGCAATAGCGGCAGCTCGGGCAGCAACTTCTCCACCTCGGCGATGAAACCGATGCTGCGCAGAAGTGACAATATCGTGCCGAAACCGATGTTGCCTGCCTCGCCTTTCTCGAACTGACTGATAGTGAAGACGCTCACGCCCGATTGAGCGGATACCTCTTTCTGCGTCATGTTGCTGAAGACGCGGTACTCCTTGAATCGCGCACCGAGTTCGGAGATTATCTCCCAGTTGGATTTACCCTCTATGCCATATTCTGTTATCATAATCGCAAATGTAGTTATTTCTTTATTTATTGCCACATTTGCCGAATAAATATTGAAATATCTATAGCGATTTCTAGTTCGCAGATGAAGTCAAGGGACTGCTATCAAACTGCTAACTGTTCATTATTGACTGCAAACTGCC
>CAVILU010000175.1:2011-4767 GCA_963643535.1 bacterium | reverse complement strand
GTGCGAGTCTCTATTGGCTCATATTTGTCTTCTTCACTCACATTGAAGCCATATTTCTCGGGCGACGAAAGTATTGTCTTAATGGCGATTATACGGAATACGTAACGCGCCGTCTCGTCGGCCCAAAGTATGTCGTAGTAGTTCTCCTGATGCTGGGTCTCGACCCTTTTTCTCGCTCCGCCAAGTCCGCAGTTATATGCGGCGGCGGCCATTGTCCAACTGCCAAGGCGCGAATAGTTCTCGCGAAGCAACATACAGGCGGCGCGGGTGCTCTTCTCCACGTCCAGTCGTTCGTCAATCTCGTTCGTCACGGTCAGTCCATATTCCTTTGCCGTGGCCTCCATAAATTGCCATATTCCACGGGCTCCGGCTGGCGATCCGATAGTTGGCATCAGGTTGCTCTCGGCCACGCATAGGTATTTGAGGTCGTCCGGCATGCCCATCTCGGCCAATATCGACTCAATCACGGGAAAGTAACGCCCCGACTTCTTGATGTTCTGCAATGTGGCTGAGTGGAGGAACGTATTCACGACTATCTCGCGCTCGAAACTTTCGCGGATGTCGTCCCTCTCCATCGGCATCTCCTCACCGCAGAAGTCGGCCTTCTCAGGCAGCGCGGGAATGCTGGTCTCGTGCGGCCTGCGCTCAGTGCGCATCTCTTCGCTGCTGGTGCAACCGGTTGTGGTAGAGCCTATGAGCATTACGCCCATGGCCGCAAGTGCGGCGCCAATGGCTATGCCTGTCGTTATTGCTGTGCTTGTCTTCATCGTTTGTCGTTAGTCTCCGATGTCGGGCAACTGGATGCCTATGTCGTCTTTTGCCGTGTCTATCACGAAGTTACTCTGTATGCCACCAATGCAGTCTATCTTGCCCAGTACGTTCAGTACGAAGTGCTGATAGTCCTTCATGTCCTGTGCGTAAATCTTCAGCATATAGTCAAACTCTCCAGAGATGTTATAGCACTCCGCCACTTGGCGCAAGGGTCTTATGGCCTCCACGAACTCCTTGGCGGACTGGAAGTTGACTTGCTTGAGCTTGACGTTGCAGTAGACCGTGAAGCCATAGTTTATCTTGGCGTTGTCCAGCACGGCCACGTATTTGCGGATTATGCCCTCTTTCTCCATGCGGCGCACTCGCTCGAAGACTGGCGTCGTCGAGAGGTTCGCTTGCTGGGCCAGCTCCTTCGTCGTCAGGTGGCAGTTCTGCTGCAATATCCTGAGAATGAGGTAGTCTATCTTGTCGAGTTTGCCTTGCGCCATGATGGTCTACTTTTTCGGGCGACGCTTGATGGGCTTGCCGTATTTCTTCCTCATCAGCGTGCGGTGCGAGACTCGGTGGTTGGTCTTCTTGTTCTTTTCGCTGCGCTCGTGGAATGCCGCGCCGGGGGTGGAGTCAATCTCCGTTAGGCTGTTGCGCATCCTTACCTGCGGCATCTCGCTCTCTATGAGGACTTCGGATATCTCTACGCTCTCGGGCATCTCGATGTGTGGTACCTCCGATTTCATGAGCCCCTCGATGTTGGCGAGGGCGGTCTGCTCGTTTGGTGTGCAGAATGATATCGCGTGTCCTTCCTCAACGCATATCGTGCTCTCGTCGCCATCCTCTGTCTTGGCGAGGCGCACGCGGCCCGTACGGCCAATGCGGTGGATATATTGCTCGGGCTCGAAAGGCATGTCGAAGCAGATGACGTGGCTCACACCCTCGACATCTATACCGCGGGCGATGAGGTCCGTGGCAATGAGTACGTCCGTCTTGCCCTCGCGGAAGGAGCGCAGTGCGCTAAAACGCTGACTCTGTGTGCGTCGCGAATGGAGGTAGTCTACTTCGCGGTGGCGTGCGCCATCCTGCTCTGCGTCGGCCAGGCTCTCCGTCAGTCGCTCATATACCATGTCGGCCATAGCTATCGAACATACGAAGACCATTACGCGGGTCATCTCCTCGTCGGTGCCCAGGAGATGGGTGAGGAGGTTAATCTTTGTGTTGAAGTTAGGCACGTCGATGACTTCCTGACGGATGTTCTCGAGCGGCGTGCCCATCGGAGCGGCCTCAATTTTTAGCGGTCCATTGAAAAATGTGTCCGCAAGGTCCTCAATCTCTTTGTTCATCGTCGCCGAGAACATGAGGTTCTGTCTCTTGCGCGGTAGGAGGTCCAGCACGCGGCCAATCTGTGTGCGGAAGCCTTGCTCAAGCATTTCGTCAACCTCGTCAAGGATGAGTCGGCGAATGCCGCCAAAGCGGAGTGAACCTTGGAGCGCAATGTCGAGGATTCGACCGGGGGTGCCTACCACGACGTCCGCACCTTCGCGGATTCGCGCTGCCTGAGGCTGGATGCCTACGCCGCCCCATACTCCGGCCACCATGATGCTGGAGTCCTTGGCGAGTTTCTCCGCTTGCTCCACAACCTGCACCACGAGCTCGCGTGTCGGCACGAGGATAAGTATCTGTGGCTCATGCTTGGGCGAGAATTTCCAAAGGTTGAGCGATGGCAGTAGGTAGGATATTGTCTTACCCGTACCGGTCTGCGCAATGCCCATCACGTCGCGACCCGACATCACGGCCGGGAATGTGCGCTCCTGGATGAGGGTTAAGTCGCGCAGGCCAAGCTCGCGCAGGTTCGTCTTGAAGTATTTCTTGATGTTCAGTTCCTCGAACGTCATTGGAATCTTTGTTATAAAGGTGTATGTGGGGTATGAAGGGGTATGCCGACGTCTGTGCTGCAGTTTGAGAATTTGGGGTTCAGTAGTATTCTCTGTCTC
>CAVILU010000175.1:0-2001 GCA_963643535.1 bacterium | reverse complement strand
TTCGCAATGCCGCGGCATCTTCTCTGGGTCGTCTGTTTTTGCTTCGGGAATGGCAAAATTTTTGACCCTGCGAGAGCGCGAAATTAGTGCTTTTTGCTTAATTATTACGTGAGTGCGCGGTGTATTGTTGCGATGCGGGGTGCCTCTAGTTCGTAAAAAATATGTTTATTTGTTTCTCCATATATTTATTGTTTAGATGCTTTTGCCGTCAATTTTTCATAACTTCGCACCCGACACGCCATAATTTTTTTCAAAATAACCCAATGAAGATTACTCTTCTTTGTGCGACCATAGCGTCGCTGCTCTGCGGTCTCGCCTCAGACGCCTACGCCCAGTCCTCGATTGGTGCTCAAAAGGTGTCGGCGTTCACTATCCGCGGCTCTGTGGATGGTGGCATAGATGGCGATACGCTTATCCTCGGAAACGTGAACGGTAGCAGCGTTACGCCAATAGATACCGCCGTCTTCCACAAAGGCTCTTTCGAGTTCAAGGGCAACGCAGATGGCGCGCATCTGCTTGTCATCCTGGGCCTCCGAAAGGGGGCTGTCGTTTATGGTGGCGATCTCGTAGTGGAACCTGGCGAACTCTGGGCGCGAATCTCAAGCGACTCCAGCAAGGATATTGAGGTCCCCAAGAACGTAACCAATTCTCTCTGGCGTTCCTTTAAAATGTATGAGCAGGAGATCGTCGGCCAAATGCAGCAATACGTCAAGGCTCTGCGCTCCCAACGCCTCTCCGATGCGGACAGGAAAATGTGTGAGGCGGGCTGCGATTCGTTGGCCAACCTCCGCAAGTCCAATATCATCTCTTTTGTGACTAAGAACTCCACCACCTCGGTTGCCGACCTGGTTTTCTCGATGTACCACCCTCTCCTCAGTGATGAGGAATTTGAGCGCGTCTCTGCAGTCCTTGCCAAGAACAATCCTCAGATGTCTGGCTACGTCACGGCGGTGGCTAAGCGCACAGCGCAGGCTCGGGCAAAGCAACTCGCACAGGGTGGCAAGTTCATCGACTTCGAGATGCAGGATACCAATGGCAAGATGCTTAAGATCTCAGATGTCGTCGCAAAGAACAAGTTGACGCTCATTGATTTCTGGGCTTCGTGGTGCGGTCCTTGCCGTATGGAGATGTCAACTGTCAAGCGTGCCTACGATTTCTTCCATAACAAAGGTCTTGAGATTGTGGGTGTCTCGCTCGACTCGAACCGCGATTCGTGGCTCAATGCCATCTCGACAATGGGGCTCAATTGGCTCCACGTCTCCGACCTCAAGGGGTGGCAGTGCTCGGCCGCGCAGACCTACCAGGTGCACTCTATTCCCGCGTCGGTCCTTGTGGATCAGCAAGGTAATATCGTGGCCAAAGACCTCCGCGGCGAGCAACTCATCCAAATGCTCCTCAAGAAGTTGAACTAACCAACCGAATATCCTCTGCGCTATGTCTGTTGTCAATCTGCAATATATCAACGATGCATGTGGCGACGATGCCCAGATGCGTGCCGAGATTGTCGGCCTCTTCGTTGACCAGATGAGCAGCATGGGTTCCGAGCTCGATAGTCTCTTCGAGGCGGACGATATGGATACCCTGGCCCGCACGGCGCACAAGATAAAGTCCACAGCCCTCTCGATGGGTATGACCGACATGGCCGATGCCCTCAAGAAAATCGAGATCGTCGGCAAGAAGCTTATTCTTTCTGAAGGATAAGTAAATGAGGATTCGTCCCTCTTCGCTCTCTATAACAGGCAGATACACAGCCTCACACCCGAACTTGATGAGTGGACTTCGCAAAATATGTCAAAAAAATCTTTACGTGCTTTAATCGATTTTTGTAAATTGCAGTCGCTTTCAGCCATAGATGAGGTCCGCGCACTCTGAAGCAGTCCCCTCTCTACTGCCCCTAAGCAACCACAAAACATCAACTCGAGGTCTGCTAATTCGCACTCGTTGAGGACGATAAGAGAATCGTAGAGTTACTGAAAAAAACATACAATATATATACACGAG
>CAVILU010000174.1:4349-4772 GCA_963643535.1 bacterium | reverse complement strand
GTACAAAACATACGCAGAGGTGTATAAAGTTTACTCGCAAAGGTTGTCGCAAAACGCATCAAGCATCCACACGATAAACACTATTCAAGAGACAAAGCCACCCGCCGAGATAACAAATGCGACACATATTGACATTCCACACCCATAAAGGAAACAACCGAGCCCAAATAGATAACAAAATTGCCCTTCTCTTTTTACGTGTATTGTTTGTTAAGTGGATGCAAGTTTATAATTTTGAATATTGATTAACACTTGAAAACCTTAATCGAACAGATATGACAATAAAAACTATTTTGGGCTCCGCTCTTACGCTTGCGGCCATGGCTATTATGCCTGGCTGCGGTGGAAGTCAGACGTCCGAGAATGGAGTTGTCGTAAAGACCGCCAATGGGCAGTATGTCCGTTTGCAAGTTGTCAACGACA
>CAVILU010000174.1:0-4339 GCA_963643535.1 bacterium | reverse complement strand
GGCCACGCTCGACGGCGTATTTGATAAAGACGCAAGCCTTATGACCGTCCCGCAAGCCACATTCACAGGCTACGAGACTGCAGAGGACGACTCGACTCTCACGATTACAACTAAGGAAATCAAGGCTGTACTGTGCAAGAAGAGCGGCAATGTGGCATTCCTCAACCTCGACGGCACACCTATATTAAAAGAGGACGGCCGCGTCATGAGCGACACCACCATCACCCAGTCCGACGCCAAGAACACGAAGACCGACACAGGTCTCAAGTTCCGCCAGAAATGGATTCCGGGAGACGACGATGCCATCTATGGCCTCGGCCAGCATCAGGCAGAGGAGTTCAACTATCGTGGCAAGAACGAGGACCTCTACCAGTACAACACAAAGATTTCCATTCCTTTCTTTGTCTCCAACAAGGCTTACGGCGTTCTTTGGGACAACAATTCTCTGAGCCGTTGGGGAGACCAGCGCGAATATGCTCAGCTCAACGAGGCCTTCAAAGTCTACGACAAGAATGGCGTTGAGGGTGGTCTTTCGAGCCATTGGGCTCCCGCACCAGAGTCCAAAGTAGCGCCTCTCGATCGCACAGAGCCCATTCTCTACTTTGCCGACCTCATGGCAAACAAAGAGAACCTGCCTAAGGGCTTTCCTCTCTATGGTGCCGATGTAGACTTCGACGGTTACCTTGAGCCCCAGGAGTCTGGCACATATCGTTTCCTCATCTACTATGCGGGCTACACCCGCGTATTCGTAGACGACCAGGAGCTCTTCCCTGAGATTTGGCGCACGGCATGGAACCCCAACAGCCGCAAGTTCCAACTCAACCTTGAGAAGGGCAAGAAGATTAAGCTCCACATTGATTGGCAGCCCGATGGCGGCGAGAGCTATTGCGCATTGCGCGCACTTACGCCCGTCCCCGACGAAGAGCAGAACAAGCTTGCCCTATGGAGCGAAATCGGCAGCCAAGAGGACTACTACTTCATCAAGGGTGACAACATGGACGACGTCATCAGCGGCTACCGCACCCTCACCGGCAAGAGCCAAGTCATGGCCAAGTGGGTCATGGGCTTCTGGCAGAGCCGCGAGCGTTACCGCACCCAGGAGGACATCCTCTCGACCGTCAAGTATTTCCGCGACCACCACATCCCGATGGACAACATTGTCCAGGACTGGAACTATTGGGCAGACGACCAGTGGGGCAGCCAGGAGTTTGAGGCATCTCGTTACCCCGACCCACAGGTAATGCTCGACTCTGTACATGCAATGCACGCACGCTTCATGATCTCCGTATGGCCTAAGTTCTACACCAACACCGAGCATTTCAAGGAGTTCGATGCCAACGGCTGGATTTATCAGCGCGCCGTCACCGACTCGCTCCGCGACTGGGTTGGCCCGGGCTACACCTACTCTTTCTATGACGCATATGCGGCAGGCGCACGCGACCTCTTCTGGAAACAGATGAACGAGCACCTCTATAAATATGGTATCGACTCATGGTGGATGGACGCATCAGAGCCTAACGTACGCGACTGCACCCCCACCCAGTACCGCAAGGACCTCTGTGGCCCGACTGCACTCGGCACTTCCGACAAGTACTTCAATGCCTATTCTATTGTCAACGCCGACGCCATCTATAATGGTCAGCGTTCTGTAAACGACACGAGCCGCGTCTTCCTCCTCACCCGTTCGGGCTTCGCTGGTCTCCAGCGTTACAGCACAGCCTCTTGGAGTGGCGACATTGCCAGCCGTTGGGAGGATATGCGCGCACAGATTACCGCAGGTCTCAACTACTCTGTTGCTGGTGTGCCCATCTGGGGCCAGGACATCGGTGGTTTCTGCGTAGAGAAGCGCCACGAGAAGGCATTCAACCTCTACAACGAGACAGGCAGGGTCAATGAAGACCTCAAGGATTGGCGAGAGCTTCAGGCTCGTTGGCATCAGTGGGGCGTCTTCACCCCTCTCTACCGCACCCATGGCCAGTATCCCACTCGTGAGATTTGGAACATCGCACCCGAAGGTGACCCAGCATACAACTCTGTGCTCTACTGCCATAAGCTTCGTTATCGCTTGATGCCTTATATCTATAGCCTCGCTGGTGCAGTGCACTACAATGACTATACGATGCTCCGTCCGCTCGTAATGGACTTCACTGCCGACACCAAGGTCAACAACATTGGTGATCAGTTCCTCTTCGGCCCCGCAATCATGGTTGCACCCGTAACTCACTATGGCGACCGTTCGCGTGAGGTATACCTGCCTGCAGGCGCTAAGTGGTACGACTTCTACAGCGGCAAGCCATACGAGGGTGGTCAGACCATCACAGCCGCCGCACCATACGAGCGCACCCCAGTATTCGTACCCTCTGGCTCAATCATCCTCACGGGTCCCGACATGGAGTGGAGCGACGAGAAGCCGGCTGACAACATCACCGTCTACGTCTTCGCAGGTCGCAACGGTAAGTTCACCCTCTACGAGGACGAAGGCACAAACTACAACTATGAGAAGGGCGCAGCAGCCTTCATCGACATGAACTATGACGACGCGACAAAGACCCTCACCATCGGCAAGCGTCGCGGCTCGTTCAAGGGCATGCTCGAGAAGCGCACCTTCAACGTAGTCCTCGTATCTGACGACGCACCCGCAGCAGTCGACACCGACAAGGCTGGCAAGACCGTCGCATACGATGGTTCAGAGGTCAGCATAGCTCTGTAATCAGCAATAAGACTCAACACAGAGAGATTCAACCCGCCCGCAGCAATACGGAATGCCGCATACTGCGCGGCGGGTTTTTCTTTTTTCAACCCACAAGACAATAATATCTTATGAAATACGCCCTCTTATCACTCACGGCGTTGGCTGCCGTGGCTTGCTGCCCTCAGAATGGCAACGAGACCTCGAAAGCCGACCAGTGGACCGACGAGGAGATTGAGGCAATGATAGACACCATTCTGCCCAAGTTGACTCTTGAGGAGAAGGTGGCTATGTGCCATGCGCAGAGCAAGTTCAGCACCCCCGGTGTACCTCGCCTTGGCATCCCCGAATATTGGTATTCCGACGGACCTCATGGCGTCCGTTACGAAATCAATTGGGACGACTGGGGCTCTGCAGGATGGACCAACGACTCCGTCACCGCTTTCCCGTCACTCGTATCCCTTGCATCCTCATTCAATCCCGAACTTGGCTCAATCTATGGCAAGGCACTCGGCGAAGAGGCCCTCTACCGCCGCAAAGACATGATGCTCGGCCCTGGCGTAGAGATCTATCGTACACCACTTTGCGGTCGAAACTTTGAGTATATGGGCGAGGACCCATACTTGGCATCCAAGATGGTGGTGCCATATATCAAGGGACTCCAGTCGCAAACCGTGTCATGCTGTGTCAAGCACTTTGCGCTCAACAATCAGGAGCAGTGGCGCACACTGGCCGACGTACACGTATCAGAGCGTGCGCTGCGCGAGATTTACCTTCCGGCATATAAGGCGGCCGTAGAAGAGGGTGGCGCATGGGCAATCATGGGTTCATATAACCTCTACGACGGTCAGCACTGCTGCCACAACGCCAAGCTCAACAACATCCTCCGTGGAGAATGGGGCTTCGACGGCTGCGTAGTGACCGACTGGGGCGGCGCAACCGACACTAAAGAGGCAGCAGAGAATGGCCTCGACATCGAAATGGGCACTTACACCAACGGATTTACCGAGAGCGCAAAGTTCGCCTACAACAACTACTACCTTGCCGACCCCTATATCAAGGCTCTTAAAGAGGGCTCCATACCTATGGAGACTCTCGACAAGAAAGCAAGGAACATCCTTCGCCTCATGTTCCGCACGTCGATGGCAAAGAACCGTCCTCGCGGATGCAAGGGCTCCCAAGAGCACTTTGATGTAGCACTCAAGGTGGCCGAGGAAGGCATCGTACTCCTCAAGAACGAGAAGAACATCTTGCCTATCGCCCCCGAGACCACAATGAAGATTGCCGTAATCGGCGAGAACGCCACCCGCAGCATGCTCGGCGGCGGCTCATCTGAGCTCAAGGGACTCTTTGAGGTATCGCCTCTCGAAGGCATCAAGCGCGCATTCCCCAAAGCCGAAATCATGTGGTCTATGGGCTACGGCAGCGGACCTGAGGCCTATGGCCGTGTAGCCCCCTCACCCTATAATGCCGACAGTCTTGAAAATGCAGCTCTCGAGGTGGCACGCAAAGCCGACATGATCATCTTCGTTGGTGGCCTCGTAAAGGCATATCAGCAGGATATGGAAGGCGGCGACCGACAGGACATGAAGTTGCCCTTCGGTCAGGATGCCCTCATTGAGAAATTACTCGACATCAATAGCAATATGG
>CAVILU010000173.1:0-4786 GCA_963643535.1 bacterium | reverse complement strand
TGGGCATCTCGACAATCGATACTCAGCGTATTGCTTCGCGCTTACACGTCAACGGCAGTGACCGCGGTTATAGTAACTATGGTGGCAGCTACTCGGGCGGTTCCTCTTCTTCAAGCAGTGCATCTTCCCTTGCGACTGCATATTCCATTCTCGGCATAAAGTCCGATGCCACTAACGAGGAGGTCAAGACTGCATATCGCAATCTCGTCAAGAAATACCATCCCGACCGTTATGCGACCAAGAGCCAGGCCGAGCAAGACCAGGCGGCCGAGAAGTTCAAAGAGGTGCAAGATGCCTACGAAAAGATTAAGGATGCACGTGGCGTGTAAAGTAAGTCGAGTCCCTCTTAATAACCACATATCAACAAAGCCCCGATGCTAATAGATGCATCGGGGCTTTGATATTTTCCCTGCCACCGCTTATCCAACAATCTTGATGCGGCTGGTAGACGTGTCAATGCGCTCAACGCGCACCTGCGTTTGTATCTTCTCTTTCAGTATGTCGACGTGGCTGATTATACCAACGCGCTTGCCTCCTTTTTCCTTGAGCCTTTCGAGCAATGTCATAACCTTTTCGAGGTACTCGTCGTCGAGAGTTCCGAATCCCTCATCAATAAAAAGTATGTCGGAGTCGGGACTGTTGACTCCGGCCATCGATGCCAACCCCAATGCCAAGGCAAGGGATACCATGAAACTTTCGCCGCCCGACAGGTTCGCGGGTGTCTGGCTTGCATCGCAATGGTATGCGTCGCGTATCACTATATTTAGCGAATCTCCTTGACTCTCGAGAGTAAATCGATTGTCTGTCAGTTCTTGCAAGTGTGCATTTGCGTAGTGCAGCAGTTCCTCAAAGACAAAACTCAGTGCTATCGAACTGAAGCACTTGCCGTTACTGTCGCTAATGAATTTGAGCGCTTCCCACTTTTGATATTCTGCGTCAATCTTTGAGAGTTTGGTTTCGTAATCTTTGCGCCTTTCCCTGTTTTCTTCGTCAATCTTCAGTTGGTTCCTGGCATTGCCTATCTTTTCCCTATTCTCATCCTTAATCCCTTGTGTCGTTGCGAGAGTGGCTTTGACGGTCTCTGAAGTGTCGCCAGTGGCGAGTTCAGGCTGGTTCTCTTCCAATTTTCTTGCAACCTCTTCTGCATCAGCTACGCTTTTGTTCGCTGCGGCTAGTCGTCTGCCGAGTTCGTCTATTTTGCCGCGCTTACTTTGAATGTCAGACGCTTTATATGAGTCTCTCAGTGTTTTTACAGTCTCTTCGTTGACTCCTGTCTCCTTTATTGCTGCTGATAATTCGTCATTCTTTGCTTTAATAGTCGCATTCAAATCATTTATAGTTTGGCACCATGCGCTTATCTTGGCGGCTAACTTGTTCCACTGGTCTACGAGATTAATCGATAGTGTGCCTTGCGAGATGCTTATAGCTCGCCCTCGCCATTTGTAGCAACAGTCTAGGACAAATTCGCACTGCTTTTTTGCCGAGTCGAGTTGTTGCTGCTGAGCAGATAGGTCTCGAGCATTGCTCTCCATCTTGTCAAATTGGTTGAACAAAATGGTGAGATTGTTCAGTTTATCTTCTGCCTTTCGTTTATCTTCTTGTAGATCCGCTTTGATTGCCTCTATGGGTAACTCTTGCGCTGTATCATAGGCGGTTTTGCCTATGGCTCTGAGGTATGTGACAACTTTGTTCTGTATCTCTGCATATTCCTTCTTCGCTTTGTCTTGTGATGAGAGTGCAGATTCTAGAAGTCTCGATGTGCTGCTCAAGTTGTTGGTAAGATCGGCATATCTCTTGTCTGCATCGCCTGCTGCTTTGCCAGCCTCGTTACGCTCTTTTTCGTATGGGGCTTTGACGGATGCAAACTCATCATTATTAGTTATATGATTTACCGTGCCGCCGCAAACTGGGCACTTGTCCCCGATGTGGAGCAACTTCAACACTTCTGCCGCATGCCCGCATTTGTCGCATATTTCTTTGTATGCTATTTCTGCCTTATCCTTCCTCGCGTTAGCTTCCTCTTGTTGTTTGTGGGCGGTCTCGGTCTCTGTCGTCAAATCCCTTTTTTTCGCTTCAAGTTCATTGACCTCTTTGACCTTGCCTGCCAAGTTGTTGCTTGAAATGAGAAGCTTCTCGAGAGCAATGCTTGCCGTGTCAATCTTTCCTTTATATGCTTCAATTTCCCCTTTGGCCCACAAAGTTCCGTTTTTGTCTTTGGGCGCATCAGTACCCAATTTAGCCATAGTGTCGGCTACTTCGGACTCTAATCGCTGTAACTCATTTCTTCCCTTAGCAATATTTTGCTCGAAGGCTATGAGGTTAGCGTTGGCATTGCCAAACTCATTCCAATGTTCACCAGCCTTTCCCTTCTCTATGTTAAGCTTTTGCAGGTTCTCTTCTAATGCTGATTGTAGTGCGCGCGCTTTCTCCGTTTTGTCCCAAAGCTCTACAATTTCTTTATCTTGTCTGAGCTCTGGGGCGTTGACTTCTTGCTGCGCTATTTGCAGGGCCGCTTTCCCTTTGCTGAGGGTTCGGCTGTTGTCCTCTTTTTTTCTGAGCCAATCTAATTTTGAGCTGAGGAGGTCTATCTCTTTTGTCATCTCCTCGTCTGCCTTTTCCTGATGGGCTATGGCTATAGTGGCAGCCTTGATTTCTTCGTCTGTTTTGACTGTCAGGCTGTTTATTGTGCTCTGTATTACCTCTCTGTCATTTTTACATTTAGAAGCATGCTCATAAATTTTCTTACCAATCTCTTTGAAATTGGTAACATCGAGTATCTTCTCCAGGATTGTAGTCTTTTCGCCCTTGTCACTTTTTAGGAACTGTGTAAAGTCACCTTGAGCTAACATTGTCGTCTTGCAAAACTGCTCAAAATCAATGTTAATTATTTTTTCTATGGCTTTAGCAATGTCTGTTTTCTTTGAGATGACTCCACTCGGTGTTATTAATTCTCTTGTTGAATCGTCAAAATCTCCAGTCTTTTTTTTCTTTACACTCCATATGGCTATGTATTCTATACCGTCGTTTGCCTCAAATGTAAGTTCCACTTTGCTTCCATCTGAGCCTCGTCTAACAAGTCTGCAAGCATTATTTCCCTTTATGTCATTGAACTCTCCGAGAGAATCTTCTGGCATGTCATCTGCTTTAGCTTGCTTAAATCTTACAGTTTTCCCAAAAAGCGCAAGCGTTATGGCGTCGAGGATTGTTGTCTTGCCAGAGCCTGTCGGTCCCGTTATGAGGAACAGAGATTGCTCGGCAAGCACGCCAGACGTGAAGTCTATCTCGGCCTCAGCTATCGAGGCGAGGTTCCTTACCTTTAGTTTTCTGATTCTCATGGTTTCTCTATTTTCTGTGTTCCTCTTCTACTTCGTCAATTACTCCTTGCAGCAGATCTACTATATCTGCTGGCATATCTTCGTTATATTTTTGCTTGTATACTATTTTCGCTATGTCGATAGGTTTTACCTCTCTGAATTCGCTAATCGTCATAGAGCTCCTTTTCCGCTCCTCTGGGCGTTGGCTCTTTGTGGTCATAAGTTGACAGAGTCGGCATTGTTTTTCTGCCGCAATCCCGCTTGCTCGGACCTGTGCATCGCTGTCTAAATGTGTTTCGACCAATACGTTCAGACGAATGTAATCTTGACATTCCGATGGCAATTCTTCCAAAAGTCTTAATACTTCCTTTAATGGCTTGGGTTCTGTGGGTAATGTCTGTACATTGCGAAGTGGGATTATTGGGATTGTTTTGATTTCTGGTTTTTGCCCATGCGTAATCTCCAAAATGTCTACGCAGTGCGTGTGCGTCTCGTCAAAAGAGACTGCAATCGGTGAACCACAATAACGAGCATGACCGTCTGAGCCGCTGATGAACATCGGTTTGTGTATATGTCCGAGTGCCAAATAGTCATATCGTGAGCCAAAATCCGCCAGCTTTATAAAATCTATGCCGCCAATGCTAGAGTCGGCACTGCTATTCCCGCTTCCCGATCCAACAGACGCATGGGCCATGTAAACCACTGGCAAACCATTCGTATTTATTCGCTCAACTTCAGCATCAATCTTGTTGAATGTCTCCGCATAACTTGTAAATCGTGGATTGAAATATGGCACTGCTGCTACAATACCAACTCCGTCAACCGTATGAACAAATTTCTCAGGAGCAAGTTCGCCATCTTCATTGCGCTGATACACACCCGATATGGTGACGTTGTTCCATTTCCATAGTGCCTTGTCGGCCTCAAGTCGTAGTGCGCTATCATGGTTGCCTGCTGTCACAAAGGTGTGCATCTTTGAGTTTCGTGAGCAAATATCTAGAAGCGCATCCACAAAGAGTTGTATCGCCTCGGCAGATGGGTTGCTTACGTTGTATATGTCACCACTAACGACCATTATGTCTGGCTTCTCCTTCTCGACGATATCGGCAAGTTGTGATAGAAAATATCGATGCTCGTCAATGCGGCTGAAGTTGAAGAGTTGTTGGCCTATGTGCCAATCGGATGTATGCAGAAGTTTCATATTTGTTGCTTTATTGATTAATGATTGTTTCGCTTGCGGCATGCGTATGTTGCCTACTTATCTTTCACGAGGCGTATGGATATCTTTGCGTCAGAATCTATTTTGTTGCTTGTCGTCTTCTGACATTCAACTTCATTCTCAATGTCTTGCACGAATCTGAATGAGGATATTCGGCCTTTTTCATCAATGGTGTCGTTCACCATATAGACGCCGTATGTATACGATGAGCCTATTTTCATATTCGCCGGTAGGAATATCGACAGTCCTGTGT
>CAVILU010000172.1:3469-4792 GCA_963643535.1 bacterium | reverse complement strand
GATGATATACTGCTTGATGCGTATGTGCGAACCATGCTACGAGCACGTTGATAATAATTTTGCTCCACTTCCAGACGACCTCAAGAACCAATTCTTGCCATTGAGAGACGAAGTTGTCAAACTCTTCAAGAAGAGTCTTGATGTGCTCGACTCCGACGACTATGACTCGACAGTTGACATCCGCAACGAGGGAGACGAGACGAAGAACTTGATTTCTCAGATGAGAAAAGACCTTGTGGTACACATCCATGAGGACATGGAATCTTATTCCGTAATCTACGTCTATCTCAACATGTTGCAGGAGACGCAGGAGATGATCAGCTCACTCAGGCACAATCTTCGCGCACTTCGCAAGATAGAGCGTGACGCACAATAATTTTTATCTGCTCTAAATTATCGAGACATCGATAGTGTAAAGTTGTTATATTCGCGTCTGATTTTGAGAGTATGAATCTCGAGCGAATAATAAACATATTGACAATGAAAAGAAGATGGTCTGTCGAAAAGGGTATGCCCTTGACAGAGATGGACAAAAAGATATTGGCGGCCCAGAAAGCTGGGCACACGGTCCCGAGCAGGAATATGATTCGCACTCCGGAGCAAATTGAAGGCATCCGCAAGAGCGGCGTCCTCAACACCGCCATTCTCGATATGGTGGCATCGGAGATTAAGGAGGGGATGAGCACAGGTCAACTGAATGACCTCGTACATCAGTTCACACTCGACCATCACGCCATCCCAGCACCACTGAACTACGAAGGCTTTCCCAAGAGCTGCTGTATCTCTATTGACGATGTAGTTTGCCATGGCATTCCAGACGAAAAGACGTTCTTCAAGCCTGGTCAGATTGTCAATGTAGACGTGACCACCATTCTAGATGGTTATTATGCAGATGCAAACCGAATGTACATCATAGGTGAGACCACGGCAGAGAAGAAACGCCTCATCGACGTCACCTACGAATGTCTGCAGATTGGCATGAAGGTTTGCAAACCGTACTCTTACGTTGGCGACATTGGCTTCGCAATCCAGTGCCATGCGCAGAAAAACGGCTACTCCGTTGTACGCGAGCTTTGCGGTCATGGTGTTGGACTTCAATTCCACTGCGACCCAGAGGTGCCCCACTATGGAAAGCCTGGCACCGGTATGCTCCTCGTGCCTGGTATGGTATTCACCATCGAGCCTATGATCAATATGGGCAAGAAGGAGGTACATTTCAGCGAAGAGGACGGATGGACCGTAACGACTCGCGACGGTCTGCCTTCAGCCCAGTGGGAGCACACCTTTGTTATGACCGACAAGGGTCTTGAGATCCTCACCCAC
>CAVILU010000172.1:0-3459 GCA_963643535.1 bacterium | reverse complement strand
GGTCTTGTGTATAACTACATTAGAGAAACATGTTGGTAGACATTGACCAAATATATGACCCGGTCATGAAAATTGTCGAAGTGCTTGGCACTGTGGCATTCTTTATGTCGGGCATAAGGCAGGCGGCGGCAAAGCACTTTGATTGGTTTGGTGGATTTGTGTGTGGAATTGCAGTTGCCGTTGGTGGTGGCACACTCCGCGACGTTCTACTTGGCGTCACACCGTTCTGGATGACAAATCCGTTTTATATTATTTGTTGTGTATTGGCACAAGTTCTCGTTATTTGCTTTTCGGACTTAGTGAAGAAATTAGACAACACATGGTTTGTATTCGACACTTTGGGACTTGCCTTGTTCACCATTGCAGGACTGCAAAAATCGCTTGACTGCGGTTACTCATTCTGGGTGGCAATAATAATGGGATGCATAACGGGATCGGCGGGAGGCGTGATCCGGGACATATTCCTGAACAACGCGCCAGTCATATTTCAAAAAGAGATTTATGCAATGGCAAGCATTTTGGGCGGATGCGTCTATTTTGCTCTTGTATCGCTGCTGAATATTAGTGTAATTATCTCAGCGTTAGTCACTTTCATTATTATATGCGCGATACGCTTCATTGCCGTAAGATATCATATTTCTCTTCCATCTTTGCATAGTGAAGATTGACAAAGGTCGAAAATTTGTTATCTTTGGGGAAAAATAGAAAGCAATGGATTTAAAAGTAATGATAATCGTCGTCGCATTTATTTTAGCGATAGTATGTATTGTCTGGCTATTCATGCGCGACGTGGAGCGCAAACGGGTTAACGATCTTCGAGAGAAAGCCCTTAAGGACATATTGCCAAACAGACTTCAGGCATATGAGCGAATGTCGCTCTACCTCAGCAGAATCGACCCCGAAGAGATGGCATTGCGCGAACAAGCATCTACAGCGACAGCCAAGGACCTCTACATTGCAATGATGAACTCTATTCGTCAAGAATTTGAGCACAACAACGCAATGCAGATTTACATAAGTTCAGCCACTTGGAAACTCATCCTCAAGGCAAAGGAAGAAGTTGCAAAAACTCTAAAAGAGACACTAAAGAATCTCAATCCGAATGCGACTTCACTTGAGTTGTCGGCAGAGTTTATTGAACTCGCACGCAACACTTGCAAGTTCTACGTAGACAGGGCACAAGAAGGACTAAGGAAAGACATCTCGGGGCACGCATACAACGAGTAGAGCTCTAACAAGATGTTCTTCGCAACAAAGAATCGTTTTGAAATTAGCCCCAACGTGTTAATTTCGGGGTTCGGAGTATAGAATTGAACAAAAAAGTTTTATTTTTGCGGTCGAAAAGAGAGGAGCAGCGTAATAGCAACCTCTCGCATTCTTAAAGACAAATAAAATTTCGCAAGAAATAGAAATCAAAATAATCAGAAAAGGACAAAGATGAAAAAGCACAATTTCTACGCCGGGCCTTCTATCTTGCCTCAGTTCACCATCAAGGAGACTGCTGAGGCTGTGTTGAATTTCGCAGGGACGGGACTCTCCCTCCTTGAGATATCGCACCGTAGTAAGGAGTTTCAGGCCGTGATGGACGAGGCTCAGGCTCTCTTCAAGGAGCTGCTCGACGTCCCCGCCGGCTACGAAGTTGTATTCCTCGGTGGCGGTGCCAGCCTCCAGTTCTGCATGGTTCCTTTCAACCTTATGAACAAGAAGGCAGCCTACCTCAACACTGGCACGTGGGCAAACAAGGCACTCAAGGAGGCTAAGGCTTTCGGTGAGGCTGTTGAGATTGCATCCTCTAAGGACGACAACTACACCTACATCCCGAAGGGTTTTGAGGCTAAGGTTCCCGCAGATGCAGAGTATCTCCACATCACCACGAACAACACCATCTACGGCACCGAGCTCCACGCAGACCCCATCGTCAACGTGCCCCTCGTAGCAGATATGTCGTCAGACATTTTCAGCCGTCCCGTTGACGTTTCCAAGTACGACCTCATCTATGGTGGCGCACAGAAGAACCTCGCCCCCGCAGGCCTCACCTTCGCTCTCGTAAAGGTTGACGCTCTCGGCAAGGTTGAGCGTCACATCCCGACTATGCTCGACTATCGCACCCACATCGAGAAGGGTTCTATGTTCAACACTCCTCCTTGCGTAGCAGTCTACGGTGCTCTTATGACCCTCCGTTGGCTCAAGGAGCAGGGCGGTGTCGCAGCAATGGAGAAGATCAATGTACGCAAGGCTACCAAGCTCTACGACGAGATTGACCGCAACAAGTTCTTCCGTGGCACTGTAACCGACACCAACGATCGCTCATACATGAACATCTGCTTCGTAATGAACGACGAGTACAAGGAGCTCGAGAAGGAGTTCCTCGACTTCGCAACCGCACAGGGTATGGTTGGTATCAAGGGTCACCGTTCTGTCGGTGGTTTCCGCGCATCCACTTACAATGCTCTTCCCGAGTCAAGCGTTGACGCACTCATCGAGGTTATGAAGACCTTCGAGCGCAACCACTAAGCCACAAGTAAACGAACATTATGGACAGGCACTAAGGACTCGGCGATAAAGAAGTCGGGTGCTTAGTGCTCTTTATTTTTCACACTAATCAAGTAAAAGAAAAATGACAAAGGTATTAGTCGCCACTGAGAAGCCTTTCGCAAAAGTAGCTATCGACGGCATCCGCAAGGAGGTTGAGGCAGCAGGTTTTGAGCTCGCCCTCCTCGAAAAATATACAGAAAAGAGCCAGCTTCTCGCAGCAGTCGCAGACGCAGACGCGCTCATCATCCGCTCAGACAAGGTTGACGCCGAGGTTCTCGACGCAGCCAAGAACCTCAAGATTGTAGTTCGCGCAGGCGCAGGATATGACAACATTGACCTTGCAGCAGCAACGGCTCACAATGTTGTGGCAATGAACACTCCCGGCCAGAATGCAAACGCAGTTGCCGAGCTCGCACTTGGTCTTATGGTATACGCTGTGCGCAATTTCTACAATGGCACTAGCGGCACCGAGCTTATGGGCAAGAAACTTGGCATCCACGCTTTCGGCAATGTTGGCCGCAATGTAGCACGCGTCGCCAAGGGTTTTGGCATGGACGTTTACGCATTCGATGCATACTGCCCCGCAGATGTAATCGCAGCAGCTGGCGTAACCCCCGTCAAGTCCGTCGAGGAACTTTATGAGACTTGCCAATACATCTCACTTCATATTCCTGCAACCGCAGAGACCAAGGGTTCTATCGGCAAGAATCTTGTTTCTAAGATGCCTAAGAATGGCCTCCTCTTGAACACAGCGCGTAAGGAAGTCATCAACGAGCCCGAGCTCATTGCACTCCTTGGCGAGCGCACCGATCTCCGCTACGTAACCGACATCAAGCCCGACGCAGACGCAGAGTTCGCTAAGTTCGAGGGGCGTTACTTCTCTACGCCCAAGAAGATGGGAGCTCAGACCGCAGAGGCTAACAT
>CAVILU010000171.1:0-4815 GCA_963643535.1 bacterium | reverse complement strand
TACACAAGGCTCGCCCTTGACGACAAAATCGTCAAGGGCGAGCTCTTTTTATATGCTTTCCTTTACAACTACAATACCAACAAGTGGACAAGGTTTTATCGAGACTTAAACGGAAATATTGTCTCGCAACCAGGCGAGTCTAGATCTTCCCTCCTCTGCATTGATATGAGCATTCTGACGCAAGAGAAATTGCGAGGCGTCATGCAACTAAGAAGACTGCCATACAATATCTAAAACAATTTTAATTCACGGGTCACTATGTTCGTAAAACAATTTATGAACTATTTCCACGCTAAAGATGACGATTCTGAAGTTTTCTGCGAGCGATGGGATACTTTTTCCCGCAATAAACTGTTTGAAGAGAAAAGACATTTGCTGAAATTCTTCTGCACTTTTTTCCCTCTCAATATTGTAGAGCGGTCTACTGGTAGAAAACGAACGATACGCACAGATTTATCTTTTTGGGAAGACTTGAGAAAAGCGACGTTAAAATCTCTGCCACAAAGACTTGCTGTTACGATTGACACGTGTCCCCCCAAGAACGCTCGTTATTCAGACGAGACAATGTTCGACATCTTTGCTGCATACCCGACACTCCGTGAATCTTTCATTTGCAAAGGGAAGCGGAACCTCTGGATTAAATATACGCGGCAAGACGACGGAACCATCCTGAAAACGGAAGGAGACGCATATTCGACATGGCTGGGATTCGACTTGAAAGAATTTATGGCAAGGTCAAGGATGATGCGCAAGCAACTCTTAAACCTTGAAAAGGGAATCTAACTGAACAACAAAAAGATATCGGGCCCCGATACGCGAGCAAAGCGCATCGGAGCCCGATATTTTATTTACAGCCAGACGTTTAGTCCTGAGTAGGGTAAATGAGGTTGGCGTCGGTGATGACGTCGAGGACCTCGGTGAGGTATTTACGGCTCTCGTACTTGGCCATAGGGAGGTCGTGGAGGAGGTAGTTGCCGCAGTCCTTGGCTGCCTGACCGGGGATTTCACCCTCGTAGTCGGCAATGAAACGGAATGTCTTGCGCATGAGCTCCACGATGTCGCGACTCTGATAGTCGCCACGAATGAGGAGGTAATTGCCTGTGAGGCAACCCATAGGACCCCAATAGACAATGCGGTCCTTCCACTCGGGATCATTGCGGAGGTAGGTGGCCGCGAGATGCTCAATGGTATGGATGGCGCCATTGTGGAGGCAAGGCTCCTGATTGGGAACCTTCATGCGGATGTCGAAAGTGGTTACGACTTCGCCGCCCACCTGATCCTTGCGGCTTACGTAGATTCCGCGGAGGAGCTTATTGTGGTTGATGGTGAAACTTGGTATCTTGTCCATTGCTGTATTTTCTTATCTTGTTGATTTACATGGAATATTAGAGGCTCTCAAGGAATGCCTTTGTTACGTTGAACGACCCCTCGGCCATAGTTGCCCAGAAGTCGAAATATTGCTGAGCCTTGGTGTCCTTCAGGGGCACGTCGCTGATTATGCGGAAGGAGATGAATGGCGTGGAATAGATGTGGCAAGTCTGGGCTATCGAGCAGCTCTCCATGTCCACGGCCGTGGCCTTGGGGAAATGGCTGAGAATGTCGCGCATCTTCTCCTTTGTATCTACGAACCACTCGCCAGATACAATCTGACCGGCGTGGATGTGAGGATGCTTGCCGTCGTTGATGTTATTGATGGCAAGTGCTTTGGCTACATACTCCTCGGGAGTCTTGAACGTAGCGGGCATGCCGAGGATTTGGCCAAACTCGCACTCGTCGCCGCAATAGGCATCATGATAGACGCACTCGGTGGAGACCACTACCTCAGTTACATTGAGGTTGATGTCTGCGCCACCGGCCACGCCAGAGGAGATTACAAGGTCGGGATGGAAATTGTCTATCATCTCGACGGCTCCAATCGCGCTATTGACCTTGCCGATGCCGCATTGCTGCATTATAATCTCATTGCCACCAATGCGGCCAATGGTGAACGCCTTGCGGTTGTGAGTCTCCTCACGGGGCTCGGCGAGGAGGGTCTTGAGTTGCGCGAACTCTTTGTCCATCGCGACGATAACGCCTATTCTCATCTCTTGAAATTTAATTTTTGCGGCAAAGATACTAAATATCCATTTCTCCTCGCAGTTTTACTGATTTGCAACGTGGTTGCACGCTTTCTATTAGTAAATTTGCATTGAATAAAAATTACGTAGATGACGTTGAGGCGACAAGGCGAGGGCTTCATCCTCAGGGTGGTCCTGACAACCGTGGCGGTGCTGGCACTGCTCACGGCTCCCCTCCTGCCGCATCACCACCACATGGGGCGCGCCTGCATGGTCGAGGAGACTTGCGAGATCGACCATCACACAAACGACAATCACACCCACCACAATGGCGACTCTTCCTCGTGCATCGAGAAGGAGGCTTTTGTGGTCGCCAAGAACTTGGTGCTGAGCTCCCTGGCTCCCGTAATGTTGTTGGACATCCCTACTGCCGAGGTAAACGTACCCGAGGATGTCTGCGTCGGTTATTTTGCTTGGCCATATGAGGTCGAGACTGTTGGGCGGACAGCCGAGATCGGTGTCCGTGGACTTAGGGCTCCGCCCGTCGCTTGCTGATTTTTCGGCATATCTTTCCCCCTTTCCCATTATTCCCCACTATTGTTCCCATTCGCTATTTCGCTGATAGCCATTGGTATGTCTTGTCTATTTTGTTATGGCGCAAGGCAAAGCGTATGGGGAGCATTATTCCAACAGAAGATAAATCAGAGCGATGAATATCAATAGCATAAAGAACCTATTATTTATACTCCCTCTCGCTGCGGCCACGGCATGCTCCACGTCTCCGGCGCACGACGACCACGACCACCACGAAGCCGAGGAAGAACACGACCACGAAGGTCACGAAGAACACCTCGGCCCCGACGACGTCCACTTCTCCGACGCGCAGGCCGAAGCCATAAACCTGGCGGTAGACACCATCCGCCCCGACGCCACCTTTGCGCCAAGCATCCCATGCAGTGGAGTCATTGAGGCCCAAGCCGCGGGAAGCCTCACAATAGTGGCCCCGCAGTCCGGCATCGTAAGCATCACGGACCGTCAACTTGCCCCGGGCGCCTACCTCGGCAAGGGACAGACCGTGGCAATCATCTCGGGCAAGGCAATCCAGGAGGGCGATGCCGCACAAAAGGCTAGACTGGAGTACGAGGCCGCAAAGAAAGATTACGACCGAGCCAACGAACTCATTGGTGACAAGATCATTAGTCAAAAAGAGTATGAGGAGACGATGCTGCGATTTGACAACGCCCGTACGGCATACGAAGCCCTCGCGAGCAAGATGACGGAAAACGGTGTGGCTGTGTCGGCCACCGCGTCCGGCCACGTGACCCGAGTCTTCATAGACCACGGACAATATGTGCAAGCCGGCCAGGCTATAGCCTCCGTGGAGCGTTGCGGCAGCAAGAGACTCCGTGCCGATGTCCCAGAAAGGCATTTCGCCTCGTTGCGCAACATCGCCTCGGCAAACTTCCGCACATCGGCGAGCGACAGCACATTCCGCCTTGTGAATATGAACGGGCGACTGGTCTCCGTCGGCGTGTCGGTGAACGACGGTGGCGCGTACGTACCCGTGACATTCGATTTTGCCGACGATGGTGAGCAGTTTCTCGGAGGGCAGGCGGCATCGGTATTCCTTATCCTTAAAGGTGCAAAAGGCGAGAAGACGCTGAGCGTGCCAAACGAAGCTATCATTGAGAACCAAGGCCTTACGTTTGTCTACGTGCGCGATGCGGAGGACGGCGACATATACCACCGCCGCGAAGTAAAGACGGGCGAGACGGACGGCATCCGTACCGAGATTGTCAAGGGTCTCGCAGAGGGCGAAATTGCCGTAGTGGCTGGGGCTCACAGACTCCATTTGGCTGGTGCGTCCAAGGCAATCCCCGCACATACGCATAATCACTAAACCGCTAACACTTAACATAGTAGTAAAGTGCTTGACAAGATTATACGCTTTTCGCTCAGCAATAGGCTGGCGATAGTGGTGGCGGCTCTCATCCTGCTCTTTGCGGGTACGTATACGGCCACCACGATGGATGTGGACGTCTTCCCGGACCTCAACGCCCCGACGGTAGTGGTCATGACCGAGGCCAAGGGTATGGCGAGTGAGGAGGTCGAGAGACTCGTGACCTTCCCTATCGAGACGGCCGTAAACGGGGCCACGGGCGTGCGCCGCGTGCGCTCTTCCTCAACTAACGGCTTCTCCGTAGTATGGGTTGAATTCGATTGGGATACAGATGTTTACCTCGCCCGTCAGATAGTCTCGGAGAAGATTGCCGTGGTGCGTGACGAGATGCCCGAGCAAGTCGGCAATCCCACCCTCGGCCCGCAATCCTCAATTCTTGGCGAAGTGATGTTCGTATCCCTTACGGCCGACAGCACTAGCATGATAGACCTCCGCACTATTGCGGATTGGACCATTCGCCCGCGACTCCTGGCTACGGGTGGCGTGGCGCAGGTCTCCGTCATGGGTGGTGACCTCAAGGAATATCAGGTTCTTATTGACCCCGCCAAGATGAGTGCGCTCGGAGTGTCGCTCTCCGACGTCCGCGAGGCTACGGAAGGTATGAATCAAAACGCCGCTGGTGGCACTCTCTATGAGTATGGCAACGAGTACATAATCCGCGGAATGCTCTCCTCGGCCGATGCAAACGATATAGCCAAAGCTCCGGTTGTGACATCCGACGGCCGCACACTGACGCTCAGCGACATAGCCTCGGTAGGCATAGGTGCCAAAGAACCGCGTATGGGTCTCGCATCCCAC
>CAVILU010000170.1:0-4828 GCA_963643535.1 bacterium | reverse complement strand
AACCTGTGTAGGGGTAACGCAAACTGTGAACTGTGAACTGTGCACTGTGAACTGACAAAATTCCCAACTTCGGGGTAACGTATGTGATGCCCGGCATACTACGAATTCTTAGCGCAGCTTAGAATCGTGTAAAGCGAAGCAGGGCATGCTCCCTCGTAGCCTAGGGGAGCAAGGCGCTACGAGTTCTTAGCGATTAGCTTAGAACCGTGTGTGCAAAGCCCGAAGGCCGTTCCCTAGGCACTTTCAATTAACAATTGACAAATAACAATTGACAATTCTCGGGCAATTAACAATTAACAAATAACAATTGACAATTACCGGGAAACCTGTGTAGGGGTAACGCAAACTGTGAACTGTGAACTGTGCACTGTGAACTGAAAAAGTTTCACGTGAAACACAACCCAAAACTTACACTCTAAAACCAAACATCAAAAATACCCCATAAAAAACCTATACAAACCATATCCCCAAATTACAAAATGAAAGCAATCCCACAAAAAAACACAATCCTCGTAAACTACGTGGACATCGTGGAACATACCATCACGACGGCCCACGTCACCTTCTCAAACACCATTGAGAACATAGATATCGTGGACGGCCAACCCACCGACGGACTGCCATACCTCGTCCCGGGACTCATAGACGCCCACGTCCATATCGAGAGCTCGATGCTCACGCCACAACGTTTTGCCTCGATGGTCATACCCCACGGCACAATAGGTATAGTGTGCGACCCCCACGAGATAGCAAATGTGCTCGGTGAAGAGGGTGTGCGCTACATGATGGACGATGCCGACAAATCCCCACTGCATATCTATTTCGCCCTCCCGAGCTGCGTGCCCGCCACGCCCTTCGAGACAAACGGCGCGGAGTTTGGTCCCGAGCAGATACGCCACCTTATGCCGCGAGCCGTGGCCCTCGCCGAGATGATGAACTACCCGGGTCTCCTCGGTGGCGACCCCAAAGTACTTGAGGAAATGCGGATAGCCAAGGAGGCTGGGAAACCCGTCGACGGACATATACCGGGCATCACCGACGAGCGACTCACAAAATACGTGGCGGCGGGAGTGTCCACCGACCACGAGAGCTACGAACTTTCCGAGGCGCAAGCCAAGATAGCCCTCGGCATGAAGATCCTCATCCGAGAGGGTAGTGCGGCACGCAATCTAGCCGCCCTCGAACCCCTCTTCCGCACCAATATCCCCGACATCATGGCCTGCACCGACGATGCCCACCCCGACGATATCGAGGACCGCGGACATATCGACAAGTTCTACCGCCGAGCCCGACAGATGGGTGTCGACATCTTCGACATCTTCCGCGTCCTCACTCTCAACCCCATTGAGCACTACCGACTCGACGCGGGGCGCGGACAAAAGGGCGACCGTGCCGACTTCGTGCTCGTCTCCGACATCGACCAGTACGACGTGCGCGAGGTGTATATCGACGGCCAAAAAGTCTTTGCCGATGGCAATCTGACATACGAGGTCTCCCCGACACCCGTGGTGAATAACTTCGCCGACCGCACATTCACGGCCGACGATTTCCGTATCGTGGCCCCCGCTGACCAGCCCACGGCACGCGTCATAGGTCTCGTCCGCGATCAGCTCGTCAGCCAGTGCAAGATGTGGAAGACCGCCGCTAGGGCAGGGGAGGAGGTCAAGGCCGATGTGGGTGACGACGTGCTTAAGATATCCGTCGTCAACCGTTACTCAGCTTCGGCACCCGTGATGAATGGTTTCATCTCGGGCGTGGGGCTCAAACGCGGTGCCATGGCGGCATCCATTGCACACGATTCGCACAACGTGGTCGTTATTGGAACCGATGCGGAGGTCATGGCTGAGGTGGCTAATGAGATGTTCCGTATGAAGGGCGGCATTGTCCTCACCGCCGGGGTGGGCTCCGAGATGCATAAGCTTGAGCTCCCTGTGGCGGGACTTATGACCACTCGCCCTTGGCAGGATGTGGCGGCCGAGTACCGTGCCCTTGTCAATATGGCTCAGCGCGAGTGTGGAACGACCCTCGCATCGCCCTTTATGACTATGGCGTTCATGTCGCTCCTCGTTATCCCTAGCCTCAAGATTGGCGACCGCGGACTCTTTGATGTTGATAGGTTTGAGTTTGTAAAACTCTTTTCAATTGACAATTGACAATTGACAATTGACAATTACTGCGGATTTTGTGCTGTTTATGGCTTTATGTACCACATTAATGACTGCGAGTTATTGACAATTGCCTGTTTTTTGTGCTGTTTATGGCTATTGCTACCGTCTTTTTGTTGATATCTATCCAATAATTTTTAGATAGCTCTTTTTGATTGATTTCTTGTAAGATAAGCTATTTTATCTATTATTAGATAGCACTACAATATGTACGCAATGCGCGAAGCCCTAGCGAAATCCCACTTTTCCCAACTAAACACCCAACTTAACTGTGCACCGAGAGCTGTGCACTGTGCACTGATATGAACTGTGAACTGGAAGAACCCTCACGCCTGGAGCGCCTCAAGCAGCTCGTGAGCGTACTGCCCGACTTGCCCGGAGTATATCAGTACTTCGACAAGACGGGTAAGATAATCTACGTCGGCAAGGCCAAGAACCTCAAGCGGCGCGTGTCCTCGTACTTCCTCAATAAGAAGCAGACGAGCAAGACCACCATGCTCGTGAGCAAGATATGGGACATACGCCATATAATAGTCAACAACGAGGAGGACGCCCTCCTGCTGGAGAACAACCTCATCAAGAAGCACAAGCCGCAATATAACATCCTGCTCAAGGACGACAAGACATATCCGTGGATTGCCATCCTCAACGAGCCCTATCCGCGAGTCATCTCCACCCGCCGCCACGTCCGCGACGGTAGCACATATTTCGGCCCATATCCCAACGGGTCGCAGCTGCGCGACCTCCTGGACATCTTCAAACACACTTTCCCCCTCCGCCAATGCGCCTTCAACCTTGCGCCAGAGAACGTACGCACAGGGCGTTACAGCGTTTGCCTCAAGTATCACCTTAAGCTCTGCGACGGGCCCTGTGAGGGCAAAATAAGCGAGGAAAAGTACGGGGAGTACATCTCGTCCGTCAAGGATATTTTGAGGGGGAATATAGCCCCCATAGTGCGCCAAATGAGGGCTGAGATGAACGAGGCCGCCGAGGAACTGGAGTTTGAGCGTGCCGAGGTGCTGAGGCGCAAGATTGAGCGGCTGTCGAACTACCAGAGCCGGTCGCTCGTGGCTGGCAATGGCGTATTTAACTGCGACGTGTTCAGCGTGGCGAGGGACGACGAGAAGGGGGAGAGCTACGTCAACTTTATGCGCGTCCAGGAGAGTCAGATCTTGTCGTCGTACACAATGACTTTCAAGCGCAAGCTGGATGAGGAGGACGCGGAGATACTCTCTTTCGGCATTCAGAGCGTGCGCGAGACTAGTGGGGTGCTGCAGCGTGAGATTGTGGTGCCTTTCATGCCAGACACGGAGTTCCAGGGGATAACGTTCGTCACTCCCCAGTCGGGCGACAAGAAGCGTCTCCTAGAGCTCTCTGAGAAGAACGCCCGTCTCTATAAACTGGAGCTCCTCAAGCAGGAGGCGATACGCGTGCGTGCAACTCACGAGGAGAAGTTGCTCATACAGATCAAGGAGTTGCTCAGTCTGCCCGTCCTCCCGCGGCACATGGAGTGCTTCGACAACTCGAATATTCAGGGCACAAATGCCGTGGCGGCGTGCGTGGTCTACCGCGATGGCAAGCCGAGCCGCAAGGACTACCGCCTTTTCAATATCAAGACAGTCGAGGGTCCCGATGACTACGCATCGATGTACGAGGTCGTCTACCGCCGTTACTCGCGTCTGCAGAACGAGGGTCAGGAGATGCCGGACCTCGTGGTTGCCGACGGTGGAGTGGGGCAGATGGAGGTTATCCGCGAGGCCACCGCTGCTCTTGGTCTCCACCTCAATATCATAGGCCTGGCCAAGGACTCGCACCACCGCACGAACCAGATATTGGTGGGTTTTCCGCCCAAGGTTGTCCAGGGTGTGGCGAAGACGGACTCGGTGTTCCGCTTCTTCACCCGCATGCAGGACGAGGTGCACCGCGTGGCGATAACGTTCCACCGCAATAAGCGCAGCAAATCGATGGTGGCGTCGGAGCTGGACGAGGTCAAGGGCATAGGTCCGAAGACCAAGGAGGCGCTCTTCAAAACCTTCGGCGGAGTGGAGAGCATCCGTCAGGCGTCGCTTACACAAATTGAGGAAACGATAGGAAAAAGTAAAGGATTGTTAGTTTTCGCCTATTTCCATCCCGACGAATCTTACGAATCGAAAGAGTAGGGGGGTGTTCCACGGGAAACTAAACAATTGACAATTGACAAATAACAATTGACAATTACTAGAACCCCGCGCGGGGTAAACGTATGTAGGGCCCGGATACTACGAATTCTTAGCGCAGCTTAGAATCGTGTAAAGCGAAGCAGGGCACTTCCAATTGACAATTGACAAATAACAATTGACAATTACCGTTTACCACATGCGGATAATGGAGCCCCAAAGGCACTACGAGTTCTTAGCGATTAGCTCAGAACCGTGCGTGCAAAGCTTGCGCAGCGACCGTTCCCTAGGTTACAAATTACTGGGCTCCCCGTGCGGGGTAACGCAAACTGTGCACTGTGCACTGTGAACTGAATGTGAGCCCCAAAGGGGCGTTGTAAGATAGCCCAGGGCGCAAGCCCTAGGGCAAAAAACCTTAGCGATTAGCTCAGAACCGTGTGTGCAAAGCTTGCGCCGCAGGCCGTTCCCTAGGTTACAAATAACTGGGCTCCCCGTGCGGGGTAACGC
>CAVILU010000169.1:4226-4896 GCA_963643535.1 bacterium | reverse complement strand
GCTCAAGAGCCTCGACACCGTCGCGTGCCCAAAGCAATTCATACTCACTTCTCAACAAGTACGAGACCAACAAGTAGTTGCTCTCGTTGTCCTCGGCTACGAGGATTGTTGGCTTCTTGTCTGTATCTGCCATTATGCTATCTATTAGTTACTTATAGTGCATACAGCGCACTCTCGAACATCCGCAGATTCGATGTTTTAGTCTCGTCCGCCGCCATTCCTTTCTCCTTCCTTTGCGCTCGTCTGCCGTTGTTTTAGTTCGGATTTTCGCTTTGGTCGTTGGAGTTTACAAAGAACAGCATAGCAAATATAGCATTTTTTTGCTGTTTTTAGTCAGAAACTAATTCTGAGTCTAAAATTTTATAAACTTTGTCATTGAGGCGTGTGCGTAAAGGTGTCTTAATAGCCACGCTTTGACCCTTTTGCGCTTCCGAAACCTCTTGCTTGGCTTCGTCGCATATAGTGCTGACTGTGGTCTCTACGACACCGGATGTCGGTCCCATAATGACAAGTTCGTCTCCAATAGCAAGTCCACTCGTCTCGAGTTTAAGCTCTGTTACGCCAATCTTTTTGAAGTAATTGGTGACTTTGCCTAGGTAGACTTTTTTCTTTGTTGCCTTGTTTCCGTTTATGTCGTTCCACTCGCCCATCTTCTGGCCTTGGTAATATC
>CAVILU010000169.1:0-4216 GCA_963643535.1 bacterium | reverse complement strand
TTCCCCAAGAGTCTGCCCCAGGTAATATCCATCCCAGAATCCGCGGTTGAATACGCGTGACAGGCGTTCGTTCCAAACCTCGATTTTATCTTGGCTGTATGAGCCGTCGGCTACTGCGTTTGCGGCCTCATCATAACATTCACAGACTGTCTTTACATAATCTGCGGAGCGTGCGCGGCCCTCTATCTTGAATACTTTTACACCTGCGTCGATGAGGACGTTGAGAAAGCCGATAGTCTTCAAGTCTTTGGGCGACATGATGTATTTGCCGTCTACTTCGAGTTCAAGATCGGAGTCCGTGTCGCGCACTGTGTATTTGCGTCGGCATACTTGCAGGCATGCGCCTCTGTTTCCGCTCTGCCCAAGGTTGTCGAGGCTGAGGTAGCATTTGCCTGATACTGCCATGCAGAGAGCTCCGTGGGCGAACATCTCGATGCGCACTAATTCTCCTTTTGGACCACGGATGTTCTCCTCCTTTATTCTCTGACTTATGGCCTTAACTTGGGTCATATTAAGCTCGCGGGCTAATACGACAACATCGGCGTATTGGCTATAGAACTTCAGTGCGTCGAAGTTGCTTACATTACATTGGGTCGAGATGTGCACTTCTACGCCAATCGAGTGGGCATAGGTTATTACAGCCAAGTCTGATGCTATGATGGCTGTGATGCCATTAGCTTTCGCCGCGTCAACAATTTGGTGCATAAGCTCCATCTCGTTGTCGTAGATTACAGTATTGACTGTCAGGTAGGTCTTTAGGTTGTGCTCGTTTGCTATTTCAGCAATTTTCTTCAGGTCGTCGAAAGTGAAGTTGTTGCTTGAGCGCGAGCGCATATTCAGCTTCTCGATGCCGAAATACACCGAGTCTGCATGTCCTTGTATGGCGGCCATCAGCGATTCATATGAACCTACAGGGGCCATTATCTCGAGTTCGTCTCTTGTCATCTGTTATGGAAGTCTTTTGCTATTTTTTGCAAGTAGGCTTTGCCGCTTATTGTGTCAGCCGCAGTGGACATGTCGTCGCGACGGATAAATTGTGACATTTGGTTGTCGTACACCTCATAGTTCGTGGGTGTGACGAAACCGAAACCGTCAGAGAAGTCGAAGAATGCGAAGTCTACCGCTGTGGAATCCAGCAAGTTTTTGCTGAAAGTGAAGTCTTGAGTGTCTAAACCAACTTGGCTTAGGAGGGTCGCCGTGAGGTCTGTCTGGCTACCGTATGACGTTACGAGCGAGTCCTTGGGGATGACGGCACCACCCGTGATTATCAATGGAATATTGAACTTCTTCCTGTCCGTTTCATTTACATTGTTGGGACCTCCGTGCCCATGGTCAGCAAGGAGTACAAAAACGGTATTGTCCCACCATTTTTGCTTGCGGGCCTCACGCATGAATTTACCGAGGCATTGGTCGGTGTAATACATTGAGTTGAGGTAGTCATTCTCCATTTTACGTTCCATCGGGACGGTGAAAGGTTCGTGGCTGCTGAGCGTGAAGTAGAAGTCATAGAATGGCTCGGGTTGCGTGCCTATTGTCTCTAGGAGACGATCGAATGTGTATTCGTCGTGCGCTCCCCATTTGTCACCCTTTTGTTCATTTGTGAAGTCATCTTCTGTTATAACTCTGTCGAATCCGTCTTGATTTACAAGCGAATTGAAGTTATTGAAGTTTATGTCGCCTCCGTATATGAATGTTTGGTTTGTGTAACCTCCATTTCGCAACGCTGCGGCAAGCGAAGGGATGTTTTGCGTTTTCTGCGGAAATTGGATTACACGGATTGTGGGAAGGCTGGGATAAGCGTTCATTACAGAGAGTAGGCCTTTGCCCGAACGGTCTGAAGATGCGAAGAAGTTGTTGAAGTAGACGCCGGTATGTCGTAGTGAATCGATATTGGGTGTCGCATTTTCGCCTCCGAGGTACTCTATTCCGTGGGCCGAGAAACTCTCAAGTAATATGACTACGATGTTCGGCTTCTCTGTTTTGAATATTTTGGGGAATTGACCTTCCGCTTTCATCAAGTTTGCGAATTTTGCCTCCATTTCATCTTCGGCCATAAATTCATACTTGATGTCGGCTTGCTTTGCCCTCTTGGTGGAGTATATGAAATTCCATATCGGGTTTACAGCCACGTGGTTGGCAAATACTTTGTGACTGAAATATGCGTTGCCGGTATTGAGTGGGATGAGGCCAACTCCACCGCGGATGGGAATTATCATAAGTCCACCAACGACAAGCGATGCAATGCAGATAACAGCCTTTTCGACTACAGCTGCTGGTTCATATTCTTTTTTCCCATAAGCAATTTGCGTGGCCTTCTTGCAAAGCTTCACGACAATGCCGAAAAAGACAAAGGCCGCGATAAGCATAATGACGAAATACGCCACCTCGAACCAAGTCTCAGCAGAGGCGAGCAAAAGTTCTGGTCGGTCGGCTATCGTCATCAGAGAGCCAGCGTCAACGTGGTGTCCCCAAGCTTTATATGTTATTGCTTCTGCTGGAAGTACAAAAATTACTATGCCGACAATTATGCCAATAAAGTAGGCTGTAAATTTATGGGCAAACTTGCATGCATCACGTTTCTCCTTGTCAAACCACACGGCAACGGCAAAGATTACGCACGCAATGACACTTCCGTACCCCCAGATGCTGAGGTCGAACTTGGTTCCGCGTAGAAAAGCTTCATTCAAAAGTGAGGTCGGCACGTCGATACTCTTCGACGAGTTTATTGCAACGAAAATAAGCCTGCCGATACCAAAAGTAAGAAGCCATGCGATGAGCATGGCTGCAAGATTTAACAAAAGTGAGAACAAATCTCTCTTTACTCGTCTCATATCTCTATTTTACCCATTTCCGCCAATTGGTGGCCAATGTTATTGAGTTCAATGAACCAGCTGAGTGGTACCTGCTGTGAGAATATTGTATGTCTATTTTTGCTACGTGCAGACCTGCGCCCCATGAGAAACCAGCCATTCCGCCAGATTCAGAACTTATCTGGTCGCGACGTGTGCGCTGGTCATATCCAAATGCAAAGTAGAATGCCTTGACGGGTGTGAATTCCAGTCCAATGAGTGTATGACGCAAGATATTGTCGCCTACATTCAGCTTCTTCCCATTTGCGGCAATGTCCCAGTCTGTCAGGTCTTTGAGGGTTATCATGATGCGGAAAGGCGCATGCTCCGCTTTGTAGGCGAAACCAATCTTTATGTCGGCAGGTAGCGAAGAGCGTGTGTCCTCTTCTGAGTATTTTTTTACTACGGCACCTATATTCCTGATGGACAATGCTGTTTTCAGTCGCCCATCGGCGAAACTGAAGTCTGCGCCAAAATCCATAGCCAAGGCAAATGACGAGTAGTCCGCCATCTTGCTGTAGATAGGCTTGAAAGTAGCACCCAAACGAAGCCATGGGGCCATCTCGCGTGAGTACGACAGATACAATGCGCCCTCATTAGCCGTGAATTGCCCCATCTCGTTACCCTGCTCGTCTGTCCTGGTGAAGTCACCATATCCAGCGTAAAGCAAGCCTCCTGTCAGGCAGCCAATGTTGTTCAATGTGAACGTGTAAGCCCCAGAGGCATATTTTATGCCTTCGGTCACTGGCGAAATCGTGAGGCTCACTGTGCCACTGACAGTGTCTGCCACTGCCGCCGGGTTATGGAATACCATAGAGGGGGTCGATACGCCAGTTGTTGCATGCATACCGCCCGAACCAATGAGTCTTGTAACTTGCGGCACGTCGAGAAACTCCATAGCACTGCCGCTCCTCGTTTGTGAGAAGGCGGATAAACAAAACGGAGTGATAGCCGCTATTATAGTTGCACATTTTAGCCACATATCGCGAATTTAGATTAAAATCTCAATAATGTGAAATTAATGGGGCGGTACATATAAGAAAAGCCTCTACTTATCTTTTCGATTAAGTAGAGGCTTCTTTTGTGTATGACTACGTCGACGGTTTTGCTAAGTGCTTGTCCGTCAGAATAGTTTACTGGAGTTGCTTGAGCGCGTCAGAGATGCGCTTGACCGCGGTGCGGAGCTTCTCCTGGCTCGTTGCGTAAGAGAGGCGGATATAGCCCTCTGCACCGAATGCGGAACCGGCAACTGTAGCAACGTGACCAACGGTAAGGAGGTACATTGCGAGGTCGCTTGAGTTCTCGATAACCTTGCCATCGGGTGTCTTCTTGCCAAAGAATGCCTCGACGTTGGGGAAGAAGTAGAA
>CAVILU010000168.1:0-4927 GCA_963643535.1 bacterium | reverse complement strand
TCTTGTTCTTCTCGTACTTCTGCTTATCGAGGGTGATAATCTGGGTGCAGTACTGCTTGTAAGCCGGAGCAGAGTTGATATAGAACTTGGCGGGGTTCTGGGCATCCTTGCTCTTGAAGACGATGTCCTTGTGGCCGCAACCTACATAGATAGCGTCGCGATGGTCGAGATCGTAGTCAACGCCATCTACAGACACGATGCCGTCGCCACCAACATTAATCACGCCGAGCTCACGACGCTCAAGGAAATAGGTGATCTCGGGACCGAGCTCGCGGAAAGTCTCGAGCTTGAGGGACTTGGTCACGGGCATTGCGCCTCCGTAGATGAGGCGGTCGTAGAGGGTGTAGGTGAGGTTGATCTCGTCGGCCACCATGACCTTCTCCATCATGAAACGCTCACGGAGCTTCTCGGTGTCGTAGTGCTTAACGTCGTCGGGGTGGCAGGCGGTCTGCACCTTATAGTTCTGCTGCGCATTGGCGGCAAGGGCCATTACGGCGCACGCCATCAGGGCAAAAGTCTTTTTCATTTTAGTACTTTATATTTTTATGTGTTGTCACTATGTTTTTTAGTGGGAAGGGAAATCTTATTTGTTGGCCTTGATTCGCATACGGTTCCAGACAACCATACCTATGGTCAGAACTGAGAGCACAACAATGCCGACAGCCGAGCCGAGGAAACGCATTGCGCTATAGATTACCGTAGCGAGAGGCGAAGAGCAGAAGTCGAGAGAGCCAGCACTAAAGCCCTCGGGGACGGCAACGGCCTTATCCTGAGTATTGGCATAGACATCGGCTGCGGCCTTAGAGAAGTCGGGTGCCATAAGGGTAACGAAGTAGAGACCGAGAACCATAACGACGAGACCGACAATGAAGCTGCGGAGGACGTTGCCCTTGGTGAAGGGGAGTACCATCACGAAGACGTAGAACATTCCGGCGAGGCTCGCAAGCGGGAGGAACTGGTTGCCCGGGAGGACTACAGCGAGCACGAGGGTTACGGGGATGAGGAGGAGAGAGACCACGAGAGTGGTGGGGTGACCAATCACAAGGGCGGGGCTCATACCTATATAGAGTTCCTTGTCGGCACCGAACTTCTTGGCTACGAGAGCGCGGGTGGCTTCGGAAATAGGCTTGAGACCCTCAATGAAGAGGCTGGTGATGCGAGGGATGAGTTCCATTACGGCACCCATCTTGATGCCGAGGCCGAGAGTCGACGGGATATTGTCTACGAGCTCCGTAGCATCCTTGCAGGCGAGGCAACCGATTATGATGCCAATGATTACGCCGAGGAAGAGTGGCTCACCGAAGAGACCAAACTTCTTCTTCATGCCCTCGGCGTCGATATTCACCTTATTGATGCCAGGAACGTAGTCGAGACCCTTGTCGATAGCGAGAGCAAAAGGCATAAAGCCCTGGCAGAAAGGCTGCGGGATGCTGATGCCCTCCATGCCGGGATAGAAGTTTTGGAACTTCTTAGCCGTCATATCGGCGAGCACGAGAGTAATAATGTAGCAAACGATTGCAGCGAAGAAGCCGAGAGCGACACTGTCCGTCATGAAATAGACGACCGCACCGATGAAGGCAAAGTGCCAATAGTTCCAGAGGTCGATGTTGACGGTGCGGGTGCAACCTATGAGAAGGAGCAGGAGATTGACACCGAGGCAGACGGGGATGATGAACGAGCCTACGAGAGTATTGTAGGCCACTGAAGCCGCGGCAGGCCAGCCCATGTCGAAGACTTGGAGTTCAAGGCCGTAGATCTCGGTCACCTTTGCGAGTGCGGGACCGAGACTGCTTGTGAGGAGCGCGGTCACGATGCTGAGGCCGACGAAACCGACGCCGACGTAGAGGCCGCTCTTGAGAGCTTTAGAGAAATTGATGCCGATGCAGACACCGAGGATGGTGAAGATTATAGGCATCATCACTGCGGCGCCGAGGCCGATGATATAAGAGAAAACTCCTTCCATTATATGAATTTTGTGGTATGAGTAAATCGAGGGAAATGGAGGTTTGCGCAAGTTTTTCCTGCTGCGTGCAAATTTAACAAATATTTTGTACAAACGTGTGCACTTTGCGACATTTTAAGACAAAACAGAGGGTTGCTGGATTGCCGCACAAGCGAAGATGGGCATTGGAAAGGTGATAAAAAGTCAAACATAACCGTGTCAATGTGGTTGAAAAAGAAAGCGAATGCAAATAAATAGTGAATGGAGATGCATATTTCTCATTTGGATTTTATAGTTTTGCAAGTGAATTTGTAAAATACTACTCAGAGTAAACAACCAATATGGCAACTACTGCAGATTTTCGCAACGGTATGTGCATCGAGTACAACGGCCAGTTGTACTTCATCGTCAAGTTCCTCCATGTTAAGCCCGGCAAAGGCCCCGCTTTCGTACGTACTACCCTCAAGAACGTCAAGACCGGCAAGGTGATCGACAACACCTTCAACTCCGGTGTCAAGATCGACGAGGCTCGCGTAGAGCATCGCCAGTATCAGTACACCTACAAGGAGGGTTCTGACTACCATTTGATGAACACCGAGACCTACGAGGAGATCATCCTCACCGAGGATCAGATCGAGAACGCCGACCTCATGAAGGAGGGCGAGAACATCCAGGTACTCGTACACGCTGAGACCGAGACCGTCCTCACCGCCGAGCTCCCCGTCAACATGACCTACGAGGTCACCTACACCGAGCCGGGCGTACGTGGCGACACCTCTTCCACCACCTCCCTCAAGCCTGCCACCATCGAGACCGGCGCAACCATCATGGTTCCCCTCTTCGTCAACACCGGTGACAAGATTAAGGTAGACACCCGCGATCGTTCTTACCTCGAGCGCGTCAAATAATCAAGGCGCAAGCCCCACAGGAGGCACCCGCCTCGTGATTTGAACAAATACCATTACGGCCGCGGGGCGCGTAGACACTACGCAACCCCGCGGCCTTTTGCCTTATTCGGCAGCAAACAAGAGTCCCCAACAACATTCACACCCCACACCCCATGGCAAACGAGAGGAACGTGGTGCGCCTCTACAAGGAGAAGATAAACCTTCTGCTTGACGTCACTCAGACGATAAACGAGGATAGCACCGTCGAGGAGCTCATGCAGGAGTTCGAGATACTCCTGAAGGAGGACTTGCAGGTAAGCAAGATTCTCGTCTTCACGCTCACCGACGGGACGTGGAAGTGCCTCTTGCAGAGCAACGTCACCGAGGCCGAGAAGAGCGCCATAGACGTGGAGCGCGACCTCAAGAGCTACACGGCCATCCAGAGCCTCGGAATGGACGAGACGAGCATCATCAAGGGTTTCGACGCCGTAATACCACTCCGCCATAAGTACCACATCATGGGCTACGTCCTTGTGGGCGACGGCAATCTTGGCGACGGCATCAGCCCCACGCTGCGCAACCTCAAGTTCATCCAGATCCTCTCGAACCTCATCATTGTCGCCATCGAGAACAAGAAGATGCAGGCCAGGCTCATCAAGCAAGAGTCTTTGCGACAGGAGCTTGCCCTCGCTTCGAGGATTCAGACGGGACTTATTCCGCCCGACGGCATGCTGCTCCAGACGGGTCACACACGTGCGCGCTCGTATTACCATCCTCATGACCAGGTTGGCGGCGACTACTTCGACATCCTCCAGCTCTCGCCTCGCCGCATAGGCTTCTGCATTGCGGACGTCAGCGGAAAAGGCGTGGCAGCGGCACTGCTCATGAGCAACTTCCAGGCCATGGTGCGCGCCCTCTTCACGGACAAGAAGGACCTCAAGGAGCTCGTCATGGAGCTCAACCGCCGCGTCTGCCAGAATACCAAAGGCGAGAAGTTCATCACCCTCTTCATTGGTCGCTACGACTGCCTCACGGGACATATGACATACGTCAACGCAGGTCACCTGCCCCCGCTGCTCAATAGACAAGGCCATGTGTGTGAGCTACTGAGTGGATCGATAGGCCTCGGTATGTTGGACGAGCTGCCAGGCGTAGACGAGGGCGAGATGCGACTGCACAAGGGCGACCTCCTCGTGTCTTATACCGACGGACTCGTAGAGATAGAGGAGGCCACAGGCATTGGCAGCAACGCCGAGAAGCTCCTCGAAATAATGAAAAAGAACATGGGCATCGACCCCACGATGCAAGAGATTTGCTCATTGGCCGAGGACACCATAAGCAAGGGAAAAGCCTTCGACGACACCTCGGTCATGGCCATCGAGATCACAAAAGACAGGATACTGCCATTCTGAACAACAACAGCGAAAATCAACAGCAAAAGAAATGTCAATCAAACGATATATCCCGAACACAATAACCTCAATGAACCTCCTTTGCGGCGTGCTTGCAACGGCTTGCGCTTTCGGAGGCCAGCTTAGGGCGGCGGCTCTCTTCATTATTGCCGGCGCGGTGTTCGATTTCTTCGACGGGTTTGCGGCTCGCGCACTGGGCGTAAGTGGCCCTATGGGCAAGGAGCTCGACTCTCTTGCGGATAATATCTCATTCGGTCTTGCGCCTGCTGCCATATGGTCCACCTATATCCGTTGGTATCTTACCGGCTCGTATGAGACTGTTTTTTCTGAGATGGATGCCACTCAGATAGCCCAGACCGCGGCTCCGCTCATTCTTAGCGTCTTTGCGGGTTTGCGTCTCGCCAAGTTCAATATCGACACTCGTCAGACTGAGAGTTTCCTTGGCCTCACGACTACTGCCACGGGCCTCTTCACGGCATCGCTCATCTGGATGTTGGCAGACAATGAGGAGATATTCCGTTCGGTCATGACACCCGTGGTCGTCATCGTAATGGTACTTGTCTTCTGCGGACTCCTCGTTAGTGAGATACCGATGTTCTCGCTCAAGGTAAAACACTGGACGTGGGCCGGCAACGAGCTCAAGGTGATACTCTTGACTGTCGGCCTCATCTCTATTATCCTTATGG